>DATLGB010000207.1:0-7707 GCA_035540675.1 Solirubrobacteraceae bacterium | reverse complement strand
GCTCAACGTCCGTCGCGGGACCGCGGACGTGCGCCTGTTCGAGGTCGGCAGCGTCTACCTGCCCTGGGCCGACGACCGGCGCCGCCCGCCCGGCCGCTGGGACCCTCCGGCCGGCACGCCGGGCGCCGCGGCGTGGCGCGAGCGGCGACTGCCGGACGAGCGCACCCGCGAGCACGGCGCCGACGTGGGTGCGCTGCGGCCGGGAAGCTGGCGGGACACGACGCCGCCGCGGGCGGACTTCTTCGCCGCCAAGGGCGTGCTCGAGGCGCTCGCGCGCGCCGTCCGCGTGGACCTCGCGTTCGAGCCGGCCCGCGAGCCGTTCCTCCATCCGGGCCGCGCGACCCGCGTGCTGGCCGGGCCGGAGGGCGAGCCCGCCGGATGGCTGGGCGAGGTGCACCCGGCGGTCGCCGCCCCGTGGGACCTCGAGGGCGTGGCCGCGTTCGAGGTCGACCTCGCGGTGCTGGCCGCGCACGCGCTGCTCGTGCCGCCGTACCGCGACCTCACGTCGTTCCCGGCCGTCCGGCAGGACCTGGCCGTCGTGGTCGCGCAGGACGTGCCGGCCGCGGCGGTGCTCGCCGCCGTGCGCAAGGGCGGCGGCGCGCTGCTCGAGCACGCGGAGGTGTTCGACGTCTACCGCGGCGAGCAGGTGGGGGAAGGGCGGGTGTCGCTGGCGCTGCGGCTGGCCTTCCGCGCCTCCGACCGCACGCTCACCGACGAGGACGTGGCCGAGCGGCGCGAGAAGATCGTCGCCGGCCTGCGCGCGCTCGGCGGTGAGCTGCGTGGCTAGCGTCGGCGTGATCGGCGCGTCGGGGTACGCGGGCGCGCTCGCCGCGTCGCTGCTGCACCGCCACCCGCACTTCGAGCTGGCGTACGCCACCGCGCGCGCCGAGGCCGGCCGGCGCCTGTCGGACGTCCACCCGCGCACGCGCGTCGACCTCGTCCTCGAGGAGCTCGACCTCGAGCGCCACGGCGCGGTCGACGCGGCCGTCGTCGCCTACCCGCACGGCGCCGCGGCGCCCACGGTCGCCGCGCTGCGCGAGCGCGGCGTGCGCGTGGTCGACCTGTCGGCCGACTTCCGGCTGCGCGACCTCGGCACCTACGAGCAGTGGTACGGCGAGCACGGCGCGCCCGGCCTGCTCGACGAGGGCGTCTACGGCCTGCCCGAGCTCCATCGCGACGCCATCCGCGACGCGGACCTGGTCGCGAACCCCGGCTGCTACCCGACGGCGGCCGTCCTGGCGCTGGCGCCGCTGGCGCGCGCCGGGCTGATCGCCGACGTCGTGATCGACGCGAAGTCCGGCGTCAGCGGCGCCGGGCGCGCGGCGACCGAGACCACGCACTTCGTCTCCGCCGACGAGAACCTCAGCCCGTACAAGGTCGAGGGCCACCGGCACACGCCCGAGATCGAGCAGGAGCTGGCGGCGCTCGGCGCCGGCGTCCGCATCACCTTCGTCCCGCACCTGGCGCCGCTCGCGCAGGGGGAGCTGGACTCCTGTTACGTGACGGCGGCGCGCGACACGGGCGACGAGGAGCTCGAGGAGCTGTTCGCCGCCGCCTACGCCGACGAGCCGTTCGTCGAGCTCCGCACGGGGCCGCCGGGGGTGCTGGACGTGCGCGACACGAACTTCTGCCGCCTGTCGGTGCACTGGGACCCGCGCGCGCGGCGGATCATGGTGTTCAGCGCGATCGACAACCTCTGGAAGGGGGCCGCCTCGCAGGCGGTGCAGAACCTCAACTTGATGTTCGGCCGCGACGAGGCCGAGGGGCTGCCGCGATGAGCGCCGCCGGAGAGATCCCGGTGGCCTTCTTCGACTCGCGCTGGATCGAGCGGCCGCCGCACGTGACCGAGGTGCCCGGCGGCGGCCTGCCGCAGGGCTTCCGCGCGGCGGGCGTGGCGGCCCAGATCAAGCCATCCGGCGGGCGCGACGTCGGCCTGCTCGTCTGCGACGCCGGCGACGCGGTGTCCGCGGCCCGCTTCACCGCGTCGGGGGTGCAGGCGGCGCCCGTGCTGGTCACGCGCGAGCGCTGCCGGCTCGACGCGCTGCGGGCCGTCGCGGTCAACTCCGGCAACGCCAACGCCGCCACCGGCGGGCGCGGGCTCGACGAGGCGGCGAAGATGCAGGGCGCGGCCGCGATGGCGGCCGGCGTGCCCGAGGACCAGGTGGCGATCGCGTCGACCGGCGTGATCGGCGTCCAGCTGCCGGGCGAGAAGGTCGTGCGGGGGCTGGTCGGGGCGCGGGCGGCGCTGGCGCCGGACGGCGACGGCGCGTTCGCCGAGGCCATCCGCACCACCGACGCGTTCCCCAAGCAGGCGACGCTCGACGTCTCGCTGCCGAGCGGGACCGTCCGGCTGTCGGCGCAGGCCAAGGGCGCCGGGATGATCTCGCCGCGCTTCGCGACGATGCTCTGCTTCGTGCAGACCGACGCCGCGCTCGCGCCCGAGACGGCCGACCTGCTGCTGGGCGTGTGCGTCAAGCGCTCCTTCGACCGCATCTCCGTCGACGGGCAGCTGTCGACCAACGACACCGTCATCCTGATGGCCGGCGGCGCGAGCGGGGTGCGCGTCGCGCCGGAGTCCGAGGACGAGCTGCGGCTGGGGGAGGCGCTCGACGCGCTCCTGCGCCAGCTCGCCCTGCTGATCGCGCGCGACGGCGAGGGGGCCGAGCGCGTCGGCCGCGTCGTGGTGACCGGCGGGCACCAGCCGTCGGTGGAGGCGGCGGCGCGCGCCGTCGCCAACTCCCCGCTGGTCAAGGCCGCGCTGCACGGCGGCGACCCGAACTGGGGCCGGATCGCGCAGGCGGTCGGCGGTGCGCTCACCGGCACCGCACCGCTGCCGCTGGACATCTGGATCGAGGACGTGCAGGTCTGCGCCCGCGGCGCGGCGCTGCCGTTCGACGAGCAGGCGCTGGCGCGGGCGGTCGGCGGCGCCGAGGTCGAGTACACCGTCGCGCTGCCCGGGGAGGGCGCCGACACCGAGGTGTTCTTCTCGGACCTCTCGCACGAGTACGTGACCATCAACGCCGACTACACGACGTGACCGGCCCGCTGAACCCCAACGTCGCGACGCTGCTCGAGGCGCTCCCGTACATCCGGGAGTTCCACGGCAGGACCGTCGTCATCAAGTACGGCGGGGCGGCGATGAACGACCCGCAGCTGCGCGAGGACTTCGCGCGCGACGTGGTGCTGCTCAAGTACGTCGGCCTCAACCCGATCGTGGTGCACGGCGGCGGCCCCGAGATCACCGCCTACATGGAGCGCCTCGACCTGCCGGTCGAGTTCGTCGGCGGGCTGCGCGTCTCCGACGAGGCCACCGTCGAGGTCGCCAAGATGGTCCTCGTCGGCAAGGTCAACAAGGACATCGTCCTGCGCATCAACCGCCACGGCCAGCCGGCGGTCGGGCTGTGCGGCGACGACGGGCTGCTGTTCCGCGTGACCACGACGACCGCACCCGGCGGCGAGGACATCGGCTACGTCGGGCGCATCGAGCGCGTGCAGACCGGCGTGCTCGAGCACATCGCCGCCGACTACATCCCGGTCATCGCGTCGGTCGGCGCCGACCGCGACGGCCGCTCGCACAACGTCAACGCCGACGAGGCCGCCGGCGCGGTCGCCCGCGCCCTCGGCGCCTACAAGGTGATCTTCCTGACCGACGTCGCCGGCTGGCTGGGCGATCCGGCCGATGCGTCCAGCCTCATCTCCGAGACGACGGCCGACGAGGTCGAGGCGGCGCTGCCGGCCGTTGCGGGCGGCATGCGCCCGAAGCTCGAGGCGTGCCTGACCGCCATCCACGGCGGCGTCTCCTACGCGCACATCGTCGACGGCCGCGTGCCCCACTCGCTGCTGCTCGAGCTGTTCACGGACGCCGGGCAGGGCACGAAGATCCGGCCCGCCCGATGATCACCGACTTCGCCGACACGGCGCTGATGGGCAACTACGCCCGCTTCGGAGTCGAGTTCGTGTCCGGGAGCGGGTGCACGCTCGTCGACGCCCGCGGCGAGTCCTACCTCGACCTGCTGGCCGGGATCGGCGTCTGCAACGCCGGCCACTGCCACCCGCGCGTCGTGGCCGCCGTCCGCGAGCAGGCCGGGCGGCTCATGCACGTCTCCAACCTGTTCTGGACGTCGCCGATGGTGCGCCTCGCCGAGCGGCTGAGCGCGAGCTCGCTCGGCGGCAAGGTCTACTTCGGCAACTCGGGCACCGAGGCGGTGGAGGCCGCGCTCAAGCTCGCGCGCAAGCGCCGCCGCGGGGGCGGCTTCGTCGTCGCGCACGGCGGCTTCCACGGCCGCACCTACGGCGCGCTCAGTGCGACGGCGCAGGAGACCAAGCAGGCGCCGTTCGCGCCGCTGGTCCCGGGCTTCGCCGCCGTCGCGCCGGAGGCCATCCCCGACGCGGTCGGCCCGGACACGGCGGCGGTCCTGGTCGAGCCGGTGCAGGGCGAGTCCGGCGTGCACCCGCTGCCGGCCGGGCTCCTGCGCGAGATCCGGGCGGCGTGCGACGAGCACGGGGCGCTGCTGATCCTCGACGAGGTCCAGACCGGCGTCGGGCGCACCGGCACGCTGTGGGCCTACGAGCCCTCGGGCGTCGTGCCCGACGTGCTGACGGCGGCCAAGGGTCTCGGCGGCGGCTTCCCGATCGGCGCGGTGGTCACGACGCCGGAGCACGCCGACGTGCTCGCGCCGGGCGACCACGGCTCCACCTTCGCCGGCGGCCCGCTCGCGGCGGCGGCGGCCAACGCGGCGCTCGACGTCCTCGACGACCCCGCCCTGCTCGAGTCGGTCCGCGAGCAGGGCGAGCGCCTGCGCGAGGGGCTGCGGGCGCTGCCGGGCGTGCGCGAGGTGCGCGGCCTCGGGCTGATGGTGGCCGCCGACGTCGACGCCGACGCGCCGGCGCTCGTCGGCCGCGCGCTGGCCGAGCAGCGGCTGGTGATCAACGCGACCGGCCCCGGCACGCTGCGCTTCCTGCCGCCGCTGGTCATCACCGCCGACGAGGTGGACGAGGCGCTGCGGCGACTGGCCGCGCTGCTCTAGCTCCTAGCTCTCGACCCGCTCGACCAGGAACGCCACGCGCACGTGGGCGCGCCACTCGTCGAGGTTCTCGCCGCGCAGGCCGGTCGAGACGACGTCGACGGCCTTGATGTTGCGCAGGCTCGTGCGCGCCTCCTCGAGCGCGTTGCGGACGGCGTCGTCGGAGCTCTCGGTCGAGCTGCCCACGAGCTCGATGATCTTGACGATGGACATGGCCCGGACGCTATCGGCGGAGCCACTAGCCTGCGGCGCCCATGAGCGACCAGCCCCGCGACCCTCGTACCGAGGTCCACCGCGTCGCGCAGCCGGGTGCGGCGCGCGTCGCCTCCTACCTCGCGCAGCCCGACGAGGTCTCGCGCGTGCTGCTGCTGTACTCCGGCGGCCTCGACACGAGCGTGATGCTCAAGTGGATCCAGGACGAGTACGACGCGGAGGTCGTGGCGCTCACGGTCAACCTCGGGCAGCCGGGGGAGGACTACGAGGTCGTCAAGGGCAAGGCGCTGCAGCTCGGGGCGCTCGACTGCCACGTGGTCGACGCGCGCGAGGAGTTCGCCCGCGAGTACATCGCCCCGGCGATCAAGGCCAACGCGGACTACGGCGACGGCTACCCGCTGTTCACCGCGCTCGGCCGGCCGCTGATCGCCAAGCTCGCAGTCGAGTACGCGCGCCGGACGGGCTGCGACACGATCGCCCACGGCTGCACGGGCAAGGGCAACGACCAGGTGCGCATCGAGGCCACGGTCGCCACGCTGGCCCCGGAGCTCAAGGTGATCGCGCCGGTGCGCTCGTGGCAGATGGGCCGCGACGAGGAGATCGCCTACGCGCGCCAGCACGGCATCCCCGTCAAGGGCGGCACGGAGTCGGCGCCCTACTCGATCGACGACAACCTGTGGGGCCGCTCCAGCGAGGGCAAGTGGATCGAGGACCTCTCGCACGCGCCCGACGACGACGTCTTCCAGCTCGTGACGCGGCCCGAGGTCGCGCCGGACGAGCCCGAGGTCGTCGAGCTGACGTTCGAGGCCGGCCTGCCGGTCGCGCTCAACGGCGAGCGGATGGAGCTCGTCGCGCTGATCGAGGCGGTGGCCGAGCTCGGCATGCGCCACGGCGTCGGCATCGTCGACCACATCGAGGACCGGATCGTCGGCCTCAAGGTGCGCGACATCTACGAGGTGCCGGCGGCGGCGATCATCCTCAAGGCCCACCGCGAGCTCGAGCGGCTGACCGGGACGATCCACCAGAACCAGTTCAAGCCGGCGCTCGACCAGAAGTGGGCCTACCTCGTCTACGCGGGGCTGTGGTGGGAGCCGCTGCGCGAGGACCTCCAGGCGTACATCGACCACGTCAACCGCCGCGTCGACGGGACGATCGGCATCAAGCTGTTCAAGGGGTCGGCGCGCGTGGTGACCCGCGAGAGCCCGAACGCGGTCTACGACCCGCAGCTCGCCACGTTCTCGGAGTCCGGCGGCCTGTTCTCGCAGAACGCGTCGCCCGGCTTCATCGAGCTGTGGTCGCTGCAGTCGGCGCTCGCGCACCGGATGCGCGCGCGCGACAGCGGCTGACAACGGCGCGCAAGTTCTTCGGGTCCTGCGCGTTCCCGGTCCAATGGCCGGCCCACCCTACGGGCCGGGATTCCTCATGTTCCAAAGGAGCCGCATGACTCGGACTCTCGTCCCGCCCGCGCTGGCGGGCCTCCTCGCGGCCGCCGCGCTGGCCGTGGCGCCGGCGGGCGCCCAGGAGGCCGTGCCCGTCCCGACGTCGTGCGCCGGCGTCACGTTCACCGATCCCGCCGGCGACCAGGAGCTGCAGCTCGCGGGGCCGACGGGGCCGATCAAGCTGGGCCACAAGCCGCCCGAGAACACGGACCTGCTGTCGGGCTTCTTCCGCTACGTCCCCGACGCCAACGGCAACAACGTCCTGACCGCCAACCTGGTGGTCTCGAACCTCGACACCAAGGTCGACCCGGGATCCTCGGGCGGCACCTGGTACTTCTACTTCAAGGTCGGCGACGCCACCCGCTCCGTCAGCGCGAACCTGGACACCGCCGGGAACTGGACCTATGTGTACGGCACCCTCGGCGGCTCGTCCGGGCCCGGCAACAACACTGACGGCGACACGACCGGCAAGGTCTACCCCGGCAAGGAGGGCGTGATCTCGATCGTCGTGCCGGTGAACGCGATGGGGCTCGCGAACAAGTCGCTCACGACGCCCTACGGGTCCTCGCGCGTCGCCTACCGCACGCCGGTGGGCCTCGGCCTCGTGCCGACCGCCGACGACGGCCCCGACGACCGCGCGGGCAAGACGTTCCGCGTCACGCCGTGCGCGGAGGAGGGCACGCCGACCCCGACCGGGACGGGCGACGGCGGCGGCGACGCCGGCGGCGGCGGTGGCGGCGACACCGGCGGCGGCAGCGGCGGTGGCGGCGGTGGCGGCACCGGCACGAACCCGCCTTCGAGCGGCGGTGCGGCGGCCCTCGACCTCAAGGTCACCGCGGGCAAGCTGTCGGCGAAGAAGATCAAGCGCAAGCGCGCGATCGCCTTCAAGGTGACCGCCGGCGAGCGCATCAGCGATCTCGCCGCCAGCCTCAAGCGCGGCGGCAAGACCGTCGGCACCGGCAAGCTCGCCTCCGTGGGCCCGGGCAAGGGCACGCTGAAGGTCAAGATCGCCAAGGCGGCGGCCAAGAAGT
>DATLGB010000206.1:0-14940 GCA_035540675.1 Solirubrobacteraceae bacterium | reverse complement strand
TGATGGCGCCTTTGTTCCGCTATACGGGCCTAAAGCGCCATCACGGGAGCCCGATCCCCACCCAGCCGCCGTTCGCCGCGTACGCCCAGCCCCGGCGACCGCAGCCGGAGCGCCCGCAGCCGGAGCGCCCGGGGGGCGGTTGAGCGCCGCGCGAGTCCCGCGACGCGAGTGATGGCGCCTTTGTTCCGCTATACGGGCCTAAAGCGCCATCACGGGAGCCCGATCCCCACCCAGCCGCCGTTCGCGGCGCGCCCAGCCCCGGCGACCGCAGCCGCGGCGCCCGGGGGGGCGGTTGAGGACCGCGCGAGCTCGCGACGCGAGTGATGGCGCCTTTGTTCCGCTATGCGGGCCTAAAGCGCCATCACGCGAGCCCGCTCCCCACCCAGCCGAGCCCCGGGCGAGCCGCCCCTGCACGGGACGACGCCTCAGCCCAGCACGCGCCCGCCCGTGATCCGCACGAGCTCCGCCGGCGCGATGCCGAACAGCGTGTTCGGCGTCCCCGCCGCGCACCAGACCTCGCCGAAGGCCATGAGGTCCGGATCGACCAGGGTCTCGAGCGGGGTGGCATGGCCGACGGGCGGGATGCCGCCGATGGCGTAGCCGGTCACCTCGCGCACGAAAGAAGCGTCCGCGCGCTCCACGCCGAGCGCGGCCTCGTCGGCGCGGTTGGCGCCCGAGACGAGCACGAGCACGGGCGAGCCGTCGCCGCTGCGGCGGAAGACCAGCGTCTTGACGATCGCGCCGAGCTCGCAGCCGACGGCGGCGGCCGCCTCGGGCGCGGTGCGGGTGGAGTCCTCGAGCACGACGATCTCGGCGTCGACGCCCGCCGCCGCCAGCGCCTCGCGCACGCGCCGCGCCGCGCGCGGCAGCTCAGCCTGTGACACGGGCGGTCGGGACGCGCTCGGCGACCTCGGCGTCCGTGAGCGGGTAGTGGCAGGCGGCGAGGTTGCCGCCGTCCTTGGGGTCCAGCAGCGGCTCGTCGGTGTCGCAGTGGCCGGCGACCGCCTTCGGGCAGCGCGTGTGGAACCGGCAGGCGGGCGGCGGGTTGGTCGGCGACGGGACGTCGCCCGCGAGGATCTGGCGCTTCTTCTGCGCGGCGAGGCGCGGGTCGGCCACCGGCACCGCCGACAGCAGGGCGCCGGTGTACGGGTGGCGCGGGTGCGCGTACAGCTCCTCGGAGCTCGCCAGCTCGACGATCTTGCCCAGGTACATGACGGCGATCCGGTCGCACATGTGCCGCACCACGGACAGGTCGTGGGCGATGAACACGAGCGTGATGCCGAACTCGGTCTGCAGGTCGCGCAGCAGGTTGAGGATCTGGGCCTGGATGGAGACGTCCAGCGCCGAGACCGGCTCGTCGGCGATGATCAGCTTGGGCCGCAGCGCGAGGGCGCGCGCGACGCCGATCCGCTGCCGCTGGCCGCCGGAGAACTCGTGCGGGTAGCGGTTGAAGTGCTCGGGGTTGAGCCCGACGATGTCCATGATCTCCTGCACGGCGCGCTTGCGGCGGCCGGGCTCGGGATGCAGGCCGTGGATCGCGTACGGCTCGCCGATGATCGTCCCGATCGTCTTGCGCGGGTTCAGCGACGAGTACGGGTCCTGGAAGATCATCTGCATCTGGCGGCGCAGTTCCTTGAGGTCGGCGCCGCGGGCGCCGGCGATCTCGCGCCCGTCGAAGCGGATCGAGCCGGACGTCGGCGCCATGAGGCGCATGACCAGGCGCGCCGTCGTCGACTTGCCGCAGCCCGACTCGCCCACGATGCCGAGCGTCTCGCCCGGGCGGACCTCGAACGAGATGCCGTCGACCGCCTGCACGGCGCCGACCGAGCGGTTGAGGATCACGCCCTTGGTGATCGGGAAGTGCTTGACCAGATCGCGGACCTCGAGCAGCGGCTCGGTCGCGCGGTCCGCCCGTGGCGCCGCGCCGGCGGCGGCCTCGGTCATGCGCCGTCCTCCGCTCGCGCGACGGCCGGGTCGAGGCCGGCGTCGCGCCGGTCGACCTCGAGCCGGCGCGCCTCCTCCGGCGTCCGCCCCGAGCGCAGGTCGGCCCAGACGCTCTGGCGCGTCCGGTGGTCGAGCAGGCAGGCCACCCGGTGCGACGGGTCGTCGCCGGCCGGCGCCAGCTCGGGCTCGATCCGGCGGTGGGCGTCGCGCACGTACGGGCAGCGCGGGTGGAACGAGCAGCCCGTCGGCAGGTTGATCAGCGACGGCGGCCGCCCGGGGATCGGCACGAGCTCCTCGTCGCGCGCGGTATCCAGGCGCGGGATCGAGCCGAGCAGGCCCCAGGTGTACGGGTGCTCGGGCCCGTGGAAGATGGTGTCGGCGCGCGCCTTCTCGACGATGCGGCCGGCGTACATGACCGCGATGTCGTCGGCGGTCTCGGCCACGACGCCGAGGTCGTGGGTGATGATCACGACCGCCGCGTCGAACTCCGACTGCAGCCGGTCGATCAGCTCGAGGATCTGCGCCTGGACGGTGACGTCGAGCGCCGTTGTCGGCTCGTCGGCGATCAGCAGCTTCGGGTTGTTGGAGAGCGCCATCGCGATCATGGCCCGCTGGCGCATGCCGCCGGAGAACTCGTGCGGGTAGGCGTCGGCGCGCTTGCGCGGCTCCGGGATGCCGACCAGGCCGAGCATCTCGACCGCGCGGTCCCAGGCCTGCGCCTTGGACACGTCGTGGTTGTGCGTCCGCACCGCCTCCGCGATCTGCTTGCCCACCTTGTAGAAGGGGTGCAGCGACGACAGCGGGTCCTGGAAGATCATGGCGATGTCGTTGCCGCGGATCCGGCGCAGCTCGTCGTCGGACGCCATCAGCAGGTCCTGGCCGTCGAACAGGATCTGGCCCGAGATGTGCGCGTTGGGCGCGCGCGTGAGGCCCATCACCGTCAGCGACGAGACCGACTTGCCCGACCCGGACTCGCCGACGATGCCCAGCGTCTGGCCGCGTTCGACCTCGTAGGAGACGCCGTCGACCGCCTTGACCAGCCCGTCCTCCGTGGCGAAGTGGACGCGCAGGTCCTTGATCTCGAGCAGCGGCATCCGGTGGCCAGCCTAATACCGCACGCGCGGGTCGATGAACGCGTACAGGATGTCCACGATCAGGTTGAAGGCGATGATCGCCATCGCCCCGATCAGCACCGTCCCCTGCACGATCGGCAGGTCGGACTTCTGGATCGCCTCGAAGGCCGTCCGGCCGATGCCGGGGATGTTGAAGACCGTCTCCGTGAGGATGGCCCCGCCGAACAGGATCCCGAGGTCGAGCCCGAAGATGGTCACGATCGGGGTCACCGCCGAGCGCACGCCGTGGCGGAACACCACGCGGCGCTCCGACAGGCCCTTGGCCCGCGCGGTGCGGATGTAGTCCTCGTCGAGCACGTCGACCAGGTTCGAGCGCATGAAGCGCGCGTAGATCGCGGCGAACGCGGTGGCCAGCACGAACCACGGGAGGATCAGCGACCGCAGCCACATGCTCGGGTCCTCCCACAGCGGGACGTAGCTGCCCGGCGGCTGGAAGATCCGCGCCGCCACGCCGATGTCGTTGGAGAAGAGGTAGATCGACACCAGGCCGAGCCAGTACACCGGCGCCGAGATGGCCACGAGCGCGGCGCCCATGAACATGCGCTCGACGAAGGTGCCGCGCTTGACCGCCGAGAGGATCCCGATCGGGATCCCGATCAGCAGCCACACGACGGCGGCGCCGAACGCGAGCGACATCGTCGCCGGGATCCGGTCGAAGATCTCGTCGCGCACCGGGACGTTGTTCTGGTAGCTCGTCCCGAAGTCGAAGTCCGTGACCAGCGCCTCGATGTAGCGCCAGAACTGCACGTAGAACGGCTTGTCGAGGCCGAGCTGCCGGTTGATCTCGGCGACCAGGTCGGGATCCGGGTTGCGCCCGGCCCGCAGCAGCGCCGGGTCGGCGGACGGCAGCAGGTAGAAGATGAAGAAGACCAGGAAGCTGATGACGAACAGCAGCAGTGCCGACCACAGCAAGCGGCGGACGATGTAGACGAGCATCAGGGCGTCAGGTCTTCAGAGGGTGGAAGTGCGTGAGGGGCCCCGCCGAGCGGCGGGGCCCCACACATGGTGCTGCGTCGTGCAGCCGGTTGCTACTTGACCGAGGAGAAGGAGAGATCCCAGGTCGTGTAGTAGCCGTTCATCACCGCGTTGAGGTCACGCGACGCCAGCTGGAAGCTGTCGTCCCAGACGTACGGGATGCCCGGCGCCTGAGCCACGATCTGCTTGTTGATCTCGGCCCATGCCTGGTTGCGCTCGTCGCCCTGCGGCAACAGCGCGGCTTCCTTCATCGCGTCGTTGATCTCCGGCACGTCGAGCTGTGACCAGTTGACGTTGCCGGCCGGCTTGATCGCCTCGCCGCTGAAGGTCGGCTGCAGCATGGACTCCGGATCCTGGAAGTCCTTGAACCAGCCGACGTTCGGGCAGATCGCCACCTTGCGCTCGGGCACGCCGCAGAACTTCGTGTACAGGGTGTCCTGAGGCACCTGGCGGAAGTTCAGCTTGAAGCCGAGCTTGTTGAACTCCGTCTGGGCGACGGTGGAGGTCGTCTTACCCGGGTCGGCGTTCGTGGCGACCGTGAGGATGCGGTCCGCGCCGGCGTACTTGCCGTTCTTGACCGGCACGCCCTCCTCGGCCGCGGCCTCCATGTACTTGCGGGCCAGGGCCGGGTCACCGGTCGGCTTCTGCATCCAGTCGAACTCGGTGAAGCCCTGCTCGCCGCCCGACTCCTCGTGGCCCGGGATGCCCGGCGGGATGAAGCTCTGGGCGATCGGGCCGACCTCCTCGCCGCCACGCGTCAGGCGCAGGGCGTTGCGGTCGAAGCCGGCGATGAGGGCCTTGCGCACGTTCAGGTTGTCGAACGGCTTGACCTTCGTGTTCAGGGCGATCCAGCGCGTGCCGCCGCCCGGGACGCGGCCGAGCTGGTCCTTGAAGCGCGTCAGGGCGCGCTTGAGGATCGAGATCGGCGGCTGGCCGGAGTCGCAGCACATGAGCTTCTGGCCCGAGAGCGTGCGGCGCGAGGCCACCGTCAGGTCGTCGTTGCCCTCCTCGATCGTGATCGAGTCCAGGAACGCCGGCCGGTAGTCGGTGTCCTTGCTCCAGCTCGGGTTGCGCACCAGCTCGATCTTCTTGCCGGGATCGCGGCCGGTGACCTTGCCGGTCGACGGGTCGTTCTTGACCATGTACGGGCCGGTGAACGCGACGTACTGGTCGTACGTGGACGGGTTCTCCTTGTCGTACTTCTCGGCGTACTCCTGCGGGACCGGCACGGTGATCGGCATCACGAGCGCCGCCGCGACGCGCGGGGCGACCGGCTTGGTGAGCTTGATGACGAGCGTCTGGTCGTCCGGCGTCTGCAGGCCCGAGAACGGCTCGAGCTCGGACATCTTCACCGGCTCGGCCGGCGCGCCCTCGATCTCGGCGAAGTAGGACGTCGCGTAGCCCGAGGGGACGTTCGTGGTGAACGCGCGCTCGATGCCGTACTTGATGTCCTTGGAGGTCACCTCGCGGTTGACCGGCGGCGAGAACTTGATCCCCGACTTGATCTTGACGGTGATCTCCGTGTTGTCCTCGGAGATCTCCGGCTCGCCGTCGGCGACGTCGGGCACGGGGTTCTCGGCGTCGTCGGGCTCGAAGGAGTACAGCGGCCGGTTGACCGCGTACTGGACCATGTAGCCGAACGTGTAGTAGGTCTGGCCCGGATCCAGGTAGTCGACGTCGCCGGCGGCCAGGAAGGTGACGGCGCCACCCTGCTTGCCTTCGCCGATCTCCGCCCCGCTGGGGTTCGGGTTGTTGCTCTTGCTCCCGCTCGTGCCGTCGTCCTCGCCGCCGCAACCGGCGGCGACGAGCGCGATCACGACGAGCAGGGACGACATGAGCCAGGTGAGGGAGGCCCTCCGCATGCTCCGTCCTTTCTGTGGGGTGTGCGCGTGGGTCACGCGGGTGTCCGTCATCGCTTGCTCCGGGGGTTCAGGGCGTCCTGCAGCCCGTCGCCGACCAGGTTGAACGCGAGCACCGTGAGGAGCAGCGCGAGGCCCGGGAACAGCATGAACCACCAGGCGATGTCGAAGATGTTGGTCGCGTCGGCGATCATCGCGCCCCACGACGGCGCCGGCGGTTGCACGCCGACGCCGAGGAACGAGAGCGCCGCCTCGAACAGGATGTTGGTGGGGATCAGGATCGTCGAGTAGACGATGATCGGGGCGACCAGGTTCGGCAGGATCTCGCGGAAGATGATCCGGAAGTCCGACGCGCCGAGCGACTTCGCCGCGTCGATGAACTCCTTCTCGCGCAGCGAGAGGACCTGGCCGCGGATGATGCGCGCCATGTAGGGCCACTGGGCGAGCGCGATCACGAAGATCACGACCGGCAGGCCCGGCTTGAGGATCCCGAAGACGCAGCCGTCGCCGAGCGCGCAGGCGGCGCCGAGGCCGATGGCCAGCAGCAGCACCGGGAAGGCCAGCTGGATGTCCATGATCCGCGAGAGCACGGTGTCGATCCAGCCGCGGAAGTAGCCGGCGACCATGCCGAGCACGGTCCCGATGCAGACGCTGGCGAAGGTCGCCAGCAGCGCCACCTCGAGCGAGATCCGCGCGCCGTAGATGGTGCGCGCGAAGACGTCGCGGCCGATCTGGTCGACGCCGAACAGGTGCTGGGAGCCCGGCGCCCCGCCGCCCTCGGGGTCGGGCAGGCCGAAGTCGTCGAGCGCCGTGCGGTCCGCGCTCGCCGGGTCGGGCGCGCCGACCAGCTTGACGATCAGCGGCGCGAAGATCGCGGCCAGCACGAGCACCGCGATGAACGCGAGCGCCGTCATCGCCACCCGGTCGCGCCGCAGCCGGCGCCAGAAGAGCTCCAGCGGCGATCGTGCGGTGATACCGGCCTCCGTGGGAACCGCGTCCGGCGCGGCGCCCTCGGACTGGAGCAGCTCTGTCGTCACGCGAGCAGGGCTCCGCTGGGTGGTACGGCCTGCAGGTGTCCTCCTCGAGATCCTCGCACCGCGAACGCCGGAACGACGCCGACGGCGCAGTAGTTCCCCCTAGGGATGGCGAACCCTACTTGTTCATGTCCCGGACGGCCGCTCGCGGCGAACCGGTCGGTTCGCACCCGAACGCGCCTCAGGCGCCGTCGAACAGCGCGCGGACGCCGACGAGGTCCAGCAGCCGCGCGACGCTGCCGTCGTCGGTGAGCTCGAGGCGCAGCGCGGGGCGCGCCTCGCGCCGGCGCCGGTCGCGCGCCTGCAGGAGCACCCGCAGCCCGGTGGAGTCCATGAAGCCGACCTCGCGCAGGTCGACGACGAGGTCGCAGCCCGGCTCGTCGGCGGCCTCCAGCGCCTCGGCCAGCTTCGGCGCCGACACGAGGTCCACCTCGCCCTCCACCCGCACGATGCACAGGTGGTCGCGCCGCTCGAGCGACGTGACGAGATCGGGGCGTGGGAGGTCCTGGGACACGCGAGGCGAGCGGTGCACGAGCTGTTCCGCGGAGGCGTTCCCCTCACCGGCCGCCCCCGGCCGCGTGGACCGTGGTGCCCGTGCCCAAGCGCCACCTCGCGCCGGCGCCTCCCGGTGCACCGCGTGGGCGGACCGGGCGACGGCGAGCGCCCGCGGCAGTAAACCAGCCCAGGCCGCCGGGGGCAACGCCGAGCCAAGCCGCCGCCCGCCGCTCAGAGCTCGACGACCACCTTCACGTCCCCGTCGCGGCGCTCGAGCGCCTCGTCGAAGCGGGCGAGCGGCACGCGGCGGGTGACGAGCCGCTCGAGCCAGCCGCGCTCGGCCGCCGCGAGCGCGCCCGCGGCCTGCTCGTAGTGGCGCCGGTTGGCGTTGACGCAACCGAAGACGACGTGGTTGGCCAGCACCATCCGGCGGTTGAGCTCGCCGACGTCGACGTCGAGCTCGTCGCCCCCGGCGGACATCCCGGTCAGGCAGACGATCCCGCCGGGCGCTCGCGGAGTGATGGCGTCGAGCACGACCCGCGGCGCGCCCGTGCACTCGATCACCACGTCGAAGCCGTCCTGCGCCGCCTCCGCCACCGGCGAGGCGTGGTACGTCGCCCCCAGCCCCGCCACCAGCTCCGGCTTCGGCCCGTCGGTCACCTGGTCGAGCACGTGCGTCTCGAGCCCGCGCTGGGCCGACAGCAGCGCGGCCAGCAGGCCGATCGGACCGGCGCCCGTGACCAGCACGCGCTCCGTGCGCTCGCAGGATCGGGCGCGGATGCGCTCGATCTGCTCCCACGCCTTCGCCAGCACGCTCGCCGGCTCGAGCAGGACGCCGAGGAGGCCGAGGCCCTCGTCGACGCGCACGGCGTCCTGCGGATCCACCCGCCAGCGCTCGCGGCCGAAGCCGTGCAGCCCCTTGATCCCGCGCTCGGTGAAGCGCCCGTTGCGGCAGAAGTCGGGCTCCCCGCGCGCGCAGCAGTGGCAGGGCACCGGATCCGGCCGCCGCACGATGCCGACGACCAGCTCCCCCGGCTCGACGCCGCCGGCGCCCTCGAGCACCCGCCCGAGCGACTCGTGGCCGAGCACGAGGCGCTCGTCGCCCTCCGGGGCCTCGCCGTACTCGCCGCCGACGATCTCGGCGTCGGTGCCGCAGATCCCCAGCGCGACCGCCTCCACCAGCACCGCGCCCTCGGCGCGCGGCGGCTCCGGCACCTCGGTCAGCTCCGCCGACCCCGGCCGCCCCGGCCGCACCGTGATCGCGCGCATCAGCGCCCGGCCTCGTCGGCGTCGCGCCGCCGGCGCCGCGTCGGCCCCTCGCGCTCCGGCGCGAGGCTCATCGCCGCGGACACGAGCGCCAGGTGCGTGAACGCCTGCGGGAAGTTGCCGACCTGGCGGCGCGCGCCGGGGTCGTACTCCTCCGCGATCAGCCCGACGTCGTTGGCCAGCTCCATGAGCCGCCGCATGAGCGCGAGCGCGTCGTCGCGGCGGCCCATCGCGGCGTAGACCTCCACGAGCCAGAAGCTGCACGGCAGGAACGCTCCCTCCCCCGGCGGCAGGCCGTCGTCGGCCTCGTCCGTCGGGTAGCGCAGCACGAAGCCGTCGCGCAGCAGCTCGCGCTCGATGGCCGCGACGGTGCCGGCCACCCGCTCGTCGTCCGGCGGCAGGAAGCCGACCAGCGGCAGCATGAGCAGCGCGGCGTCGAGCGGGCGCGCGCCGTAGGACTGGGTGAAGGTGCCGCGCTCCTTATCCCATGCGCGCTCGCACACCTCGCGGTGGATCTCGTCGCGCAGCGCGCGCCAGCGGTCGACCGGGCCGGTGAGGCCGAAGCGCTCCGCGCTGCGCACGGCGCGGTCGAACGCCACCCAGGCCATCACCTTGGAGTGGGTGAAGTGCCGGCGCGGCCCGCGCACCTCCCAGATGCCCTCGTCGGGCTCGCGCCACGCCGTCTCGAGGAAGGCCAGCAGGGCGCGCTGCACGCGCCAGGCGTCGTCGTCGACCTCCAGGCCGGCGCAGCGGGCCTCGAACAGGGCGTCCATGATCTCGCCGTAGACGTCGAGCTGGAACTGCTCGGCCGCGGCGTTGCCGATCCGCACGGGCGCCGCGCCCTCGTAGCCCGGCAGCCACTCGAGCACCCGCTCGTCCAGCCGCCGCTCGCCGGCGATGCCGTACATGATCTGCATCTGCTCCGGCGACCCGGCGACGGCGCGCAGCAGCCACGACCGCCACGCCCGCGCCTCGCCGACGTGGCCGGCCTCGATCAGCGCCAGCAGGGTGAGCGTGGCGTCGCGCAGCCAGCAGTACCGGTAGTCCCAGTTGCGCACGCCGCCGAGCTGCTCCGGCAGCGACGTCGTCGGCGCCGCGACGATCCCGCCCGTCGGGGCGTAGGTCAGCGCCTTCAGCGTGATCAGCGAGCGCTCGACCGCGGCGGAGAACTCCCCCGCCTGGCTGCAGTCGCGCGACCACTCGCGCCACCAGCTCTCGGCGTCCGCGAGCGCCGCCGGCCCGTTCACCGGCCGGGGCCGCGGCTCGTGCGACGGAAACCACGTGAGGACGAACGCCACCTCGTCGCCGGGGCCGACGGTGAAGTCGCACAGCGTGGCCATGTCCTCGCCGCGGGTGGGCACGCCGGCGTGCAGCAGCACGGCGTCCGGCCCCGCCACCGCCACGATGCCGTCGTCGGTGCGGCGCACCCACGGGACCGTGCGGCCGTAGTCGAAGCGCAGCGTCAGGTGCATCCGCATGTCCACCTGCCCGCGCACCCCGCGGACCACGCGGACGAGGTCCGGCTCGCGCCCGCGCGGCGGCATGCCGTCGAGCACCCGCACGGCGCCGTCGGCGGTCTCGATCTCGGTCTCGAGCAGGAGCGTCCCCGGCAGGTAGCGGCGGCGCAGCGCGCGCACCGCACCGGCCGGCGCGATCCGCCAGCGCCCGTTGCGCTCGTCGCCCAGCAGCGCGGCGAACAGCGCCGGCGAGTCGAAGCGCGGCAGGCACAGCCAGTCGATCGAGCCGTCCTTCGCCACGAGCGCCGCGCTCTGCAGGTCGCCGACGAGCGCGTAGTCCTCGATCGGCGACGGCACGCGCCAAGGGTTCCCGTCGCGGGGGCGCGGGAAAACCGAGAACACGGATGAGCTCCACGGCCGCAGCGGGCGAGATCGACATCGGCGGCCGGCGCCTGGCCATCCGCAACCTCGACCGCGTGATCTTCCCGCGCACGCGGACGACGAAGGCGCAGGTGCTCGACTACTACGTACGGCTCGCCGACGTGATGCTGCCGCACCTGCGCGAGCGGCTGCTGCACATGCACCGCTACCCCGAGGGCGTCGAGGGGCCGCGCTTCTGGCAGAAGAACTGCCCGGAGCACCGCCCGCCGTGGGTCCCGCTCGCCCCGGTGTGGTCGCGCGAGAAGCACGACACGATCGACTTCTGCGTCGTCAACGAGCTGGCCACGCTCGTGTGGGCGGTCAACATCGGCTCGATCGAGCTGCACACGTCGCTGCACGAGCGCTCCGACCACGCCCGGCCGACCGTGATCGCGTTCGACCTCGACCCCGGTGAGGGCGTCGACGTCATCGGCTGCGCGGAGGTCGCGCTGCGACTGCGCGAGCTGCTCGCGGGCGCGGGGCTGCGGGGCTTCGCCAAGACCTCGGGCTCGAAGGGACTGCAGGTGTACGTGCCGCTCAACGGCGACGCCGGCTATGGGCAGACGAAGCCGGCGGCGCGGGCGGTCGCGCAGGTGCTCGAGCAGGCGTGGCCGGAGCGGGTGATCTCGCGCGTGGCGCGGGCCGAGCGCGCCGGGAAGGTGCTCATCGACTGGGGCCAGAACACGGAGCACAAGTCGATGGTGTGCGCGTACTCGGTGCGCGCGAAGGCGCGGCCGACGGTCTCCACGCCGGTGACGTGGGAGGAGGTCGAGGCCGCCGTCGAGGCCGCCGACCCCGCGCGGCTGACCTTCGAGATGGACGACGTGATCGCGCGCGTGGCCGCTCGCGGCGACCTGTTCGCGCCGGTGCTCGAGCTGCGGCAGTCGCTCTAGGTGCCGCCGAGCACCTCCGCCGGCGCCGCGAGCGGCTCGTCGAGCTGCTCGAGCCGGCACGAGCGCGGGTCGCGGTCCGGCCGCCAGCGCGCGAGCTTGGCCGGGTGGCGCAGCCGGTGGCCGTCGAGCTGCGTGTAGCGCACCTCCGCCACCCGCGTGGGGGCCAGCGGCACCCAGTCCATCGTCATCCCCGGCGCCCAGCGCCCCGCCGCGCCCTTCAGACGCCCCATCGGCCCGCCGCCGAGCAGGAAGCCGTGCTCCCACGGGTGGCCCTCGATCCCCACCACGAGCGGAGCGAGCTCCGCCGCCAGCCGCTCGCGCTCGCGGCGGGCCAGGCCGGTCACGACGCCGATGTGCTCGAGCCGCCCGTCGCCGTCGTAGAGGCCGAGCATCAGCGACTGCACGCCGAACGGCTCGCCGCCGGCGCGCACGCCCGCGACGACGCAGTCGGCCGTGCGCTCGTGCTTGACCTTGAGCATCGACCGCACGCCGCCCTCGTAGCGCCCGCCCAGCGGCTTGGCCACCACGCCGTCGAGCCCGCCGCCGCGGAACTCCTCCAGCCAGCGCGCGGCCAGGGCCCGGTCCGCGGTGGCCGGAGTGACGAACAGCGGCGGCCGCACCCCGCCCAGCAGGCGCTCGAGGCGCTCGCGCCGCTCGCCGAACGGCCGCGGGCGCAGGTCGTCGGCCTCCGCCCCGAGCGCGTCGAAGGCGACGTAGATCGCGGGGGTGCGCGCCGCCAGCTCGCGCGCGCGGCTGGCGGCCGGGTGCAGGCGCGCCATCAGCGCGGCGAAGTCGAAGCGGCCACCGGCCAGGACCAGCACCTCGCCGTCGAGCGCCCACCGCTGCGGCGCGGTGGCGCCGAGCGCCTCCACCAGCTCGGGGAAGTAGCGCCCGAGCGGCCGGCCGTGGCGGCTGCGCAGGTCGACGTCGGCGCCGTCGCGGAACGCGAGGCAGCGGAAGCCGTCCCACTTGGGCTCGTAGAGGAACTGCCCGGCCGGCAGCTCGCGCACGAGCTTGGCCAGCATCGGCTTCTGCGACGGGTCGAGCACCGCTTCGGGCACGGTAGTCTCGCCGCGCGCGTGCCCGCTCGAGCGCCCCTGCCGGTGCTGTACGACCACCGCGAGGAGCGGTCGGGCATCCCCGCGGCGCTGGCGGCGGCGGGCGTCGCGGTCGCGCCCGCCCAGCTGCCGGCGGGCGACTACGTCCTGTCGGACCGGCTGGTGGTCGAGCGCAAGACGGGCGCCGACCTCGCCGCGTCGATCAAGGACCGGCGGCTGTTCGAGCAGGCCGAGCGGCTCACCGAGGCCTACGACGCGGTGGTGCTGGTCGTGGAGGGAGAGCCGGTGCACATCTCCGAGCGCTCGTGGAAGGGCGCGCTGGGGCGCGTGCTGGTGAGCGGCGTCGCCGTCCTGCTCACGGAGGACCCGCCGGACACCGCGGGGTGGCTCGCGCGCCTGCACCGGCTCGAGGCGAAGGGCCCGTCGGAGGCGCGCGGGCGCCCGCGGGCGCGGCGCCCGACGGACGACCACGCGCGCGTGGCCGAGGACGTCCTCGGCTGCCTGCCCGGCATCTCGACCATCGGCGCCCGCCGGCTGCTGGACCACTTCGGCTCGCTCGGCGCCGTCTTCGCGGCCGGCGAGGCGGAGCTGCGCGAGGTGCCGGGCATCGGACCGGTGCGAGCCGCGGCGCTCGCCGCCGTCTTCGCCGCGAGCTGACGCCGGCCCGGGTCTAGCCTGCGCCGGGTGCGCGCGGTGCTCTACGACGCCTTCCGCCGGCCCCCGGTGGTCGCGACCGTGCCCGACCCCGCGCCGCCGCCGCACGGCGCCGTCGTCCGGGTGCAGGCGACCGGCCTGTGCCGCAGCGACTGGCACGGCTGGATGGGCCACGACCCCGACATCGCGGCGTTCCCGCACGTGCCCGGGCACGAGCTCGCCGGCGTGGTCGAGGCCGTCGGGCACGACGTGCGCCGCTGGCGCCCCGGCGACCGCGTGACGGTGCCGTTCGTCTGCGCCTGCGGCACGTGCGCGCAGTGCGCGGCGGGCGACCAGCAGGTGTGCGACCGCCAGCGCCAGCCCGGCTTCACGCACTGGGGCTCGTTCGCCGAGCTGGTGGCGCTCGACTGGGCCGACGTGAACCTCGTCGCGCTGCCCGACGGCGTCGGCGCCGACGCGGCCGCGGCGCTCGGCTGCCGCTTCGCCACCGCCTACCGGGCGGTCGTCCAGGTGGGGCGCGTGCAGCCCGGCGAGTGGGTCGCCGTCCACGGCTGCGGCGGCGTCGGGCTGTCGGCGGTGATGATCGCCGCCGCCGCCGGCGCCCGCGTGCTCGCCCTCGACGTCGCCGGCGCGGCGCTGGCGGCCGCCCGCAGCGCCGGCGCGGAGCTGACGGCCCCGGCCGGCGCCGACGTGCGCGAGCTGACCGGCGGGGGCGCGCACCTGAGCCTCGACGCGATCGGCGCCGAGGCGGCCTGCGCCGCGTCGGTGGCCGGGTTGCGCAAGCGCGGCCGCCACGTCCAGGTCGGGCTGCTGCCCGACCCGCCGCGCGTGCCGATGGACCTCGTGATCGCGCGCGAGCTCGAGCTGCTCGGCGCCCACGGCATGGCGGCCCGCGGCTACCCGGAGATGCTGGCCCTCGTGGAGGCGGGGCGGCTGCGGCCGGCCGACCTGGTCACCCGGCGGATCGGGCTCGACGAGGCGCCGGCCGCGCTCGTGGCGCTCGGCACCGGCTCGCCCGCCGGCATCACGGTCATCCGCCCCGCGGCCGGCGGCGGCTGACCAGCGGTCGCCGGCTCGCGCCTCCCAAGTGCCCCGAGCTGGATTCGAACCAGCGGCCTACTCCTTAGGAGGGAGTCGCTCTATCCAGCTGAGCTATCGGGGCTCGCGCGCGTGCAAGCGTACCGCCGGCGGGAGCGCCCACAGCGCCCGCAGGCGCCCGCGCCAGCCGAGCCCCGCGGCGAGCTCGCGGCGGAACGCCGCCCGCTGCGCGCGCGTGGGCGGCGCCGGCGCGGTGCCGTAGCGGCTGGCGCGCAGGGCGCGCAGGTACGCGGCGCCCTCGGCCGAGGCGCCCAGGCGCCGCTCGAGCTGCGCCAGCGTCGTGCCCGGCGGCGCCGCGCGTCCCGAGCGGCGCAGCGCGCGCTCGAGCTCGGCCAGGCCCGGATCGCTGGGCGCCCGCCCGGCGGCCCCCCCGCGCGCCCGGCGGCGCCACCACCAGCGCAGGCCGCCCGCCCCGGCCAGCAGCGCCGCCGCCAGCAGCGCGAGCGGCAGCCCGCCGCCGCCGCGCGCACGCTCGCGCTCCGCGGCCGCGGCGCCCGGCTCGCGCAGCAGACCCTCAGGACGCCGCGCCCCCGGATCCGCGCCCGCGCGCGGGGTGGGCGTCGGCGACGGGTCGAAGGTCACCCAGCCGATCCCGTCGAACCACGCCTCCACCCAGGAGTGGTCGTCCGGCGAGTGGGTGGTGCGCGACACGGA
>DATLGB010000205.1:0-7034 GCA_035540675.1 Solirubrobacteraceae bacterium | reverse complement strand
CGCTTGGTCACGGCTCCGGCCGAATGCAGCACAGGCGTCACCGATCGCGCCGGGCGCCGCGCCGGCGTCCCCGGATCGGCCGGTCCCGGGTCGATGGGTCCCGGATCGGCCGGTCCCGGATCGGCGGGCCCCGCGCCGGGATCGGTCGGTCGCGGATCGATCGACGGATTGACAGGATCGGTGAGCGTGGAGCCGGGACGTGGTCGCACCTTCGTACTGCCGGCCGCGCGGCAGTTGTTGCGCTCGTCGGCCTCCCTGACCTGGGCGGTGTCGTCCGCACACACGATCAGGTGGTAGGAGCCGGCGCCGACGGATGCCGGTAGCCGTAGCTGGATCCGGCTCGAAGAGGACTTGCCGGGGGTGAGCTTGGGGACGCCGCGCCGCCCCAGCCGGATGGATCGCTTGGACTTCGCGCGAGTCGGGGACAGGTAGTACCCCGTCTGTGACCGGCGCGCCGTCCGGCGGCCGCGGTTCTCGAGCGTGCCCCCGGACGGTACGAGACCGCCGACGACCACGGAGGCCGGCGGCTTGCGCGCCTTCGTCACGACCAGGTCGGCCTGCGGCCGCGCAGCGGACGCGCCGGCAGGGGACATCGCGACGACGGTGAGGGCGACGAGCGCCGTCGCCAGTCGCCGGTCGACCGCGCCGCGATGCGGAGCCCGGATGGCTCGCACGCTGATCTGCCGCTCGTTCATGCTCTCGCCCCTCATCGGGTGCATCCTTGCCGGGCGTCCGGCGCGCCCGGTTGCCGACCGTACAGACGCACTGCGAACCGCGCAACCTGCGGTACGGCTGCCGAGCTGCCGCGCCCGGCAGGCCGCTCAGCGGCGAAAGCGCACCGGGAAGGCGGCGAAGCCATCGGCGGCCGCGATCCCCGATCCCGTCAGCGCGACCACGGCGCCGGCGGCCGCGTCGCCCGGATCGAAGGCCAGCGCCGCTTCGAACGGCTCGAGCGCCCCAGCCGCGCCGGCCACCACCGGCTCCCGCGCGAGCGGCTCGGTGGCGAACGCTGCGCGCACCTCGAGCACGACGGTGCCCTCGAAGCCGCGGCCCCGGCCGGCGATCGGCAGCGGCGGGGCGACCGTCGCGCCCGCCGCGGGCCGCTCGATCTCGACCTCCGGGCTGCCGGCCTGCGTCACGAACCAGCGGTCCTCCCGCCGCACGAGCGAGATCGTGGCCGCGACCGCCGCGAGCGGGCGGCCGTCCTCGCCACGGCGGAACGCGTCGATCTGCCCGCTCCCGCCGCCGGTCGAGCGGAACCCGCTCAGCGCGGGCGCGTCGAGCCCGATGTACGTCTCGACGAACGACCGTGCGGCCTCGATCGGGTCATCGGCCACCACTGAACCGTTCGGATCCGGCCACAGGACGTCCGGCGCGTCCGGCGCCGGCGCGCCGTCGGCGGCGCGCTCGCCGCAACCGCCCGCGGCGAGCGCCAGTGCCGTGATCCAGATCGCGGCAGCGAGGCGCACGGCGCAAACGTCGCAGACCCGCGCGGGCGCCGTCAACCAGCGGCGCGGCTGCCGCCCGTGGCGGACCTGGACGGAACGCCGCTTGACAGCAGCCGTTCCCCTCGGAGAGTCTCGGGCGAGGCCGGCGCCCGCTCGGAGGGCCCGGATCGACGGAGGTGGATCGTGGGACGCAGTCGGCTGCTGGTTTTCGGGATCGCGGTGCTCGTGCTCGCGGCATGGACGAGTACGGCCCAGGCGGCCAGCATCAGCCTGCAGGGCTCGACCTGGGTCTACACGGACGCGGGATCCGAGGTCAACAACGTCTCGCTGTCGTTCGGGCAGGAGGAGGACGCCGCCGACGTCACCCACACCGTCGTGAAGTTCGGCGACTACGTCTCGATCACGTATCCCACGTCGCATTGCTTCGAGGCCCCCGGCGGCTGGGTGGCCTGCAAGTACTCGCCGGGCCAGAGCGCCCGGCTGGATCTCGGCGGCGGCAACGACTTCCTCGGCATCTCGGATCTGCCGGCGGCCATGGCGGTGACGGCCAACGGCGGTGACGGCGACGACGACCTGCGCGACGACTCCGACGCGGCGACCGCGCTGCGCACGTTCACCGGCGGCGCCGGCAACGACGAGGTTCTCGGCTACTCGGGCCCGGACCACATGGACGGCGGGCCCGGCAACGACAAGCTCGACGGTGGCGCGGGCGCCGACACCGTGCTCGGCGGCGACGGCAACGACGAGCTGGCCGGGGACAAGTACGCGGCACCGGCGCCCGACGTCATCGACGGCGGCGCGGGCTTCGACGCCGTGGACGAGTGGTCGCAGCCGAGCGAGAACGTCAACCCGTTCGTGAGCGTCACGCAGGAGGGGCAGGCCAACGACGGCCGGCCCGGCGAGGGCGACAACGTCACCGGCATCGAGAAGATCACGGCGCACTCCGCCGGGCTCTACCAGGGAACGTCGGGCAACGACGACATCTGGGTCTGGGCCAACGTCGGCACCGGGGCGAGCACCATCCGGGGGCTCGAGGGCGACGACAAGCTCACGGGCCTCGACCAGCCGGAGACGATCGACGGCGGGCCGGGCGACGACGTGCTCCAGGGCGGCTTCGGCGACGACGACATCACGGGCGGCCCCGGCCGCGACCGGATCCTCGGCGACGGCGGCTCGAGCTGCGACTACTTCGGCTGCACGGTGCCGTTCGGCAACGACACGATCCGCGCTCGCGACGGCGAGGCCGACAGCATCGACTGCGGCCTGGGCACCGACACCGCGATCGTCGATCCCGTCGACACCGTCGCCGGGACGTGCGAGACCGTCGACGTCGGCTCGAGCGGCGGCTCCGGCACCGGCACCGGCGGGGGCTCGGGCACCGGCTCCGGCGGCCAGTCGGGCCAGGCGCTCCAGCTGAAGGCGCCGAGCACCCAGAGCATCCGGGCGCTGCTCAAGAACGGCATGCGCGTCTCGGTGGTCTGCCCGGCCGCCTGCCGCGTCGACGGCAAGCTCAGCTACAAGGGCCGCAAGATCGCGGCCGGCCGGCGCACCCTGCTGGACGCCGGCACCGCGGCGGTCAGGCTCAAGGTGTCCAAGAAGGCCCGGCGCCAGGTCCGCAGGCTGCGCAAGGGGACGCTGCTGCTGTCGGTCACCATGACCGACAAGAGCGGGACGGCGACGAGCGCGACGCGCAAGATCAAGATCAAGCGCTAGCCGGCACGGGGCTGCGCGCGCAGGACCTGCGCGCGCAGCCGCCTCCCCCCACTGGGCCGGCAGCGCTGCATCGGTCAGGTGCCTCCAGGAACGGGCCTGGCGTCACTCGACCGGGATCCGCGCCAGCCCCGCCTCCAGCCGCCCGACCAGCCGGGGATCGCAGTTGGAGCCCTCGAGGTTCTCCACCACGTCGCTGACGAGCAGTCGCAGGTCCTGGCCGGCATCCACCGGTGCGGTCGGCTTGGCCGCCGCCAGCGCGACGAGCGCGTCGGCGGCGGCGAACGCCCGCGCCTGCTGGCGCTGCGTGGGCGCCGCGTCGCGGTCGACGACCGACCGGGCGACGCGGACGCAGTGGCGCTGGATGCGCGCCTCGTAGCGGGCGACCTCGCGACGCTCGGCGGCGGTCAGCGGCGCGGCCGCCGCCGGCGTCGCGACCGGGCGCGGGGGCGCGTCGCTCCCGCCGCAGCCGGCGAGCGCGGCGAGCACGAGGAGCAGGGACGCGCGGCGCACTGCAGTGAGCGTACGCGCCAGAACCGGCGCCACCTCCCGACGCGGTGTCTACTCTTCTCGGTCTTGAAGGACTTGCTGCACGGACGTGGCCGCCGGCGCGCGCTGGCGCTGGCAGCACTGGCGCTCGCCGCCGCGGGCGGGACCGCCGGTGCCGCCCATCTCGCCTCGGACACCGACGGTCACACGACGGTGGAGCAGACGCTCGTGCCGTCCGGCACCGGCAAGTACAAGACGCTCGTCCCCGGCGCCGGCGAGCCCTACGTCGTGCGGCCCGGCGTGAACGCCCGGCCGCAGACCGGCCGGCACACGCGGCGCAAGTCGCTGGCGTACGTCAGCCAGCTCACGGACTTCCAGCTCGCCGACGAGGAGTCGCCGGCGCGCGTGGAGTTCCTCGATCCCGGCGCCTCCTCGGCGTGGCGGCCGCAGGAGGGCTTCACGGCCTTCCAGATCGACGCGACGGTGCGCCAGGTCAACCACTTCGCCGCCGCCAGCCCGGTCGCCCAGGGCGACGGGACGCGCAACCGGATGGACTTCGCGCTGCTGACCGGCGACCAGGCCGACAACCAACACCTCAACGAGACGGTGTGGGTGCGCGACCTGCTCGAGGGCAACGGCCCGCTGAACTTCAACAGCGGCCTGAGCCAGGCGGCCGACTACGCGAACCCGGCGGCGCTGGGGGCGGAATGCGCCGCGTTCGTGGCCTCCAAGGGCGGCGCGGCCGGCGCCGCCGCGGAGGGCGGCCGCTACACCGGGGTGCAGGACTACGACGACTATCCGTTCGGCGAGCCGATCACGCCGCTGTACTACGACCCGGACCACCCGCACGGCCCGGATTGGGAGGACTGGCCCCGGTTCGTGGGGCTGATGGACCACGCCCAGCAGATCGAGGTCGACCCCGTCGGCCTCGACGTGCCCTTCTACATCACCAACGGCAACCACGACGTGCTCGTCCAGGGCAACGAGGACGCCAACCAGGCCTTCGAGGACATCGCGACGGGCTGCCTGAAGGTCCTCGCCACCACCAACGACCCGACGCAGGCGCCGTCGCCGCCCGACGCGCCCGACCCGAGCCCGCTGCTGTCGGCGGGCAACGTCGGGATGCTCGTGCCGCCCGATCCCGCGCGGCAGTTCGTCTCCAAGCCGCAGATCAAGCAGATCTACGGGGCCACCGACGAGGGACCGGACGACGACGACCACGGCTTCGCGCACGTCGATCCTGCGGAGGAGACCGCGTCGCGCGGCTCGGCCTCCTACTACGCGTGGCGCCCGCAGCAGACGCCGGGGATGCGCTTCATCTCGATCGACACGAACGCCGAGGGCGGGCAGACCACCGAGGGGGTCTCGCAGCTTCCGGGATCCTCCAACGGCAACCTCGACGACCCGCAGTTCCAGTGGATCAAGCGCGAGCTGCGCGCCGCGCGCGAGCGCGACGAGCTCGTGGTGCTGTTCGGCCACCACCCGGTCCGCAGCCTGAGCACGCAGATCCGCGACGAGCAGGCCGTCCCCTGCACGGTGCCCGACGACCACGGGCACGACGTCAACCCGGGCTGCGACCTCGACCCGCGGCCGTCCGACGACGACCCGGCGACGCCCGGCTTCGGCTGCATCCACAACGGCACGGACGCGCAGAACACGACGTGCCCCGGCGGCCACGAGAGCTTCGTCGAGCTGCTCGACCAGTTCCCGAACGTCGTCGCCTACGTCCCCGGCCACACCCACGAGCACCGGCTGACCGCCTTCACGCGCACCAACGGCACGACGTGGTGGGAGATCAACACGTCGGCCGTGATCGACCCGCCCAACCAGAGCCGCCTGATCGAGCTCATGGACAACCGCGACGGGACCTTGTCGTGGTTCAACACGGTCATCGACCACTCCGCGCCGGCCTCGGCCCCCGGCGGCTGCGAGACCGCCGCGTGCACGCGGGCGCTGACCTCGCCGCAGCTCGCGTCGCTCGGGCGCACCTTCGCCTACAACGACCCGCAGAACGACGGCTCCGGCCTCGGACGGACGGCCGACCGCAACGCCGAGCTGCTGCTCGAGGACCCGCGGCCGGTCGCCGACCTCGGCGTCAGCGTCTCCGACGACCCCGACCCGGCGACGGCCGGCCAGCCGCTGACCTACACGATGACCGCGCACAACGCCGGGACCGTCACCGCCCGCGGCGTCACGATCACCGCGGAGCTGCCGGCCGGCGCGCGCGTGACCGACGCCGGCGGCTGCCTCGTGCGCGGCCGCACGCTCGAGTGCCCGCCGCGCGATCTCGCGCCGGACGGGCGCACGAGCTTCAAGGTGACGGTGGTGCCCGATGCCGCCGGCGAGCTCGCGATCACCGCGCACGTGCGCGGCAACGTCAGCGACCGGGTCGCCGCCAACGACTCAGACACCGAGCACACGACGGTCGAGCCGGCGCCCGTCGCGACGCCGACGCCCACTGCGACCGCGACCGCCGACCCGACGCCGACGCCGACGCCGACGGCGACGGCGACGCCCACCCCGGGCGCGCGCCCGCGCCCGACGCCGACGCCGACGCCGCCGCCCCACCGCCCGCGGTCCGGCTGCGCGAACCCGACGCTGTTCGAGCGCGTCGCCGTGCGCCCGCTGGGGCGCCGGCTGCGCTTCTCCTTCGTGCGGCGCGGCGCGGAGGATCCGGTCGACATCGACCTGTTCCAGGTCTCGCGCGGGCGCCGGGTCCTGCGCGAGCGCCTGGTGGCGCCGTTCTTCCGCAGCGACGAGCGCGCCTTCACCTGGACGGCCCGCCGCGGCGTCCGCGACCGGCGCGTGCGCGACGGCTACTACTTCGCGCGCTTCCGGACGTCCGCCGGTCCCGGCGCCAGGGACACCCGCCGCGTGCCGCTGCGCCGCGCCGGCGGGCGCTGGTCGCTGCGGCCGCCGTTCTACGCCCGTGCCGCGTGCGGGACGATCGCCGCCTTCAAGCTCGAGCGCCCGGTCTTCGGCGGCCGCCCGCGCCGCTCGCTCGGCATCTCCTACGTCCTCGGCCGGCCCGGCAGCGTCCGGCTCGACGTGCTGCGGCGCGGGCGCGTCGTGCGCTCCTACCGAGACCTGCCGGGCGCGGCCGGCGTGCGCCGGCGGGTGCGCTTCGGCGCGGCGGGCCGCCGGCGCGGCGACTACAGCTTCCGGCTGACGATCCGGCGCCCGGACGGCACGACGCGGCGCACGCTCGTCGCGCGGCGACTCTGAGCGCCGCGCCCGGCCGCTAGTTGTCCTGCCCGCGGAGTTGGTGAACGCGGGTGGTGGGAGGTCGGCCGCCGGCGGCGCTGTGGGGCCTGTAGCGATTGAAGTATCGGATGAACGACGACAGGGCGCGGTCGCGGGTGGCGGAGTTGGGCCAGACGCGGCCGT
>DATLGB010000204.1:0-10923 GCA_035540675.1 Solirubrobacteraceae bacterium | reverse complement strand
TTCCTGATGTGCGGCGCGGGCCTGCGCCTGCGCGCGCCGGCCTGCAAGCGCTAGAGGCGCCCGCGCACCGTCAGCGTGAACCCGCCGGGGCGGGTGCGCGCGCCCACGCCCGTCACCCGCACGCGCGGGTCCTCGAACAGCCGCAGCGACGCGAAGCCGCCGAGCAGCCCGTCCGGTGCGATCACGAGCGCGCCGTCGCGGGCCGACAGCCGCGCCCGCACCGCCACCGTCGACCCGAGCGCCGGGGCCGTCGCCTCGAGCACCAGCGTCCCGCCACCGGCCGCCACCGGCCGCAGCCCCACGTCGACCGGCAGCGCCGCGGCCAGGTCGGCCTCGGTGACCGCCGCCTCGGCATCAAGGCCGGTGCCGGCCTTGCGCAGGCGCAGGTCGCGCAGCGTGAGCGGCCCCAGGTGCAGCGTGTCGACGCGGGCGTCGAGCTCGCCCGTCCGGCGCGTCGAGTCGAGCAGGCCGGCGACCTCGCCGGTCGCCGCGCGCGCATCGGCCAGCCGCACCTCCACCCGGTCCGCGCGCCCGAACAGCAGCTTGAGCGCCGGCAGCGCCTCGACGCGGGCGTGCGTCACGCGTCCGGTCGGCGCCAGCTCGTCGCGCAGGCGCTCGGCCGCCACGCCCGGCAGCACGAGCTGCGTCGCCACCAGCGCGAGCGCCAGGACGGCGAGGCCGGCGGCGACGGGCACCCTCACCGCGCCGACGATACCCCGGCTACGCCGCCGCGGGCTCCGGCCGGCTCGGCAGCTCCTCGAAGGACGTGTCGGGCAGGATCCGCCCGAGCGGCCGCGGCAGCCACCAGTTCCAGCGCCCCATCAGCTCCATCGCCGCCGGGACGAGGACGAGCCGCACCAGCGTCGCGTCGATGGCGATGGCGACCGCGTTGCCGAGGCCGATCTCCTTGATCGACGGCACGCCGGTCCCGACGAACACGGCGAACACCGCGACCATGATCAGCGCGGCGGAGGTGATGGTGCGGGCGCTGCGCGCCAGTCCCTCCGCCACCGCGCGGCGGGTGTCGCCTGTCGCCTGGTAGCGCTCGCGGATCCGGCTGAGCAGGAACACCTCGTAGTCCATCGACAGGCCGAAGACGACGGCGAGCACGAGCGGCGGCGTGAGGGTGTCGATGTGGCCGGGCGACTGGAAGCCCATGAAGCCGTCGAACCAGCCCCACTGGAAGACGGCGACCAGAACGCCGTAGGCGGCGCCGACGGACAGCAGGTTCATCAGCACGGCCTTCAGCGGCAGCACGGCGCTGCGCAGCAGCACGAGCAGGACGATGTAGGAGAGCCCGAGCACGAACAGCAGCACCTTCCACATCGAGCCGGCGATGAGCTGCTCGCTGTCGCGCTGCTCGGCGCTGACCCCGCCGACGTCCACCCGCGTGCCCGCCCCGGCGGCGGCCGGGAGGGCGGCGCGCAGGCGGTCCACCGCCGCCTTGGTCTCGGCGGCCTCCCCGTCCGCGCGCGGGATCGCGGTCACGAGGCTCGAGCGGCCGTCGCGCGAGCGCTGCACGCCCGCCACGCGCGCCACGGCGGGATCGCGCCGCAGGCGGGCCGCGACGCGCTCGGCGGCGGCGTCGCCGCCGCGCACGACCACCTTCAGCGGCGCCGTCTCGCCCGGCGGGACCACCCGTGCGGCCGCCTCGAACCCGGCGCGCGTCTCGTAGCCGGGCGGGAACTGCCGCAGGGCCCCGGCCCCCGTCTCGAGGCTCAGCGCCGGGATCGCGAGGACGAGCAGCAGCCCCCCGACCAGCACGACGCTGAGGACGGGACGCCGCATGACGGCCCGGGTCCAGCGCGTCCAGAAGTCCGGCCGCTCCGGCGCGCCGGGCGCCGTCGAGCCGGGCCGGCGGCGCCCGCGCGAGCGCAGCGCCAGCGACAGGCTCGTGAACAGCTTGGAGCGCGCGTAGGCGCGGTGGCCGAACGTGCGCATCAGGGCGGGCAGCAGCGTGGCCGCGCCGAGCACCGAGACGGCGACGACCAGGATCGCGCCGAGCGCCATCGAGCGGATGGCGTTGTTGTCGATCATCCACAGGCCGGCCAGCGAGACGATGACCGTCACGCCGGAGAACACGACGGCCAGCCCGGAGGTCGCCATGGCGCGGGCGCACGCCTGGTCGGGCGCCTGGCCGGCGACGATCTCCTCGCGGTAGCGCGCGAGCACGAACAGCGAGTAGTCCACGGCCACGCCGATCCCGATCATCGAGGCCATGTTGGTCACGAAGACCGACATGTCCATGGTGAGCGACAGCAGGTAGATGAGCGCGCCCGTGATGAGCACGGAGAACGCGCCGAGCGCGAGCGGCAGCGCCGCGGCCGCCAGCGACCCGAACACGCCGAGCAGGATCAGCAGCACGAGCGGGAAGCCCGTCTTCTCGGCCGCCTCGAGGTCCTCCTTGGAGATCTCCTGCAGCCCCGCCCACAGCGCGCCCTGGCCCACCAGGTGCATCCGGACCCCGTCGCGGGCACCGGTCGCGACGCCCAGCTCCTCGCGCAGCGCGATCGCGACGTCGTTGGCCTCGTCCTCCGTCGTCGCGACGCGCAGCGGGACCACGACCGGGCCGTCCCGGCGCACGTCGCGCTGCGCGGCCGCGAGCGCGCGCGCCGGCAGCGACACGTCCTCGACCGCGTCCGCGGCGGCGGCGACCCGATCGAGGGCGGCGGCCCGCTGCGCGGCCGTGGCGCCCGCCTGCGGGAGGACCACGACGCCGAGCGCCGCCCGCTGGGTCCCCGGGAAGTCGCGCGCGAGCGCTCTCTCGACGGCGATCGACTGCGAGCCGGGAACCGCGAAGCCGCCGCTCGTGAGGTTGTCCGACTGGCGCGCGGCGAACGGGAGCGCGGCGGCGAGCAGCACGACCCAGGCGGCGATGACCAGCCGGCGGCGGCGGCGGATCAGCGCGTCGAGCCTCAGCATCATCGCCTGCACGTGCCCTCTCCTCCGAGTCGTGGTCATCATCCTGGCTGGCCGGCCAGCCAATGGTGCCGGAGCCGGCGGAGCCCGGGTGTGACGCCGCTCACACGGAGCGGATGAGCTGCCGCACGGCGATCACGGCCGCGTCGATCGTCGTCCCGAAGTCGACGTCGGGCTCGGACAGCATCCGCAGCGTGAGCCCGTCGGCGAGGGCGAACAGCACGCTCGCCACGGCGTCCGGCTCTCCCCCGAGCGCGATCGCGCCCTCGGCGCGCTTGGCCGCGAGCAGGCCGGCGAGGTGCTCGCGCACGCGGCGCATCAGCTCGCGCATCTCCTGGGCGAGCTCGTCGTTGTGGCGGGACGACGTGAACAGCTCGAACACCATCGCGATGAAGCCCGGGTCGTTCTCGACGAGGTCCTCGAGCGAGCGCACGAGCGCGTCGATCAGCTCGTCGGCGTCGGCCGCCGCGGCGAACGCCTCGTCGAGCATCGCCATCCGGATGTCGCAGTCGCGGCGGACGACCTCGACGAGCAGCCGCTCCTTGGTGCCGAAGTAGTAGTGCAGCAGCCCGCGCGAGACGCCCGCCTCGCGCGCGACGTGGTCGAACGTGGAGCCGGCGGCGCCGCGAGCGCCGAGCGAGGCGCGCATCGCGTCGACGATGCGCTGCGCCTTCTCGCCGCCGAGCTCGCGCGTGGCCGCCATCGCGGCGATCGTACCCGCCCGGCGGCCGCCCGCCGCCCCGGTACCCTGGGCGGGCATGCGCGGCGCCGCGATCATCCTCGTCGCCGCCGGGCTCCTGCTCGGCGCGCTGCTGGTCTCCGCCGCGGGCGCGGAGTCGCCCGGGCGCGCCCGCGCGCTCGCGCTGATCGGCGGCGGCCACGTGGGGCCGCAGGGCGACGTCGCCGCCCGCGGCACCGCTGAGCGCCGCGACGCCCGGCGCGTCGACGTGCGCGGCCTGCGCGTCGAGCGCGGCGAGTCGGCCGCGCGGACCGCGGTCGAGGGCCGCGACGCCCACGCCCGCGCCTACGCCGTCGCCCGTTCGGTCGACGTGCTCGACGGGCTCGTCACCGCCTACGGCGTCCGCCGGGTCGCCGACGACGACGGCGACGGCGCCACCGTCGGGGGCCGCGTCGAGGGGCTGCGGATCGACGGCGAGACGATCGGGGACGTCGCCGACGCGCGGCGCTTCCCGCTCCCGGACGACGCCGGCGTGGTGATCGTCAACACGGGCACGATCGGCCTGCGCGTGCGGCTCACCAAGCCCCTGCGCGGCTACGCCGCCGGCACGGACGTTCGGGTCGCCGTCGCGCGCGCCGACGCCACCGACGGGACGCAACCCGCCGCCCCGGCGCCGACGCCCACGGCGACCGCGACGCCGGAGGCGGAGCGCAAGCGCCCGCCGCGCAAGCCGCGGGTCAAGAAGAAGGGGCTCGAGCGGCGCCGGGCGCCGGACGTCGAGAAGCGCCTGACCGCGGGCGGGTTCGCCTTCCCCGTCTACAGCGACCAGGCGAGCCTGGCGGACGACTACGGCGGGCCGCGCCAGATCGGCCCGCACGAGGGCAACGACATCTTCGCGCCGTTCGGGTCCCCGGTCGTCGCGGTCGCCGACGGCGTCGTCTCGCGCGTCGGGACGCTCGAGATCAGCGGCAACCGGCTGTGGCTCACGTCGACCGGCGGCGACGCGTTCTTCTACGCCCACCTGTCGGCGTTCTCGCCCGCCGCCGTCGACGGCGCGCGCGTGAAGGCGGGCACGGTGCTCGGCTTCGTCGGCAACACGGGCGACGCCGAGCCGACCCCGCCGCACCTGCACTTCGAGGTGCACCCGGGCGGGATGGAGGAGGACGCCGTCGACCCGCACCCGATCCTGCTGGCCTGGCAGTCGCGGCGCGACGTGGCGCCGGGCGCCTGGCTGCAGCGCTCGGGCGGCGACACCGCCGAGCGGCCCGGCTCGCTCGTCGCGGTGCGAGACTTCATCGCCGAATGACGGAGGCGCCGCGAGAGCAGAGCCGCTGGGCCGACAGGCTGGCCGAGCGGCGGGAGCGCTACAAGGAGCGCGGCCGCCTGTACCGGATCGCCTTCGTCAGCGCCGGCGTCGCCGTGACGCTGGTCGGGCTGGCGATGCTCGTCCTGCCGGGGCCCGCGCTCGTCGTGATCCCGATCGGCCTGGCGATGCTCGCGATGGAGTTCGCGTGGGCCGAGGCCATGCTCGAGAAGGCGCTCATGCAGGCGGAGAAGGCGCAGGCGTCGGCCAAGGAGGCCACCCCGCGCCAGAAGGCGCTCACCGCCCTGGCGTGCGTGCTGCTGGCGATCGCCGCGGTCGCAGCCGTGCTCACCTGGGACATCCCCATCCTCCCGGACAAGTAGCACCACGAAAGAGGGCGCCACATGGGCGCCCTCGTACCGCGGTCGCCGTCGCCGGCGGCTAGCTGGTCGATCCGGCCGTGGTGGTCGACGAGGTCGTCGAGCCGCCCGTGGCGCCGCCGCCGGCCGCCGTCGTGGTGGACGTGTACTCGAACTCCTCCTCGGCACCGAACAGCGCGTCGAGCACCTTCTTGCGCAGGTTCTCGCTGAGGGCGACGGCCAGGCCGCCGGCCACCGTCAGGAGCATCAGCTTGCGCATGAACCCACCTCCGGACTTGCGCTTCTTGGGCGCCTCGCGCAGGGCGATGCTCGCCTCGCGGATCGAGTCCGCCGCCTGCTTGAGGTCCTTCTGCAGCTTCTTGTCGTCGAAGATCGCCTTGGTGGGCGACTTGCCGTTGCTCAGGCGCCCGTACGCGTGGCGGGTCGACTCGTAGGCCTGCGCGATGTTGTCGCGCAGGTCGTCGTCCTCGACGAGCCGTCGCAAGTACGCGTTCTCGCGGGCGGCCTTCGCGGCCCCCGCGGCGGCCGCGGCCTTCTTCTTCGCTGCCATCTTCGCCCTTTCCTCGGTCGGGTCGCTCTGCCGGGACTCTACCCCGGCCTAGCGGTTCCCCACACGCCGCCGCCGCCGCCCGTCGAGCGCGCGCTCGAAGACCTCGCCGATCTCGCCCACCCAGTGGAACTCGAGACCCTTGCGCAGCGGCTCCGGGATGTCCTCGAGGTCGGCCTCGTTGCGCCGCGGCGCGATCAACCGCTTGATCCCGCTGCGCTGCGCGGCGAGCGCCTTCTCCTTGAGCCCGCCGATCGGCAGCACCTGGCCCGTGAGCGTGATCTCGCCCGTCATCGCGACGTCGGCGCGCACCGGCCGCCCGGTGATCAGGGAGGTCAGCGCGGTCGCCATCGTGATCCCGGCGCTCGGGCCGTCCTTGGGGATCGCGCCCGACGGCACGTGCAGGTGGATGTCGTGGGTGGCGAACCAGTCCGGTGCGATGTCCGGCGCGAACTCGTCGGCATGCCCGCGCACGTAGGACAGCGCCGCCTGCGCCGACTCGCGCATGACGTCGCCGAGCTGCCCGGTCAGCGTCAGGTCGCCCTTGCCCGGCATCGCCGTCGCTTCCACGAACAGCACGTCGCCGCCCACCGGCGTCCAGGCCAGCCCGGTCGCCACGCCGGGCTCCCGCGTGCGCCGCTTGACCTCGGTGTAGAAGCGCTGCCGGCCGAGCAGCTCGCGCACCTTCGGCTCGCTCACCGACACGCGCCCCTCGAGCGTGCCCTCGGCGACCTGCCGGGCGACCTTCCGGCAGACGGCGCCGATCTCGCGCTCGAGGCCGCGGACGCCGGCTTCGCGGGTGTAGTCGGTGATGATCGTCCGCAGCCCGCGGTCGGTGAACGCGATCTGCGAGCGCTTGAGGCCCGTGCGCTCGATCTGGCGCGGCACCAGGTAGCGCTTGGCGATCTGGAGCTTCTCCTCCTCGGTGTAGCCCGCGAGCTGGATCACCTCCATCCGGTCGCGCAGCGGCCCGGGGATCGTGTCCAGCGTGTTCGCCGTCGTGATGAACATGACGTTCGACAGGTCGAACGGCAGGTCGAGGTAGTGGTCGCGGAAGGTCCCGTTCTGCTCGGGATCGAGCACTTCGAGCATCGCGCTGGCGGGGTCGCCGCGGAAGTCGGAGCCCATCTTGTCGATCTCGTCGATCATGAACAGCGGGTTGTTGGACCCGGCGTCGCGCAGCGCGCGCAGGATCACGCCCGGCATGGCGCCGATGTAGGTGCGCCGGTGGCCGCGGATCTCCGCCTCGTCGCGCATCCCGCCGACGCTGATGCGCTCGAACTTGCGCTCGAGCGCCCGTGCGATCGACTGCCCCAGCGACGTCTTGCCGACGCCGGGCGGGCCCACGAGGCACAGGATCGAGCCGCGCGCGTCGGGCTTGAGCTTGCGCACGGCGAGGAACTCGAGGATGCGGTCCTTGACGCGCTCGATGTCGTAGTGATCGGCGTCGAGCACCTCGCGCGCGTGCACGAGGTCGAGGTTGTCCTCGGTCGCCTCGTCCCAGGGCAGCGTGGCGATCCACTCGAGGTAGGTGCGGATGACGCCGTGCTCGGCCGCCGCCTGCGGCAGCTTCTCCAGCCGCGACAGCTCGCGGTCGGCCTGCTTGCGCACCTCGTCGGGGAGGTTGCGCGCCTGCAGCTGCTCGCGCAGGTCCTCGACCTCCGCCTCCGCGGGGTCGCGCTCGCCGAGCTCCTCCTGGATCGCCTTCAGCTGCTGGCGGAGCACGAACTCGCGCTGCGAGCGGTCGATCTCCGACTGCACCTGGGACTGGATGCGCGTCCCGATCGCGACCACCTCGAGCTCGCGCGCGAGGATCTCCGACAGCCGCCGCAGGCGCCGGGCGACGTTGGTCTCCTCGAGCAGCTCCTGCTTCTCCTCGGTCTTGATGCGCAGGGCGCCGGCGATCAGGTGCGAGAGCGCCGACGGGTCCTCGAGGTTGGCCACCGCCATCTGCAGCTCCTCGGGGAGGTACGGGACCTCCTCGATGATGCTCGAGAACGTCTGCTGGACGTTGCGCATCAGCGCGATCAGCTCGGGGCCCTCGTCGACCTGGTCCGGCGCCTCCTCGACGCGCGCCACCAGGTAGGGCTGCTCGCGCTCCCAGCCGGCCACGCGCACCCGCTGGCCGCCCTGGACGAGGATCCGCAGCGACCCGTCCGGCACCTTGAGCATGCGCGCGACGACGCCCGCGACGCCCACGTCGTAGAGGTCGTCCGGCCCCGGGGTCTCCACGTCGGGCGAGCGGGAGGCGAGCATGACCAGCATGCGGTTGCCGCCGAGCACGTCGTTGACGAGCTGGATCGAGCGCTCCTGGCCGACCGCGAGCGGCGTCAGCGTGTCGGGATAGGTCACCGAGTCGCGCAGCGGCAGGACCGGCAGGAAGTCCGGCAGGACGGGATGGCCGCCGACCTCGACGTGCCGCCCGTCGTCGCGCTCGGCCTCGATCTCGATCGTCACCGCTCGCCCGACCCGCGCTTGACGATCGGGACGGTGCGGCTCGTCGGCTGGTTGTGCAGCACGGGCAGCTCGACCGTGAGGATGCCGTCCTGGTAGACGGCCCGCGCGGCGTTGGGATCGACTTCGACGCCGAGCCCGACGACGCGGCGGAACGCCCCGTGCTCGATCTCGACCTGCTGGTAGACGCGGCCGTCGGCCTCGTCGGGCTGCCGGCGCCCCGCCAGCACGAGCTCACGGCCGCGGATCTCGAGGTCGAGGTCGTCCGGCGAGATCCCGGCCAGGTCGGCCTTCACCACCGCTCGAGGCGGCTCGGTCAGGTAGTAGACGTCCACGGACGGCGAGAAGCCCTCGCGCCGGCGCGGCCGCAGCCCGCGGTCGAACACGTCGCCGAACAGCTCGTCCATCTCGCGGCGCATGCGCTCGAAGTTCGCGAACAGGTCGCGCTCGTTGGACATGTCCTGAACGGTATCCGTCCCGCCGCCCCGACGAACGTCCCGGGATCCGTGCCATAGCACGTACTGCGGGACGTTCGCGCGCAAGGTTCGTCCCGGCGCACCGTTTGTCGGCTGCATGACCCGCGCCGCCGCCGCCGCCGTCGCCGCCGTCCTCGCACTGCTGGCGACCGGGGCGGGGACCGCCGGCGCGCACGGGGACCCGTCGCTCTCGCTCAACGGCCCGCGGCTGGGATGGCCGGCGTGGGCGGCGCTGCGCGGCGCTCCGCCGGCCGGCGGCCACGAGGCGGGGCTGCCGGAGCGGATGACGGTCGCCAACCGGCTGGCGCGCAGCCTGCTGGCCGAGCAGGAGCCGTCCAACACGCCGGCGCAGCCGGCGCAGGCGCACCGCGCCGGCGGGCACGCCATTGCCACCGCGCCGGGGGTCGGGCCGAGCGCGCAGCTGCTCCGGACGGGGCGCGGGGCCGCCGAGCCGACGCTCGGCATCACGAGCGACGGGACGCTGTTCTACGTCGGCTTCGAGATCAGCGGCGTCAACCAGCACTCCGTCGTGCTGCGCTCGCGGGACGGCGGCCGGACGTGGGAGGAGACCAACCCGGTCACCCCGGCCGAGGACGACACCATCTCGTTCGACCCGTTCCTGTACGTCGACAAGGCGACCGATCGCGTGTTCAACGCGGACCTGTCGCTCGTCGCCTGCTCGATCGTCTCGACCTCCGACGACCGCGGCGACACCTGGAGCCCGGGCAAGGTCTGCCAGCACACCGACCACCAGAACCTGTTCGCCGGCCCGCCGCCGCCCGCCGGGCCGGACGCGGCCGGCTACCCCAACCTCGTCTACTACTGCGCGATCGACGGTGGCGCGTTCTTCAACTTCGGCACGTTCACCGGCTGCTCGGTCTCGCTCGACGGCGGCCGCACGTTCGTGCGCACCGCGACACCGCCGTTCACCGAGGACCCGCGCCGGCCCGGCGGCCACTACGGCGTCCCCGGCCACTGCGGCGGCAACGTCGGCCACGGCGCCGTCGGCCCCGACGGCACGGTCTACCTGCCGCGGGGCTGGTGCGATCAGCCGTTCGTCGCCATCAGCCGCGACGCCGGCAACACCTGGGAGCGCGTGCAGGTCGCCGACCTCGGGATGGCCGTCGGCTCGCAGCTGGAGGAGCACGAGGCCAACGTGGCGGTCGACCGGCTCGGCAACGTCTACTACACGTGGATCGCGCGCGACCGCCTGCCGTACCTGGTGACCTCGCGCGACGGTGGCGCGACCTGGTCGAAGCCGCTCATGATCGCCGCGCCCGGCGTCAACGAGGCCTGGAACGTGACGATCGACGTCGGTGAGCCCGGCCGCGTCGCCTTCTCCTACGTCGGCACGACCAACTCGCCGGGCGGCCCGTTCTGCGTCCGCACCACAGCGAGCTCCTGCGTGACCGCCGACGGCGGGCCGCCCAAGCCGCTCGCCGCCTACCAGGAGGCACGCACCGCCTGGCACGGCTACATGGGGGTCTCCGCCGACGCGCTGGGGGCCGACCCCGTCTTCTGGTCGGCCACGGCGAACGTCCCGTCGGCGCCCCTGATGCGCAGCACCGCCTGCGGCCCGAGCCGCTGCAACAACCAGCTCGACTTCCTCGACGTCGCCGTCGCGCCCGACGGCAGCGCCTGGGCCGCGTACGTCGACCAGCGCTGCGACGAGGTCGAGGACCCCGAGGCGACGTGCCCGGCCGCGGAGGGCGCCGTCGGCCACATGGCCGGCGGGTTCTCGCTGCACGGCGGGCCGGTGCCGGACCCGAGCCCGCCGGCTCCCGCCCCGCCCGCCGCGACGCCGCCGCCGGCAGATCCGAAGCCGAGTTGCACGAAGCCGCGACGGCTGAAGATCCGCGCGCGCCGGGGCGCCCGGGTGATCGTCAACGGGCGCCGCGCCCGCGTGCGGCGAGGCCGCGCGATCGTCGACCTGCGCCGCTTCCGCGGGCGGCGGGTCACGATCAAGGTCAAGCAGCCCGGCCGCCGCACCAAGGTGCGCCGCGTGCGCGTCTGCCGTCGCTAGCTGTCCTGCCCGCGGAGTTGGTGAACGCGGGTGGTGGGAGGTCGGCCGCCGGCGGCGCTGTGGGGCCTGTAGCGATTGAAGTATCGGATGAACGACGACAGGGCGCGGTCGCGGGTGGCGGAGTTGGGCCAGACGCGGCCGT
>DATLGB010000203.1:0-2679 GCA_035540675.1 Solirubrobacteraceae bacterium | reverse complement strand
CACCGCACGCTGGTCCGCGAGCAGCGCCTGCCCGGCGCGCCCGGCGACGTCTTCCCGTTCTTCGCCGACGCCGGCAACCTCGAGGCGATCACGCCGCCCTGGCTGGGCTTCGCGATCGTCACGCCGGGCCCGATCGAGATGCGCCCCGGCGCGCTGATCGAGTACCGCCTGCGGCTGCACCGGTTGCCGGTGCGGTGGCTGACCACGATCGCCGACTGGGAGCCGGGCGTGCGCTTCGTCGACATGCAGCTGCGCGGGCCGTACGCGCTCTGGCACCACACGCACGAGTTCGAGCCGCTCGCGGGCGGCGGGACGCTGATGCGTGACACGGTCCGCTACGCGCTGCCGCTGGGCCCGCTCGGCGCGCTCGCGCACGCGGCCTTCGTCGGGCGCGACCTCGAGCGGATCTTCGACTTCCGGCGGGCGGCGGTCGCGCGGGCCCTGGCGTAGTGGTCGCGGAGAAGCCCGTCCAGGTTCCGTCCGCCCGCGAGACGCAACCTGGATGGATCTCTCAGGGTGCCGCCAGGCACGCCCAGAAGGCGTCGCCGGGCCGCCCGGAGATCCGCTCGCCGAACGCGAACACCGTCGGCGTGGTGGCCACGCCGGCGCGGATGCCGCTGCGGAAGTCGGCCTCGATGCGCGCCCGCACGCCGTCCGAGCGGCGGTCGGCGTCGAAGCGGGGGACGTCGAGGCCGAGGCGCTCGGCGCGCGCCCACAGGTGCGGGTCCTCGAGGCGGCCCTGGTCGCCGAACAGCGCGTCGTGCATCGCCCAGAACGCGTCCTGCAGCGCCGCGGCCTCGGCGGCCGCCGCCGCCGCCCACGCGCGCGGGTGCTTCGAGCGCACGGGGAAGTGGCGGAAGCACACGCGCGCGCGGGCCTCGCGCAGGCGCAGCTCGAGCGCGGCGCAGTACGGGCACTCGAAGTCGGCGTAGACGACGACGAGCGGCGCGCCGGCGGGGCCGCGCACGCGGTCGGACGGCGCGACCGGCGGCAGCGGCGCCGAGCCGAGGGTCATCGAGGCGACGCCGCGGCCTCGAGCCCGTCGAAGATCAGGTTCGCGCCGGGCAGCACGCCGGGATGCTCGCCCTCCCAGCTCCAGCGCACGACGGCGTCCGGGCCGATCACCACGAGCGCGCGCGTGGCCATGCCCGCCGGGTGGTAGACGCCGAACGCGCGGCTGGCCGCGCCCTTGGGCTCGAAGTCGGACAGCATCTCGATGTCGACGCCGAGCGCCGCGCGGAACGCCCGCTGGGAGTCGACGGCGTCGCAGGAGACGCCGTAGATCGTCGCGCCGTGCGAGCGGATCTCGTCGAGCACCTCGTGGTAGATCGAGAACTGGTCGCTGCACACGCTCGAGAACGCGTACGGGAAGAAGGCCAGGACCGTGGTGCGGCCTTCGAGATCGGCGTTGGTGAACGTCCCGCCGTCGGAGCGCCGCAGCGCGAACGGCGGTGCGGGGCTACCGGCCGCGACGACGGCCACGCCCGGCTAGCGGCGCAGGCCGAGCTCGCGGATCAGGCGCCGGTACCCCTCGAGGTCCTTCTTCTGGAAGTAGTTGAGGAGCCGGCGGCGCTGGCCGACGAGCATCAGCAGCCCGCGGCGCGAGTGGTGGTCGTGCTTGTGCTCGCGCAGGTGCTCCGTGAGGTGGTTGATGCGGCGCGTGAGCAGAGCGATCTGCACCTCCGTGGCGCCGGTGTCGGTCTCGGAGGAGCCGAACTGCTGGACGATCTCGCGCTTCTCTTCGGCGGTCATTGCGGGCATGAGCGACGCAGGAGGGTAGCAGGGGCGCTACGCGGCGACCTCGCGCGCGCGGTCCACGTCGCGGTGCATCTGCTCGACCAGCGCGTCGACCGAGTCGAAGCGCCGCTCGCCCCGCAGGCGGTCCAGGAACGCCAGGCGCAGCTCGCGCCCGTAGCAGTCGCCGTCGTAGCCGATCAGGTACGCCTCGATCAGCACGCCGCGGCCGGTCACGAACGTCGGCCGCACCCCGATCGACACGGCCGCCGGCCACCACCGCCACTCCCCGTCCTCCTCGAGCGCGGCGCGGCAGGCGTAGACCCCGTTGCCCGGGTACACGAGCGCGTTGTCGGGCACGATGTTCGCGGTCGGATAGCCGAGCGTGCGGCCGCGCTTGTCGCCGTGCTGGACGACGCCGCGCAGGTGGTACGGCAGCCCCAGGAAGCGGTTGGCCTTGGCGATCTCGCCCGCCACGATCAGCCCGCGGATGTGCGTCGAGGACACGATCTCGCCGTCCACCTCGACCATCTCGGCCACCCGCGTCTCGAAGGCGGCCTGCGCGCGCAGCAGCTCGACGTCGCCGCGCGCCTTGTGGCCGAAGCGGAAGTTCTCCCCCACCGACACCTCGGTGGCGCCCAGCGTGGCGACCAGCACGTCGTCGATGAACTCCTGCGCCGTCTGCTTGGCGAAGTCGCCGTCGAACGGGATCACCACGAGCTCGCGGACGCCGAGCCCGGCGACGACGTCGGCCTTCACCGGCAGCGGGGTGATCAGCTTCGGCGCCGCATCGGGCGCGACCACCGCGCGCGGGTGCGGGTCGAAGGTCAGCACCGTGTCGCGGTCGCCGATGACCGCGCGGTGGCCCAGGTGCACGCCGTCGAACTCCCCCACCGCCACGCGGCGCGGGCGGCGCTCGGCGTCGGGGAGCCAGGTCACGCGCAT
>DATLGB010000202.1:0-41988 GCA_035540675.1 Solirubrobacteraceae bacterium | reverse complement strand
GGCTCCGACCGCATCGTCGTCGGCGTCGCCGGCGGCCTCGGGCGCCACTTCGACATCGACCCGCTGCTGTTCCGGCTCGGCTTCGTCGTGCTGTCGCTGTTCGGCGGCGGCGGGCTGATCCTGTACCTGGTCCTCGCGGCGATCGTGCCGTCAGACGGGGTGCCGGGCGACCCCCAGCACGCTGGCCGCGGCCGTGCGGCCGCCATCGCGCTCGCGGTCGTCGCCGCCCTCGTGCTGTTCCCGCTCGTCGGCGGCGGCCTGGTCATGCTCAGCCCGCTGCTGCTGATCGCCGCCGTCGCCGTCCTCGCCTATCGCGCCGCGGGCGGCAGCGTCGACCCGCGCCTCGCCCACGCGGCCGTCGTCGTGCTGGCGCTGATGGCCGCGCTCGCGCTCGGGGCCGGTGCGGCCACCGCCGTCGCCTTCGGCGGGGGGACGATCGTCGCCGCGATCGTGCTGGGTCTCGGCGTCGTGCTGATCGCGGCGGCGTTCGCCGGTGGCGCGCGGTGGCTGATCGCCCCGGCCCTGTTGCTGGCCGTCCCGCTCGCGCTCGTCTCCGCCGCCGGCATCTCCTTCGAGGGCGGCGTCGGCCAGCGCGAGTACCGTCCCGGCTCGTTGAACGACCTGCGTGACGAGTACCGCCTGGGCGTCGGCGAGCTCGTGCTCGACCTGCGCGACGTCGACTTCGGCGCGGGCACGACCACCGTCCGGACCGACGTCGGCGTCGGAGCGACGCGCGTGCTGCTGCCGCGCGGGGTGTGCGTCGCGTCGGAGGTCGAGCTCGGCCTCGGCGAGGCCGACGTACTCGACCGCGAGAGCCACGGCGTGGATGTGACCGGCGCGTTCGCCGAGGCGCGCAGCGACCCCTCACTGCCGACCCTGCGGCTCCGGTCCGAGGTCGGCGTCGGCGAGGTCGAGGTCACCCGCCACGAGCTCGGCGGTCGCTTCGTGTTCGACGGCGACGACGAGGAGGTGCCCTGCGGCCCGTGAGCCGGCGGCCGGACATGGTCTCGCTCGTCGCCGGTGTCGCCATCACGCTGCTCGGCGCGCTGCTGCTGGCCGATCGCGCCGGCGCGATCGACCTCCGCTTCGACTACGCGGCGCCGGCGGTGCTCGCGACCGTCGGCATCATCCTGCTCGTGTCCGGTCTGGACCGCTCCTGATGCACGCCGCCGCCCCACCCGTCCAGCGCGATCCGGCCGCCGGCGTCGTCGGCGGCGTCTGCGCCGGGCTGGCGCCGCGGCTGGGGCTGGACCCGTTGCTGCTGCGCGTGGTGTTCGTGGTCGGCGCGACGGCCGGCGGCGCCGGGCTCGTGCTGTACCTGCTGCTGTGGGCGCTGCTGCCGGCGGGGGAGGGGGCGATGCGCCTGCCGCGGCTGCGCGGTGCCGGTGGCGTGCAGGTCGCCGCCGGTATCGGGCTGCTCGTGCTCAGCCTGCTGCTGCTGTTCCGCGCGTGGGGGCTCTGGGTCGGCGACGCGCTGGTGTGGCCGCTCACGCTGGTCGCCTCGGGCGCCGCCCTTCTGTGGCGGCAGTCGCAGAAGCCGGGCCAGCCGGCGGCGACCGCCGAGGACGCGCCGGCACGCCCGCGCGAGCGGCCGGCGGTGTCGCTGACAGACCGCCTCGGCGCCGCCGCGCGCGGCCGCGCGGCGCTCGGCGCCGCGCTCGTGGTCGGCGGCGGCCTCGTGTTCCTGTGGCTCAACGACGCGCTGCGGCCGGCGCGCGACGTGCTGCTGGCCGTCGTCGTCGTGGTGGTCGCCGCCGGGATCATCCTCGCGCCGTGGTGGCTGCGGCTCGCCCGCGGCCTCGCCGCCGAGCGCGCCGAGCGCATCCGCTCGCAGGAGCGCGCCGAGCTGGCGGCGCACCTGCACGACTCGGTGCTGCAGACGCTGGCGCTCGTGCAGCGGCGGGCGGAGGACCCACGGGCGGTGGCGACGCTGGCGCGCCGGCAGGAGCGCGAGCTGCGGGCGTGGCTCAACGGCGCCCGCGCGCCCGGCGCCGGCACGTCGCTCGTCGCCGCGCTCGAGCGCGCCGCCGCCGACGTCGAGGACGCGCACGGCGTGGTCGTCGACGCGGTGACCGTCGGCGACTGCCCGCTCGACGAGCGGACGGAGGCGCTGGCCGCCGCGGCACGCGAGGCGCTCGTCAACGCGGCGAAGTTCGCGGGCGAGCAGCCGATCGCGCTCTATGCCGAGGTGACGCCGGAGCGCGTCGAGGTGTTCGTGCGCGACCGCGGCCCCGGCTTCGACCTCGCCGCGGTGCCGCCTGATCGCCGCGGCGTGCGCGAGTCCATCGTCGGCCGGATGCAGCGCCACGGCGGCCGGGCCGTCGTCGCCTCCCCGGCCGGGGCGGGAACGGAGGTCGAGCTGGTGATGGAGCGATGAGCGCAGCGCCGAGCGTCGTCATCGTCGACGACCACCAGCTGTTCCGCGCCGGCGTGCGCGCCGAGCTCGAGGGGCTCGTGCGCGTGCTCGCCGACGCCGCCACCGTGCCCGACGCCGTCCGCGCGGTGCTCGAGCACGCGCCGGACGTCGTCCTGCTCGACGTCCACATGCCGGGCGGCGGCGGCGTCGAGGTGATCCGGCAGGTGGCCGAGCGGCGGCCCGCCCAGCGCTTCCTCGCCCTGTCGGTGTCGGACGCCCCCGAGGACGTCATCGCCGTCATCCGCGCCGGCGCGCGCGGCTACGTCACCAAGACGATCTCCGGCGCCGAGCTCGCCGACGCCGTGCGCCGCGTGGCCGAGGGCGACGCCGTCTTCTCGCCGCGACTGGCCGGCTTCGTGCTCGACGCGTTCGCCGGCGAGGCGGCCACCCCGCCCGCCGCCGACCCCGACCTCGAGGCGCTCACGCCGCGCGAGCGCGAGGTGCTCCAGCACATCGCCCGGGGCTACCTCTACAAGGAGATCGCGCTGCGGCTGGGCATCTCCGCCAAGACGGTCGAGGCGCACGTCTCCTCGGTGCTGCGCAAGCTGCAGCTCTCGACCCGCCACGAGCTGAGCCGCTGGGCGATGGAGCGGCGGCTGGTGGACTGAAGGAGCGGCCCTATCCACGGGCGCGCGCCCGGCGTAGGATCGCCGCGATGCCCGCGCAGCCCGAGCGCGAAGGGCCGGTCCCCGACGCCGAGCGCCCGCCGGCCGCCGTCGACGCCGCGCCGGCAGCGCACGTCGCGCCGCTCGCGGCGCGCGCGCTCTCGCTCCAGCGCCTGGCCGGCAACCGCGCGGCCGCCCGGCTGCTCCAGCGCGACGTCGTCGCGATGGACCCGCTGACCGTCACGCCGTCGCTGCGACCCGTCGAGCAGGCGATCGGCGGCCTCGACCGCCTGCGCGGCCAGGGCGTCTCGACGACGGGGATCTCGATCGCCTACGACGACGAGACGCTCCGCCGCAACTCGCCGCAGGGCGGGCAGACGCTGCCGTTCGGGGCCGGGGGCGGCTGGGACGCGCAGGCGATCCTGCGGGCGCTCGGGCAGTACGACACCCTCGCCTGGACGGACAGCGACCCGCTTCGCTGCGTGCAGGCGGTGGCGCTGGCCTCGCGCGTCGTCGACGGGCCGCAGGCGGTGGGCGCGTTCATCGGCGCGACGATCCTCGACGGCATGATGACGCGCCCCCTCGGGCCCCGCGAGCGCACCGCCATCGAGGTGCTGCGGTACGTGCGCAGCCGGATCGCCGACCGGCGCGCGACGTTCGGCGACCTGATCGGCGTGCAGGAGGCCCTGCACGACCTCTTCTACGACGACGTGAGCGGCACGCCGGAGCGCGAGATCCTCGCGCGCGTCGCGCCGGTGTTCGACCTCGGGCGGTCGGCCGAGGCGCGGGCCACGTGGCTGGCGTCGCCGGACGACGTGCTGGCCGAGGCCCGCCGGCTCCAGCCCGGCGAGCAGCTCCTGCTCAACACGTGGCAGGTGATCTTCAACGAGGCGTTCGACCAGCTCTCCGACCAGGGGATCGAGATCGCCGAGGGACGGTCGACGGTCGTGAACATCGGCGGGCGCCGCGTGCGCATCCGCCGCATCAACACCGACGCGAAGCCGCCGCACACCGCGATCGACCCCAACCGCGACCGCAAGCACGGCCACCAGCTGCTGATCATCAACGACACCGCGGTGGGCGGGCTGCGCCTCTACGAGCCGGAGGTGACCGAGACCGGGGTGCATCTGGAGAACCTCACGGCCGCCGGCCTCGCGCGCTACTTCCGCGACCTGCCGGACGTCGGGATCTACCACTACATGCAGATCCTGGGGAAGCTGACGCGCAGCTCGCTCGGATCCGGCGCCTGGCCCTCCTAGAGCGGCTCGACGGCGTCGCCGAGCGCGACCCGCCCCGGCACGCGCACCTCGCCGAAGACGCCGAACGCCAGCGGCTCCGTCGTGTCCAGGTCACGGCGGTAGGCGCGCAGCGCCCCGAGCGTGTCGACGTCGGGGGCGCCGGTGTCCGGATCGCGGCTCGTCACCAGGCAGCGCCCGACGTGGCCGCGCGGGACGACCACCGCGGCGCCGACGCGCACCTCGCGGCCGATCCAGCCGTCCTCCGCGTGCGGCTCGACGCCATCGATGCCGAACAGCATCCGGAAGCGCCGGCCGTCGCGCGCGGGAGCGCCGGCGCGCTGCGCCAGCGGCTCGAGCGCCGCCGTCGAGAGCAGCGTGACGGCGCCCTCGCGCCCGCGGTCGACGGCGCGCTCCGGGCGGTCGGCCTCGACGAGCCGCAGCGGCTTGCCCCGGGCGCGCGAGAGCGCCTCCGCCCACGGCCCCACGACCAGGCGGCCGGGCAGGCGGGCGCCCCAGAACTGCGTCACCAAGGGCTCGCCGAGCTCGACGATCCCGTCCACCACCTCGCCGTCCGGGAAGGTCAGCGTCAGCCGCCGCTGCGCGTCGTCGTAGGCGGCGCGCACCTGCACGAGCGGCCCGGCGACCTTGGCGCCGGCGAGCCGGCCGCGGTCGTCGACGAGGTGGAAGCGGCGGTCGCCCGGCACTCCGGCGGTGGTCAGCTCGACCTCCTGGGGGTGCACGAGCGCGAGGCCCTTCACCGGCGCGTATGTGATCCAGGACACGGAACCGGACATCGGCGCTCGGACGCTAGCGGGCGAGATTGCGGCGGCCGTCGTCCGGATACGTTGGGGTGGTGCCGTCAGACCGCTTCCCCTGGGAGCGCCGGCTCGGAGCGACGCCCCTTCCCGACGGGCGCGTCGAGATCCGCTGCTGGGCGCCCGCCGCCGACGACGTCCGCGTCCGCCTCGGCGGGCGCGAGGCGCCCCTGGCCGACGCCGGCTTCGGCGTGCGCGAGGCGGTGGTCGACGGCGGCCACGGAGACGACTACGTGTTCCTGCTCGACGGCCGGGAGCTGCCCGACCCGGCCAGCCGCTGGCAGCCGGACGGGCTGCGTGGTCCGAGCCGCGTCGTCGACCCGCGGCGCTTCGAGTGGACCGACGGCGGGTGGGACCCGCCGGCGCTCGAGGAGCTCGTGGTCTACGAGCTGCACGTCGGCACGTTCAGCGCGGAGGGCACCTTCGACGGGGCGATCGCCCACCTGGGCGAGCTGCGCGACCTCGGCGTCAACGCGATCGAGGTGATGCCCATCGCGGAGTTCCCGGGCAGCCGCGGCTGGGGCTACGACGGCGTGTACATCTCGGCGGCGCAGTCCTCCTACGGCGGCCCGGAGGCGTTCCAGCGCCTGGTCGACGCGGCGCACGGCCACGGCATCGCGGTGCTCCTCGACGCCGTCTACAACCACGTCGGCGCTTCCGGCGACGCCGCCCTGCGGGCGTTCGGGCCCTACCACACGGAGAAGTACTCGACGTTCTGGGGCGCGGCGATGAACTTCGACGACGAGGACTGCGACCCGGTGCGCGAGTGGGTCCTGCAGTCGGCCGAGGGCTGGGTGCGCGACTTCCACGTCGACGGGCTGCGGCTCGACGCCGTGCACGCGATCTTCGACTCGGGCGCCGAGCACCTGGTCGCCGCGATCAACCGCCGCGTGCACGCCGCCGACCACGCGGCGATCGTGATCGCCGAGTCCGGTCTCAACGACCCCAAGGTGATGCGGCCGGCCGGGCAGGGCGGCTGGAGCTGCGACGCCGCGTGGGCGGACGACTTCCACCACGCGCTGCGGACGCTGCTCACCGGCGACACGGAGGGCTACTACGGCGAGTTCGGGCGGGTGCGCGAGCTCGTGAAGGCGTTCCACCGCCCGCACGTGCACGACGGCACCTACTCGTCGTTCAGGCGCCGGCGCTTCGGCGCCGCGGCCGACGACCGCCCGCCCGAGCAGTTCGTCGTCTTCTACGCCAACCACGACCAGGTCGGCAACCGCGCGCTGGGCGACCGGCTGCCGCGCGAGGTGCTGCCGCTCGCCGCCTTCTGCACGCTGCTGGCACCCTTCACGCCCATGCTCTTCCAGGGCGACGAGTACGGGGAGCGGGCTCCCTTCCAGTTCTTCACCGACCACATCGACGAGGAGATCGCCGTGGCCACGCGCGAGGGCCGGCGGCGCGAGTTCGCCGCGTTCGCGGAGTTCGCCGGCGAGGAGGTGCCCGACCCGCAGGACGCGGCGACGTTCGAGCGCTCGAAGCTCACGCGCGAGCGCGACGAGGCGCTGCTCGAGCTGCACCGCCGCCTGATCGCCGCGCGCCGGGCGCTGCCGGCGGGCGACGCCGTCGCCGCCGGCGACGAGCAGGCCGGGTGGGTGCGGGTGCGGCGCGGCGACCACGTGCTCGCCTGCAACTTCTCCCGCGACGAGCTGCGCGTGCCGCTCGAGGCGGCGGCGGGCGAGGTGCTCGTGTGCACCCACTCCGCCCGCATCGAGGACCGGGAGGTCGTCCTGCCGGGCCTGGCCGGGGCGCTGGTGCGATGAGCCGCACGTGCTGGCCGGGCCGGCCGTTCCCGCTCGGTGCGAGCTGGGACGGCGAGGGGACCAACTTCGCCCTCTTCTCCGAGAACGCCGAGCGCGTCGAGCTGTGCCTGTTCGACGCCCGGGGCCACGAGGAGCGCATCGAGGTTGCCGACGTCACCAACTTCAACTGGCACGTCTACGTCCCGGGCGTCGGGCCCGGCCAGCGCTACGCCTACCGGGTGCACGGGCCGTACGACCCCGGCGCCGGCCAGCGCTTCAACCCCGCGAAGCTGCTGCTCGACCCGTACGCCAAGGCGATCGACGGCGACATCGACTGGGACGCCGGCAACGTCCACCCCTACGTGCCGACGGGCGACGACGACGCCGACCTCGAGCGCGACGACGCCGACGACTCCGACGCGATCCCGAAGTGCGTCGTCGTCGACCACCGCTTCGACTGGCAGGGCGACCAGCCGCCGGCCATCCCGTGGCGCGACACGATCATCTACGAGACGCACGTCAAGGGCTTCACGATGCAGCATCCCGACGTGCGCGAGGAGCTGCGCGGCACCTACGCCGGGCTGGCGTCCGAGCCGGCGATCGCCTACCTCAAGGACCTCGGCGTGACGGCGGTCGAGCTGCTGCCGATCCACCACATCGCCTCGGAGTCCTTCCTGCACGAGAAGGGGCTGACCAACTACTGGGGCTACTCGTCGATCGGCTTCTTCGCGCCGCACGCGGGCTACTCGTCGGGCGGCACCGACGGCGAGCAGGTGCGCGAGTTCAAGGGGATGGTCAAGGCCCTCCACAAGGAGGGCATCGAGGTGATCCTCGACGTCGTCTACAACCACACCGCGGAGGGCAACCACCTCGGCCCGATCCTGTCGTTCAGGGGCGTCGACAACCAGTCCTACTACCGCCTGGTGCCGGACGACCAGCGCTTCTACATGGACTTCACGGGCACGGGCAACTCGCTCAACGTCGTGCACCCGAGCGTCCTGCGGCTGATCATGGACTCGCTGCGCTACTGGGTGATCGAGTGCCACGTCGACGGCTTCCGCTTCGACCTCGCCAGCGCGCTGGCGCGCGAGCTCTACGAGGTCGACCGCCTGTCGGCGTTCTTCGACGTCATCCACCAGGACCCGGTGCTCTCGCAGGTCAAGCTGATCGCCGAGCCGTGGGACGTCGGCCCCGGCGGCTACCAGGTCGGCAACTTCCCCGTGCTGTGGAGCGAGTGGAACGGCATCTACCGCGACACCATGCGCGACTTCTGGCGCGGCGAGGCCGGCGCCGACGCCTACGCGGCGCGCTTCACCGGCTCGGCCGACCTCTACGAGCACGACGGCCGCGACCCGTTCGCGTCGATCAACTTCATCACCGCCCACGACGGCTTCCCGCTGCGCGACCTCGTCTCCTACAACTCCAAGCACAACGAGGCCAACCTGGAGGACAACCGCGACGGCACCGACGACAACCGCTCCTGGAACTGCGGCGTCGAGGGCCCGACCGACGACCCGGAGATCGTGTCGCTGCGGCTGCGGCAGATCCGCAACTTCCTGACGACGCTGATGCTCTCGCAGGGCACGCCGATGCTGCTCGGCGGCGACGAGCTCGGGCGCACGCAGGGCGGCAACAACAACGCATGGTGCCAGGACTCCGAGATCTCCTGGTACGACTGGGACCTGGCCGGCGAGCAGCGCGAGCTGCTCGACTTCACGCGCGAGCTGATCCGGCTGCGCCGCGAGCATCCGGTGTTCACCCGCGCGACCTTCCTGGCCGGCGAGGAGCTCGAGGGCTCTGGCCTGCCCGACGCGTGGTGGTTCCGCCCGGACGGCAACAAGATGACCTCCGGCGACTGGCGCTCGGGGCACCCCGTGTTCGGGCTGTTCCTCAACGGCGAGGAGATCCCCTACCGCGGCGAGCGCGGCGAGCGGATCCTCGACGACTCGTTCCTGATCCTGGTCAACGGCCACCACGAGGACGCCGCGTTCACGCTGCCGGTGCGGCGCTTCGGCGTCCGCTGGGAGGTCGCCGTCGACACGAGCGACCCGCAGTCCAAGCCCGCCTACGCCGCGCTCGACGAGGTCGCCGTTGTCGCCCGCTCGATGGTCGTGCTGCGCCGCACGGAGGCGGCGTGACGGAGCTGCGCGCGACGTACCGCCTGCAGCTCGGGCCGGAGCTGACCTTCGAGGACGCGCGCGGCCTGGTCCCGTACCTGCGCGAGCTGGGGATCTCGCACCTGTACCTGTCGCCGTCGCTGACCGCGCGCTCGGGCTCCACGCACGGCTACGACGTCGTCGACCCGACGAAGGTCAGCGAGGCGCTCGGCGGGGAGGAGGGGCTGCGGGCGCTCGCCGCGGAATCGGACCTCGGGCTGATCTGCGACATCGTCCCGAACCACATGGGCACCGGCGACGAGAATCGCTGGTGGGCCGACGAGCAGGAGCGCGCGCGCGTCTTCGACGTCCACCCGGAGACCGGGTTCTACCGGCGCTTCTTCGACATCGACGACCTCGCGGCGGTGCGCCAGGAGCGCCAGGACGTCTTCGAGCTCACCCACGGCAAGACGCTCGAGCTGATCCGCGACGGGGTGATCGACGGCGTCCGCGTCGACCACCCGGACGGCCTGGCGGACCCGGCCGGCTACTTCGGCAAGCTGCGCGACGGCGGCGCCGCGCACGTCTGGATCGAGAAGATCCTGCACCCGGGCGAGCCGCTGCGCGAGTGGCCGGTGGACGGGACGGTCGGCTACGAGTTCCTCAACGACGCCGAGGCGCTGCTGGTCGACTCGTCGGCCGAGGGCTTCCTGACCGACCTCTACGCGGAGCTGACCGGCGAGTCGCGCGACTTCGCGCAGGTGGCGCGCGAGGCGCAGATCGAGATGGCGACCACGACCTTCCAGCGCGAGGTCGACTGGCTGCGCCGGCTGGCACCGCAGTTCGACGCCGGCGTGCTGGCCGCCGCGCTCGCCGACCTGCCGGTCTACCGCACCTACGTCGAGCCGTGGAGCGGGCGCGTCGACGACCTCGACCGCCGGTACGTCGAGGCGGCCGGGATGCCGGGCGAGCTGGCGCGGGCGCTGCTGCTCGAGGAGGAGGGAAACGCGGAGTTCGTCACGCGCTTCCAGCAGACCTCGCCGCCGGTGACGGCGAAGGGCGTCGAGGACACCGCCTTCTACCGCTACAACCGCCTGCTCGCCCTCAACGAGGTCGGCGGCGATCCTGGCCGCTTCGGGATCACCGTCGAGCAGATGCACGAGGCCAACCTCGAGCGCGCCCGGCGGTTCCCGCGCAACCTGCTGATCGGCTCCACGCACGACACCAAGCGCTCCGCGGACGTCCGCGCGCGCATCGGGGCGCTGGCGCTGCCCGAGCTGCGCGACGAGTTCGCCGCGCTCGCGCGCCGCTGGGTCCCGGGCGCGCCGGATCCCAACGAGGGCTGGATGCTGCTGCAGACCCTGCTCGGCGCGTGGCCGATCGAGCCGCTCGCCCGGCTCGACGGCTACCTCGAGAAGGCGCTGCGCGAGGCCAAGGTCAACACGACCTGGGCCGACCCGGACGCGGCCTACGAGGCGCGGGTGCAGGCGTTCGCGCGCGAGCTGCTCGACGACGCGGAGTTCCGCCGCGGCTTCGACGTCCTGTGCGAGCGGGTGCGGACCGCCGGGCGCTGGTCGGCGATCGCGCAGCTCGGGCTGCGGCTCACGTCGCCGGGCGTGCCCGACGTCTACGGCGGCGACGAGCTGCCGTACTTCGCGCTCGTCGACCCGGACAACCGGCGCCCGGTGGACTTCGACGCGCGCCGCCGCGCGCTGGCCGGCACCGGGCCCGTGATGGACCCGAAGCTGCGCCTGATCCGGTCCGTGCTCGCCCTGCGCGCGCGCCGGCCGGAGGCGTTCGCCGGGGGCTACGAGCCGGTGGACGCGGGGCCGGACGTCATCGCCTACACCCGCGGCGAAGGCGAGGTGCTGGTGGTCGTGCCGATCCGGCCGTACGGGAAGGGCAAGCTCCAGCCGAGCGACGCGCTGCGCGTCCGCTGGCGCGAGGTGACCACGGGCGCGGTGGTCGAGATGCGCCCCGACATGCTGGTGCCGGCCGGCGGTCCAGGGGTGTTCGAGCGCCAGTAGGGCGGTAGGCTCCGGCGCCCCATGGTGCCGCGCGTGCTGATCGTCTCGTGGGAGTACCCGCCGATCGTGGAGGGCGGGCTCGGGCGCCACGTCCGCAAGCTGGCGGAGGGGCTGGTGCGCGAGGGGGTCGAGGTGCACGTGCTCACGCGCGGCGCGCGCGAGCACCCCTCCGAGGAGGATCGCGCGGGAGTCATCGTGCACCGCGTCGAGGAGCCGCCGTTCCCCAAGGACGACCTCGAGCGCTTCGTGGACTGGGTGCGCGACATGAACACCCACATGCGCGCGGCGGGCGCCAAGCTCGGCCGGCGCTTCGAGTTCGACCTCGTCCACGGGCACGACTGGCTGGTCGCGAAGGCGTGCGAGTCGCTGGCCGGCAAGCTCGGCGTGCCGTACCTGACGACGATCCACGCCACCGAGTTCGGCCGCCACCAGGGCTGGGTCGGCAAGCACCCGCAGTCCTACATCCACCGCATCGAGACCCGGATGGCCAAGCGCGCCCACGGCGTCATCACCTGCTCGCACTACATGCGCGGCCACGTCGCCGACGTGTTCGGCATCGACGAGGCGCGCGTCGCCGTCATCCCGAACGGCATCGACCCCGAGGACCTCGTCGCCGTCGACGACCTCGACGCGCTGCGCGCGCGCTTCGCCGCGCCGGACGAGCGGCTGATCCTGCTGATCGGCCGCCTGGTCTACGAGAAGGGCTTCCAGATCGCGCTCGACGCGCTGCCGTCGCTGATCGAGCGCCTCGGCGACGTCCGCTTCCTCGTCGCCGGCTCCGGCACGCACGAGGCCGAGCTCAAGAAGCAGGCGGCCAAGCTCGGCCTGATGGAGCACGGGACGTTCATGGGCTGGATCGGCGACGACGTCCTGCACTCGCTCTACCGCATCGCCGACCTCTGCGTGGTCCCGTCGATCTACGAGCCGTTCGGGATCGTCGCCCTCGAGGCCATGGCCTCCGGCTGCCCGTGCATCGTCGCCGACACCGGCGGGCTGCGCGAGGTCGTCCCCAACCACGACGTCGGCCTGCGCTTCCGCTCGCGCGACCCGAAGTCGCTCGCGCGGATGGTCGAGCGCGTGCTCACCGACGACGCCCTGCGCGACCGGCTGGTCACCGAGGCCTCCGAGCACGTGCTGCGCTTCGACTGGGCCGACGTCGCGCGCCAGACGCTCGAGGTCTACCGCGGGCTGGCGACGCCGCGGCTCGTGGCGCACTGAGCGGTCCGGTTTGGCGACCGCCGCCGCGGGCGGGTGATGGCGCTTTAGGCACGCATAGCGGAACAAAGGCGCCATCACGCGCGGGCGAGGCGCGCCGACGCACGTAGCGCCGTTGCCGCAGGAAGCGGCTCTTTCCTGCACTTGGGCGGGGTAGGGTCGTGGCGCGTCAGCGCTCGACCGAGAGGAATTTCCGTGATCGCCCGCACCTGGCGCGGCTGGACGCGCCGCGACGACGCCAACGCCTACGTGGACTACCTGCAGCAGACGGGGATGCCCGGTTACCGCGGCACGCCCGGCAACCGCGGCGCGTACATCCTGCGGCGCGACCACGGCGACCGCACGGAGTTCGTGACGCTGTCGTTCTGGGACTCGCTCGACGTGATCCGCGGCTTCGCCGGCGAAGACATCGAGCGGGCGGTCTTCTATCCGGAGGACGACCGCTTCCTCGTCGACCGCGAGACGACGGTGACGCACTTCGACGTCGTCGGATAGCCCCGGTAGCGTCCGCCCATGACCCAGGGGAGGACGTGGGCGGCCGTCGCCGCCGTCGTGGCGGCGCTGGCCGCCGCCGGGCCCGCCGCCGCGCAGGTGCAGCTGCCGGCCAAGCCGCAGACCGAGTCGCTGGACTCCGAGGCGCCGCCGGGCGCGCCGCCGCACTGGCTGCCGGGCGAGAAGTGGGTGATGCAGCACTGGCTGCCCTACGACGAGACGCGCCTGCACCGGCTGCTCGGGATCGATCGCGGCAAGGTCTGGCAGTGGCTGCGCGACGACACGCGCAACCTCGCCGGCCTCGCGCGCTCGCGCGGCTGGCAGCCCGAGGCGCTGGCGCGCGCGCTCGTCGCGCCGTGGCAGCATCGCCTGCGACGGCCGCAGCGGCTCGCGCTGCTCGAGCGCCGCGCGCTGCGCACGCTCACGCAGGGCCACCTCGCTCAGCACGTGTTCTTCCACTCGCTGCACCAGAACGCGGTGCCCGACAACGCGCCCGCCATCTTCGGCGTCGCCACCCGCGAGCACTTCCAGGCGCTGCGCCGCAGCGAGCTGTCGCCCGTGCAGATCTGCCGCCTGTACGGGCGCTCGGCCGCGCACGCCGAGCGCGCGGCGCGGGCGACGCTCGAGGCGACGGCGGCCGAGGGCGTCCGCCGCCAGTCGATGCCGCCGGCGCAGGCGCGGCGGCTGCTCGGCCGCCAGCTGCGCCAGCTGCCGCGCTGGCTCGGCCAGACGCGCTACAACGGCCCGCCGCCGCTCGAGGACCCGCGCGCCTCGGCGGCGACGGCGTCCAACTACTCCAACAACGCGGCGCTCTCCGCTGACGGCAAGCGCGTCGTCTGGGAGAGCTACGAGGCGCGCGTGCCGGACGCCAAGACGCGCGGCGAGATCAACGTCCTCGGGCGCCCGCTCGCGCGCGCGGACATGTTCCTCGTGTCCGTCGGCGCGTCGGCCGGGCCGCCGCTGCCGCGCTCGTCGTACAACCCGGCGGTGTCGGCGGACGGCCGCTTCGTCGCCTTCGAGTCCGCCGAGGGGAACCTCAACTTCGCCAAGCGCTACGGCCAGATGGCGGTCTTCGTGCGCGACGTGGAGCGTGGCAGGACGGTCATCGCCTCGCCGCCGGGCGCGGTCGGCGGGCTGCCGCGGTCGGCCTACGACCCGGCCATCTCGGCCGACGGCCGGATCGTCGCCTACGAGTCGTCGGAGTCCGGCAGCGGCCGCGTCGACGTCTGGACGACCGACCTGCGCACGCGGCGCTCGGCGCGGCTGCGCCCGTCGCTGCGCGGCATCGGGCGCCCCGCCGACCCGCAGCTCTCCGGCGACGGCCGCTACGTCGTCTTCAGCGCCACCGCGCCGGGCGCCGACGCGGCGCTCGTCTACCGCCACGACCTGCGCACCGGGCGCACCCGCGCGGTCTCCTCGGGCGCGGCCGACGCGTACGAGCCGGTGGTGTCGGCCGACGGCGGCGTCGTCGCGTTCACCGCGCTCGTGCCGGGGCAGCGGACGTCGCGCGTGATGGCCGCCGACTTGCGACGCGGCGCGCTGCGGGTGGTGGCGCCGCGCCCCGGGCAGCCGCTGCACGCCGACGCGGCGGCGTCCGAGCCGGCGCTGAGCGCCGACGGGCGCTCGATCGCCTTCGTGGCGCGCGACGCGCGCGGGTCGCAGAAGAGCGTGTGGGCCGCGGACGTCGGCAGCGGAGCCGTCGAGCTCGTCTCGCGCGCATCGGGCGCCGGCGGCCCGCCGGCCGCCGGGTCCTCCGAGCACCCGGCGATCTCGGCGGACGGCCGGCGGGTGGCGTTCACCTCCGACGCGTGGAACCTCAGCGACTCGAAGTGCAACGCCGCGCGCGGGATCTTCGTCCGCGACCGCCGCCGCGCCACGACGCGGCTGCTGTCCTCCGGCGACGGGACGAACCGCTACGTCGGCGCCACCCGCGGATCGAGCGCGCCGGGCGACATGACGGTCGCGCTCGTGTGCGCGTGAGGTCACCCCCGCGCCGCGCGGTCGCCTAGGGTGACGCCGGTGAGAACCTGCCGCCGCTCCGCCGGAGTCCTCGTCGCGCTGGCCGCGCTGCTGGTCCTCGCCGTTCCCGCGGAGGCGAGGACGGTGGTGGCGAAGTCGGGCCCGTACGTCCACGGGTCGTTCGAGACGCTGCGGCCGAAGGTGATCGTGCGCCCGCCGAGGGTCGACGGCTACATCACCAGGATGCACGCCCGCCTGGTCGACGCGCAGGGCCGGCATGTCCGCATCCAGCGGGTGATGCTCCACCACGTCGTCTTCATCAACCAGGGCCGCTTCCCCGGCGACCGCAAGCCGAAGTGCGGGGCGCGCTTCGGCGAGCCGTTCTACGGCACCGGCGAGGAGGACCAGAGGCTCGACCTGCCGGCCGGCTACGGCTACCGGACGCGCCCGAAGGACGTCTGGAAGATGCAGGCGATGCTGATGAGCCACTCGGTCAAGCGGCAGAAGGTCTTCGTCGAGTGGACGATGGAGGTGACCAAGCGCCGGCTGGCGCCGGTCACCCCGTACTGGGTGCGCGTGACCAACTGCCGCAACGAGCCGAGCTGGTCGGTGCCGGGCGGCGGCGGCCCTGGCTCGATCCAGCTCAAGACGCACGAGTGGAACGTGCCGGCCGACGGCCTGATCGTCGCCGGCGGCGCCCACCTGCACGGCGGCGCGCACAACATCACGCTGCGCCAGCCGCGCTGCCGCGGCCGGCGGCTGATGGGCTCCGACCCGTCGTACGGGATGCCCGACGACGTGATGTACAAGGTGCGCCCGTTCCTGCACGAGCCCGGCCCGATGAACACGGCGTGGTTCACGTCGCGCAGCGGGATCGCCATCCACCGGGGCGACGTGCTGCGCGCGACCGCGGCCTACGACAACGAGCACCCGCACATGGGCGTGATGGGCGTCTGGCACATCTACGTCGCCGAGGGCGCGGCGGCCGCCCGCCGGGCGCGCGCGACCGACCGCTGCGCGCCGCTGCCCGCCGACGCGCGCGAGCAGGGGACGGACATGCCGCACCGCCCGAGCCCGCCGGTCGTGCGCGTCCCGCTGACCACGCTGAAGAACGGCGTCCCGACCGACATCGACCACCCGAAGGGCAAGGTGCACTTCTACGGCGAGGACGCCCGGCCGCTCGTGCGCGTGACGTCGATCTTCCGCCCGGTCCGAATGTCGGTGCCCGCCGGCACGACGGTCACCTGGCGCTTCCAGGACGTCATCCCGCACAAGGTCTCGCTGGCCAACGGCCCGCGCGCGATGGGCTCGCCGACGCTCATGGGCGGGCGCAGGTACCGGCGCCGCTTCACCGTCCCCGGCACCTACCAGATGTTCTGCTACCTGCACCCGATGACGATGCACCAGGAGCTGATCGTCCGCCCGTCGGGCGTCGCGCCGGACCCGGGCGAGGGCTCCGAGGCGGTCGGCGAGGAGCAGCCGAACGACTGAAGGTCGCGCGGCGGCCGGCGCCCGCGTGCAAGATCCGTGCCACCCCCGCCCGCGCGCCGACGTGGCAAGCAAAACGGGCGCTACGGGTGCCGAATGCTTGCCAGGTCCGACGTGGCAAGCGAAACGGGTGCTACGGGTGCCGAATGCTTGCCACGTCGGCCTGAACGGTGACGTGGCTCGTCTCGTGCACCCGCCGGAGCCCACCCTCACCAGCCCATCCGGTGGAGGCCGGGTCGGCGCACCGGACCAGCGCCCTACATCAGCGCGATCGCCAGCCCCAGGTACTCGTCGGCGCGCGTGGTCAGCCGCACGAGCCCGTAGGTCGACAGCACGCCGCGCTTGAGCTCGTCGTCGCCGCGCGCGCCGCGGACGTCGCGCAGCCGGCGCATCAGCTCGGCGATCTCGTCGAGCGGGACCTCCTCGAGCGTGCGCGGGCCGAGCTCGCGGACGCGCACCGGCGGGTGGTCGAGCGCGCGGACGACGTCGTCGTCCTGCCACGGGATCTCGTCGCGGCGGATGAGCAGCAGCTTGCGCTCCTGCGCGAGCCAGTAGATCGCGCTCGACAGTGGGGCGCGCGCGATCGTCGTCAGCTTCTTGCCGCCGCTCGCGCGGTTGTAGAGCGCGTAGGCGCGCGTGGCGCGCATCGGCCCCTCCGCCGCGACGATCTCGAGCAGCGCCTCCATGATCTTGGGCCGCGGGGTCGAGCGGGGGTCGCCGACCGGCCGCTCGGCCCAGGCCGTGTACGGCTCGAGGACGAGCTCGCCGGCGGGCCGCGCCGCGGCGGGGGCGGCGGCCGGGGCCGCAGCGGGAGCGGCCGGCGCGGGCTCGGCCGCCGGCGGCTCGGCGATCCAGTCCGCGACGGGCCAGTCGCGGATCGCGTCGGCGCGCGCCCCGGGCGACGCGGGCAGCGTCAGCACGGTCACGCCGGCCGTCTCCTGCAGCAGCCGGCGCTCGTCGAGCAGCACGCGGTCGGGTGGGTCGGGCCAGCCGGTGAGCACGACCGCCGCCACGCCGAGCCGCGCCGCGCGCGCCGCGGCCGTCGTCAGCCGCACGAGGTTGAGCGCGTCGGGCGACGCCGTCACGGCGATCACCAGCGGCAGCCCGAGCTCGGCGGCCAGGTCGCGCACCGTGAAGCGCGGCGTCAGCGCCGCCAGCAGGCCGCCCGGCAACGCGCCCACGAGCACGCCGTCGGTCGCGCGCAACTGTGACGCGAGCTCGGCCGGGTCTAGCTCGCGGCCGGCGTGACGGGCCGCCACGGCGGGCGTCGCCACGGCCGCGAACGCGTGCAGCCCCTCGGCGTCGCGGTCGCCGAGCGCCACCGCCCGCACCACCGACGCGGGTTCGCCCGCGCGCCGCAGAACCGCCCCGAGCGAGGCGGCGACGGCGCCCTCGCCCGCGCCGTGCGTCGCCCCCACCACCAGCAGTCCGCGCATCGCGCCGGAACGCTAGCCGAGCAGCACCGCCGCCGGCACGGCGACGTACTCGCAGAAGAACAGCACCCAGACGCGCATGTAGAAGCGCGTGAAGCCGGCTCGGTCGCGGACGTCGACTGCCCGCGCCCACCACCACAGCAGGCCGAGCGCGGCCAGGTGCGTCCCGGCGAGCACGGCGGGATGCGCGGCCGGCACGAGCAGCGGCCCGAGCACCGCCATGCCCAGGTAGGCGACGGTCAGCGCGGCCAGTCCCATGCGGAACGCTCGCCGGGCCCCCAGGCGCACCGTGAACGTGAGGATGCGGTAGCGGCGGTCGCCCTCGGCGTCGGGCACGTCCTTGAGCACCGCGATCGCGAACGAGAACGGAAGCACGAACAGCGTCAGTGCCCACACCGCCGGCGCGACCTCGGTCCCGCCGCCGAACGCGGCCGCGAAGTGCAGGTAGACGCCGAGGTTGACCACGAGCGCGCGCACGACGGAGATCGACGCCGACGCCGCCATGGGGAAGCGCTTGAGCCGCAGCGGCGGCGACGAGTAGGCCGTGCCGATCGCCAGCGCCGTGAGCACGGCGACCGTCTCGATCGGGCCCTGCGTGAGCGCCAGCAGCACCGGCAGCACGCCGGCGCCGGCGACGATCGCCCGGCCCGCGGCGGGCGACAGGTCGCCGGCGGCCAGCGGCAGCCCGGGCTTGTTGATGCGGTCGATCTCGACGTCCTCGAGCTGGTTGAGGCCGACGATGTAGAGGTTGACCGCGAGCGCCGCCACCAGCGTCCACGCGAGGTGGAACGCCGCCTCCCCCGGCGGCAGCGGCCCGAGCCGGTCGGCGGCGATCGCGAAGATCCCGACGACCGACAGCGCCGACCCGACGATCGTGTGCGGGCGCGAGAAGCGCCACAGCACTCCGGCCGCGCCGCGCGTGCGGCCGAGCGGCCGGGTCGCGGCCTCGACGTGCACGCCTACCCGCGCGCCCCGCGCAGCCGCGCCCGCAGGCTCGCGAGCGCCGCGATCGGCACGAACACGGCTCCCGCCGCCGAGCCGGCCACCCAGCGCGCCCAGCGCCGTGCGGTCATCGGTTCGCGCACCGACTCGCGCGGCGCGGCGGCCGCGGGCGACGGACCGGCCGCGGGCTTGCGGCCGGCGATCGAGATCCCGTAGCCGTCGCCGGAGTGCCAGCCCGGCGCCACCCGCACCAGCGTGACGTCGGCGAAGCCCGCCGCCGCCATCCACTCGCGGTAGTCGGACTCGGGCGGGAACAGCATCCACAGGTCGGCCAGCCGGCGGGCGATCCGGTTGGCCGGCGGCAGCGGGCCGACCACGCAGGCGATCCCGCCCGGCTTGAGCACCCGGTAGGCCTCGGCGAACGCCGCCTGCGGGTCCGGCCAGTACTCGATCGACCCGCACGACACGTAGCGGTCGAAGTGATCGGTCTCGAACGGGAGCTGCTCGGCGTCGCCCTGCACCACGGTGCACGCCGCCAGCGCCGGCTTGCGCCGCGCGCGCGAGAGCTGGTGCGGGCTCTGGTCGAGCAGCGTCACGTGCTCGGCGTCCACGTGCTCGACGATGCCCTCGGTGGAGAACCCGGTGCCGGCGCCGACGTCGACGGTCAGCAGGTCGCGCCGCTCCAGGCGCGCCGGCTCGAGCGCCGCCGTCCGCATCTCGCGCGTCCAGAACAGCGGGTTGACCCAGCGGTCGTACAGCGGCGACAGGAACCGGTAGAACCAGAACGCCTCCGTCTTGTGCTGGATCAGGCGCACGTCGTGAGCAACCTACCCGGCGCGGAGACCGCCAGCGCGACGGGTAGCTTCAACCCCATGACCGTCGAGGACGCACTGGAGCGCTGGGCGGGGGAGCCGGCCATCCGCTCCTTCCATCGCCGCGTGGTCGACACCGACCCGCAGACCCTGTGGGACGCGGCCCAGACGGTCCGCCTGTCCGACACGCGCACGCTCGGCCGGCTCGTGCGCTGGCGCATCCCGGGCACGCCGGCCGACATCACCTTTCACGAGCTGTTCAAGAGCTACCCGTTCACGCTGCTCGACGAGGGCGACACCTGGTCGCTCTCGGGGCTGTGCGGGAAGATCTGGACGCTGCAGCGCGACTACCCGCGGCTGGCCGGCCGCGAGGACTACGAGGCGTGGGACGAGCGCGGGACGGTGAAGGTCTGCTTCGCGCACTGGACCCGCCCCGCCGACGGCGGCGGCGCCGAGCTGATCAGCGACTGCCGCGTGGAGCCGGTCGACCGCCGCGCGAGCCTGCGGCTGAAGGCGGTGTGGGCCCTGGTCAGCCGCTTCGAGCGCCTGATCGGCGCCGAGCCGCTGGGGGTCGCGCAGCGGCGCGCCGAGGGGCGCTAGGGCCGGCCGCGCTCCACCGCCGCCAGCTCCGTCTCGCCGCGGAACAGCAGCCGCCGCCCGCGGCGCACCGTCACCGCCAGGCGCGCCGCGAGGTGCTGGTGCGAGCGCAGCTCGGCACGTCGCTCGTCGACGACGGGGACGGGGAGGCGATGCGCGGCGGCCGGGTCGGCCTCCGCCTCGAGCTCGACCCGGTGCAGCGGCCCGGCGGCGTGCACGCGCCAGCGGCCGGGCGCCGTCGCGGTCGTGGTGCGCGCCGTCGGCGGGCCCAGGCGCAGCACCCGGTCCTCGAGCGCCACGACCACGGCGGTCGGCGCGCCGACGCGCAGCCGGCCGCCCGCGAACGCAACCGACGCGACGCCGTCGCCGAGGTCGTGGGTCTCGCCCCACCACCAGTCGGGGGCGAAGCGCGATCCCCAGTTCTTCTCCGCGTACACGCGCGCGCCGTCCAGCGAGACGGCCTCCTCGCCGAGGCGCGCGCTGCCCGTCGCGGCGCCGAGCAGCAGGTGGGGATGCCAGTACTGGCCGAGCCCGGGCACGAGCTGCGCCGGCCCGAGCGCGCCCAGCGCGCGCCGCGGCCACGGCCGGCCGGCATCGATCGCGGCGTCCAGTGACGCGCCGTCCAGCCGCACCCGCAGGCCGTGCGCGTCGCCGCGGAGCACGTCGCCGGCGCGGACGCCGAGCCGCCGCGGATCCAGCGCCACCTCGGGGACGACCTGCCAGCGCAGGAAGCCGCCGGGATGCGCGGCCACGGCCACGAGCGCCCAGTCGCCCGCGGCGCCGCGGCAGGCCCCGCACAGCGCCACCACCACCCGCCCGCTCGCCGCGTCGGTGAAGCGCCAGTAGTAGCCCTCGAGGCCGATGCCGTGCGCGCCCACCGGGTCGCGGAACGGCGGGTCGGCGCCGGTGCGGCGGTAGGCGGCCGACACCGGGGCTAGGGCTCGAACGATGATCCGGCCGTCCGGAAGGAGCGGCCGGGCTGGCGCTCGCGCAGGCCGAAGCGGTCCGGCAGGTCGCCGGTCCCGCGCAGCGCCGCGACGATCCGCTCGGCGAACGCCGGGCCGTGCTTGAAGCCGTGGCCCGAGCCGCCGCCCACGATCCAGACGCCCGGCTCGACCGGGTGCGGCGCCGCGATGAAGTTCGAGTCCGGCGACAGCTCGTAGCGGCAGCAGATCGAGTGCCGCAGCGGCGCCTCGGCCAGGGCGGGGAAGCGGCGCTGCGCGTACGCGCGCGCGCCGGCCTCGCCCTCGGGGGACGCGGGGGGCAGCGGGTCGTCCGGCCCCAGCGGCGGGCCCTCGACGTCGGGCGCGATCTTGACGCCGAGGTCGTCGAGGTCGCCGGTGCCGTACGCCGCGAGGTCGTAGTCGACCCACGCCGGCACGTCGCGCCAGGCGTCGCCGCCGTCGAGGAAGTACAGCTCCTGGCGCGTGACGCGCAGGTCCACCAGGCCGGGGAACAGGTCGCGCAGCCAGCCGCCGCAGGCCCAGATGACGGCGCCGGCCTCGAGCTTCGTGCCGGAGCCCTCGAGCTCGACGGCGTGCCCGGCCGGGCGCGCGCGGGCGCGCTTGACGCGCGCGCCCTGCGCCTGCGCGGCCGCCGTCAGAGCGCGCACGGCGTGCGCGGCCCGGATGGCGCCCGCCTCCGGCTCGAGCAGCACGAAGCGCAGGTCGTCGGCGGCGAACGACGGGTACAGCCGCGCCGCCTCGGACGGGTCCAGGCGCTCGACCGGGATGTCGAGCTCGCGCAGCGCGCGCTCGGAGTGCGCCTCCCACCCGTCCTCCAGATGCGCGAACCACGCCACGCCGCGCTCGTGGAGCAGCCGCTCGCCCGTCTCGGCCTCGAGCTCGCGCCACAGCTCGCGGCCGCGGCGCGCCGAGGCCGTGTACTCGGCGTCGCCGCCGTGCGCGCAGCGGTACAGGCGCGTCTCCCCACCGGAGGTGGAGCGGGCGTCGCCCGGCTCGAACTGGTCGATCAGCGTCACCGCGACGCCCTCGCGCGCGAGCAGCCACGCCAGCGACGCACCGAACGTGCCGGCGCCGACGACGATTGCGGAGTCCATCGCCGCAACGCTACCGTGGCGAGCGATGCTGCCGGTCGCGCTCGCCGCCGCCAGCCTGCTCGCCGGGCAGTCCGTCGAGGGGCGCGAGATCCGCGCGGTGCGCCAGGGGGACCCGACCGCGCCGCGGCGGGTGCTGGTCGTCGGCTCGATCCATGGCAGCGAGACCGCCGGCCACGCGGTCATCCGCGCGCTGCGGCGGATGGACGCGCCGGCGGGCGTGCAGCTGTGGACGGTCCGCGCCGCCAACCCCGACGGCGCCCGCGCCGGCACCCGGCAGAACGCCCGGGGCGTCGACCTCAACCGCAACTTCCCGTACCGGTGGCGGGGCGGCGGGCGCCCCTTCGACACCTACTACCCCGGCCGGCGCCCGGCGTCGGAGCCCGAGACGCGGGCGATGCAGAAGCTGATCCGGCGCGTGCGGCCCGACGTGACGATCTGGTTTCACCAGCACATGCGCCTCGTCGTGCTCACGCCCGGCGCCGACCGCGCGCTGATCCGGGGCTACGCGCGCCGCGTCCGGCTGCCGGCGCGCACGCTGCCGCACTACCGCGGCACCGCCACGAGCTGGCAGAACGCGAAGCTGCCGGGCTCGAGCGCCTTCGTCGTCGAGCTGGCGGCGGGACGGCTGCGCGCCGCCGAGGCGCGGCGGCACGCCCGCGCCGCGCTCGCCACCGTCGCTCGCAGCGCGCGGTCGGCGGCGGCGCCGCGGCCGCCGATCGCGTGGTCGCCGATCCCGTTCGGGCGTGACCGCAAGCGCCAGACGAGCCGCTACTCCCGCCGCCACTACGGTCACGACAGCTTCCGGCTGGTCGAGCCGAGGACGATCGTCCAGCACTACACGGCGACACGCTCGTACGCGGCGGCGTGGAAGATCTTCGCCGCCAACCGGCCCGACGTCGAGTTCGGCGAGCGCCCGGGTGTGTGCACCCACTTCATCGTCGATCGCGACGGAACGATCCACCAGCTCGTGCCGCTGGGCCTGATGTGCCGCCACACCGTCGGCCTCAACGACGTCTCGATCGGGGTCGAGCACGTCGGCACCTCCGACGCGCAGGTCATGGGCAACCGCCGCCAGCTGCGTGCGAGCCTGCGCCTGACCCGCTGGCTGCAGGCCCGCCACGCGATCCCGACCCGCCACGTGATCGGCCACGCCGAGTCGCTGTCGAGCCCGTTCCATCACGAGCGCGTGCGCGCGATGCGCAAGCGCACGCACGGCGACATGGGGCCGCGGACGATGCGGCGCTACCGCAAGCTGCTCTGAACGAGCGCGGCCGCGCGTCGAGCGTCGGTTTAGCGCCCTATAGGGGCGGAAACCCGACATTCGGCCGCCCGAGCCGCCAGCGGAACGCCGCCGAGCGGCCGGCGCTCAGCGCAACGTGGCGAGCAGCGGCGCGTGGTCCGACGGCTTCGGGCCCTTGCGGAAGCCGCGGTCGATGCCGCACTCCTCGAGCCGCTCGGCCAGCGGCGGCGTGAGCAGGATCGCGTCGATGCGCAGGCCGAGCTTGCGGTGGAAGTGGCCCTGCCGGTAGTCCCACCAGGTGAAGCCGACCTCGGGCTCGGGGTGCACCGCCCGGTAGGCGTCGACGACGCCGGCGTCGAGGATGGCGGCGAAGCGGGAGCGCTCGTCGGGCGTGACGTGCGTGGAGCCGGCGAAGGCGGCCGGGTCGTAGACGTCGACGTCGGTGGGGCAGACGTTGAAGTCGCCGGCGACGGCCAGCGGCCCGGCGGCGGCCAGCTCGCGCACCCGCTCCGCCGCCGCCTCCAGGAAGCGCAGCTTGTCGGCGAAGGTCGGCGAGCCGACGGCGCGCCCGTTGGGCACGTAGACCGAGACGGCGCGGACGTCGCCCACCGTCGCCTCGATCCAGCGCGCCTCGTCGACCGCCGGCTCGCCCGCCAGCCCGTGGCAGACCTCCTCGAGGGCCGACCCCGACCGGGCCAGCAGCGCGACGCCCGCCCAGCGGCCGGCGGAGTGGTGGACGGCCTCGTAGCCGGCGGCCGCGAGCGCCCCGGCCGGGAACGCGTCCGGCTCGGTCTTGGTCTCCTGCAGGAAGACGAGGTCGGGCGCGTGCGCGTCGAGGAACTCGAGCACGCGCGGCAGCCGGGCGTTGAGCGAGTTGACGTTCCAGGTCGCGAGCTTCACGCGACCGCGCACGCTACCGCGGGCGCTCAGGCGGCCACGAGCAGGTCCGGCCCCTCGTCGGGCAGGCCCGACTTGTTCAGGCGCGGGTTGGCGGGCGCGGCCTGCATCCGCTCGGCCGCCAGCGGCACGCACAGCCCGCACGCCTCGTCGGTCGCCAGGTCCGCCGACAGCCACGCCGCCTCGGCGTCCGGCCCCGGCAGGATCACCGGCATCCGGTCGTGCAGGCGCGCGACGACCGGGTTGGGCGGGCAGGTGAGGATGGTGGCGCTCGCCAGCCACTCGCCCTGCGGCCGCGACCAGCACCACAAGCCCGCGAACGCGAACGGCTCGCCGCCGTCCACGGTGAAGCGGAACGGCACGCGGGGTGCCTTGCGGTCCTCCGGGCGCAGCCACTCGTAGAAGCCGTCGGCGACGATCAGGCAGCGGTTGCGGGGATTGCCGACCAGCTTTGCGAACGGCGACTTGGCCGCGGCGGTCTCCGAGCGCGCGTTGAACATCGGCGGGCCCTTGAGGTCGCGCGCGTAGGAGGGGACGAGGCCCCAGCGCACGAGATGCGCCTCGCGCTCGCCCGTCTTGCCGTTGACGACCGCCAGCACGGGCTCGGTCGGCGCGACGTTGAAGCGCTCGAGGCCGCCGCCCTCCGGGAGCGTGGCGCCGAACCGCTGCGCCACGCGCTGCGGGTCGTTCTGGGTGAGCGTGTAGCGCCCGCACATGCGACCGAGCTTAGGCAACTCAAGGTCAGCTCTCGGACGGCCGATCTGTGACCCCATGCAGGTCTCCGCACCGACCGGCTCCCCCGCGCCCGCGCCCGCGGGCCCGTCCACGCCGTCCGCGACGCACGACCTCCGGACGCTCGTGCTCTCGCGCCACCCGGCGATCGCCGTCGACACCGCCGACGAGGAGCGCGCCGACGCGCTGCTGCGCGAGGTGGCCGCCGAGCTCGGGCTGCCGGCGTACGAATGGACGGTCACGCAGGGGCTGGCGCCGCTCGGCGTCGCCGGCGGCATGTACGGCAGCCAGGACCCGGCGAAGGCGCTGGCCAACGTCGCCGAGATCGGCGCCGACGCGCTGTACGTGCTCAAGGACTTCGGGCCGCACCTGGGCCAGCCCCAGGTGTCGCGCGCCTTCCGCGACCTGCTCGAGCGCTTCGCGGCGCCCGGCCGCCTGTCGACCATCCTGCTCGTCGGGACCGGCGCCGAGCTGCCCGGCGAGGTGCGCCCGCACGTCGTCTCCTACGAGCTGCGCCCGCCGTCGCGCGCCGAGTACCGCGCGACGATCGAGACCGTCGCCCAGTCGCTGATGGTGTCGGCCCGCGCGCGCGTCGAGCTGCGCGCGGAGGACTTCGACGCGCTCGCCGGCGCCGTCCACGGCCTCACGCTCAACCAGGCCCGCCAGCTCGTCGCCCGCGTGGCGATCGACGATGGCGTGCTGTGCGCCGAGGACGTGCCGCGGCTCGTCGACCTCAAGGCCGGGGCGCTGCGCGAGGACGGGCTGCTCGAGTACTTCCCGGCCGAGGACAACCCGACCGAGCTCGGCGGCTTCGGCGGCCTGCGCCGCTGGCTCGACCGGGCCGCCCTCGCCCGCTCGCCGCAGGCCGAGGCGCTCAACCTGCCGGTCCCGCGCGGCGTGCTGCTCGTCGGCGTCCAGGGCTGCGGCAAGTCGCTGGCCGCGAAGTACGTCGCGCGCGCCTGGCGGCTGCCGCTGCTCAAGCTCGACGCCGGGCGGCTGTACGACAAGTACGTCGGCGAGACCGAGCGCAACCTCCGCAAGGCGATCGCCACCGCGGAGTCGCTGGCGCCGGCCGTCCTGTGGATGGACGAGATCGAGAAGGCCCTGGCGCCCTCCTCCGGCGACGACGGCGGCGTGTCGCGGCGCATGTTCGGGTCGTTCCTGACCTGGATGCAGGAGAAGCGCCACGACGTGTTCGTGGTCGCCACCGCCAACGACCTGTCCGTGCTGCCGCCCGAGCTGCTGCGCAAGGGGCGCTTCGACGAGATCTTCTTCGTGGACCTGCCGGACGCGGTCGAGCGCGAGGAGATCTTCCGCATCCACCTGACGCTGCGCCGCCAGAACCCGGGGGCGTTCGACCTGCCCGCGCTGGCGGCGCGCGCCGACGGCTTCAGCGGCGCCGAGATCGAGCAGGTCGTGATCGGGACCGTCCTGCGCGCACTGCAGGCCGGCCGCCAGCCGGACACCGCGCTCGTGGTCGAGGAGATCGCCTCGACCGTGCCGCTCTCGCGCTCGCGCGCCGAGGACGTGCAGCGCCTGCGCGCGTGGGCGCAGGGCCGCTTCGTCCCCGTGCGCTAGGCGCGCCGCTACGTCACGAGCTGGTTGGCCACGGCCGGGTTCTGCACCATGCCGCCGTCGACGACGATCGACTGGCCGGTCGTGTAGCGCGCGTCCGGCGACGCCAGCCAGACGATCGCCGACGCGATCTCGCGCGCGTGCCCGGGCCGCTTGAAGGGGATCGCCGGCCGCTCGGACTCCGACGGGTCCTGGTCCTCCTGTCCCGTCATCTTGGTGGCGATCTCGCCCGGCGCCACCGAGTTGACCGAGATGCCGTGCTCGGCCAGCTCGATCGCCATGTTCTTGGTCATCCCGCCGAGGCCGTGCTTGGCGACCACGTACGCGGTCGACTGCGGCAGCGGGACGTGCTCGTGGACGCTCGTGACGTTGATGATGCGGCCTTCGACCGAGTGCTCGACCATGTGCCGCGCGGCTCGCTGCGCGCACAGGAACGCGCCGATCAGGTCGACCTCGAGGATCTCGCGGAAGGTGCCGAGCGGCAGTTCGAGGAACGGGTCCTCGTGGCCCGTGCCGGCGTTGTTGACGAACGCGTCGACGCCACCGAGGGCGTCGATGAGCTCGTCGATCGCGCTCGTGGCCCCGGGCCCTCGGAGAGGTCCATCTGCCGCGCCTCGGCGCGCACCCCGAAGGTGCGCGCCTCCGCCAGCGTCTCCTCGACGTTCTCCTCGTCGGAGTGCCAGGTGAACCCGACGTCGTAGCCGCGCTCGGCGAGCAGCACGACGGTGGCGCGGCCGATTCCCGAGTTGCCGCCGGTGACGATCGCGATGGGCATGCCCGGAGGGCTACCCGCTCAGCGCAGCTTGACGCGGCTGTAGCGCAGCTTCTCCAGGTTCCCCGCGCCGTCGACGGCGCGCACCGCGATCCGGTAGCGGGCGGGGAGCAGGCGACCCTTGATCCGCAGCGAGAAGCTCGACGTGCCCTTCGCCGTCACGTATCTCGGCTTGCGGCACGACCGCGCCTTGCCGGCCTTGCCGCGGCCGTTGAGGAAGCTGCACTTGCGGCCCCGCTCGCGCGCCACGGCGACCATTACGCGCTTGATCGTGCCGTCGCAGCCCGCGTCGCGCGCGGTCCCGCGGACGGTCACGCCGCGCCGCGACAGGCGCCCCTTCCAGCGCGACGCCGGCTTGGTGCGGTCGTCGCAGCCGCCGGCGGTGTCGCCGGCGGTCCCGCTGCCGCTCTCCTGCACGCGCAGGGAGTAGATGCCGCCCTTGATGTCGGTCGCGAGGATGTGGCCCTTGTAGAAGTTCATGTCCCAGAAGTCCCCGCGCGAGTGCGGGAACGTGCCCGTCTCGATCGTCGGCCGCACGTCGGCGTCGAACGGCACCGCCCACGCGACCTCCTTCGGCCGGACGTTCTTGCCGGCGAACGCAGCCGAGGCGTCGAGCACGAACACCCCGCCGTGGTAGTGCGACAGGAAGATGCGGTCGCCGACGATCTGCTGGTTGTGCGGCGAGAACGTCAGCTGGCCGGCGGCGCGGCCGGCCGGGTTGGTCCACGTCGTCACGAGCGCCGCGGCCGACTTCTCGCGGATGGCGTCGACGTCGTCGTTCTCCGTCGGCAGCTTGGAGAAGTCGGTGGCGTCGACGATCCACAGCGGGCCGGGCCTGTCGCCGTTGCCGGCGCGCTCGCCGCACTCGTCGCTCGCGTCGGCCTGGCCGCCGAAGTCGAACGACTCGGCCGGCATCGTCACGTAGCGCCGGCCGCCGATCGTGGTGACGTCGATCGTGTGCGCGTACCAGTCGTCGCGGCACTGCGGCGTCAGGTCCCAGTTGGCCACCGGCGTCGGGGTGGCCGGGTTGGAGACGTCGTAGACGCGGAAGCCGTAGGTGAACCCGCCCGCCGCGTAGAGGTAGGTCTTGCCGTCGGTCGGGTCGGTCTGGATGAACGTGTCGTGCGTCGAGACGATGTTCGTCGTGTCGACGACGGGGACCGTCGACACGTGCACCATCCGCTTGCCGGCGGGCGTCTCGATCACGCGGGCGATCTCGGTGCCGACGCCGTTCTGGATCAGGAAGACGTACTCGCCCGCCGCCGGGCCCTCGGCGATGACGTGCGAGCGGGCGGTGTGGACGCCCTGCACCGACACCGTCAGGTACTCCTGCTCGAGCACCGGGTTCTTCGGGTCGCTGAGGTCGATCAGCGCGACGCCGGGCGCCTGGCCGGCCGAGCCGCTGATCAGGCCGGGCATCAGGTCGGTCTGCTGCAGGGACAGGATCGCGCTCTTGCCGTCGGCCATCATCTCGATGTAGGCGCCGCAGTTGCTGCCGAGCGCGCAGGCGGCGTGGGCGTAGCTCGACAGGAACCTCGGCTTGGCCGGGTCCGAGACGTCGAAGAACAGCGCGCCGCCCACCGGCTCCTGGACCGCCACCGCGAGGATGTCGCCCTTGACGTCGGTCTCGCCGAGCTTGGAGTTGGGCGCCAGCGGGTCGACGAACTCGCCGTTGGTGAGCGGCAGGAAGGACGCGCGCTCGATGCGGCAGGAGAGCCCCTGGTGCTGGGCCGGCTCGTTGTGCTCGTGGTCGTCGCCCTCGGGCATGCCCAGGGCGGCCGCCGCCGTGCAGGGGCCGGGGTCGTCGATCGCCGGCGCCTGGGCGGCGGCGGCGGACGGCAGGAGCAGCAGGGACAGGATCAGGGCACAGAGCAGGCGGACCATGCCGGCTTCAACGCGGGCGGGCGGCGGAACTCGCGGTTTCAGAGGTCCGAGCCGCCGCCGCCCGCGGCGCCCGTGCCGAGCGGCAGGACGCTCAGCGGGACGGTCGCCTCGCCCTGCATCCAGAAGTCGGCGGCGCCCGAGCTCTTGAGCTCGACGAGCGCCGCGTGCACGCAGTTGCTCTGCCGCGAGCCGTCGTCGGGGAACGCCGTGTAGAGCGCCGGGTAGTACGGGTGCCACTCGTAGCAGTCGCGGAACCAGGCGTGCAGCGTCCCGGCGGCGAAGTCGACCTCGACGTCGAGGTGGTCGATCGCGCCGAAGGCGAAGCGGAAGTCCTGGTTGGAGTAGTGGCCCTGCTCGATCTTGAGGTTGAACGCGACGGTCCCGGTGCGGGCGCCGCCGGGAAGCGCCGCCGCGATCGCCCGCTGCACGCCCGCGTCCGTGCGCAGCATCCGCTCGAGGTTGGCGTTCTCGTCGTAGTCGGCGCCCTTGCCCTTGCTCAGGTACCACTCGAGGTGGTGCTTGGCCAGCGGCTTGTCGCCGAACTCGGCCAGCAGCGCCGCCGCCACGACGTGCCACGGCTCGCCGGCCCGGCAGACGAGGTTCTCCTTCCACCCGCTGTCGGGCGCCTTCTGCACCTCGCTCCACTTGCCGCTCGGCGCGTGGTGGTGCGCGACGGTGGGGTGGAAGGTCACGCGCGAGAGCATCCGCGCGGCGGCGCGGTTGCCGATCGCGCGCTGCAGCGCGAGCGCCGCCGGCTGCGCGCGCAGGGCCGGCGCCGCGGCCGGCGCCCGCGGCGCGACGTGCTCGTCAACCCGCTCCCGCACGCGCCGACCCTACACCGCCACGCGGCCGGAGAACTCCGACCTCAGTGGTAGGCTTTACCCGTAGTGATCTTCACGACGAAAGCCGAGTACGGCGTCCGCCTGCTCATCCAGCTCGGCGTGCACGGCAGCGACGCCCCGGTGTCGCTGAAGTCGGTCGCCGACGCCGAACGGCTCCCGCTCGCGTACCTCGAGCGCATCGCCGCCCTGCTCAAGAAGGCGGGGCTCGTCACCTCCGCGCGCGGCGCGCACGGCGGCTACCTGCTCGCGCTCCCCGCCGAGGAGATCACGATGGACCGCGTCGTGCTCGCGCTCGAGGGCGCGATCGCGCCGATGGACTGCTTCGTCGACGACGCGCAGGAGTCGCGCGTCGCCTGCTCGCATCCGTCCGAGCGCAGCGCCTGCGCCACCAAGCTGCTGTGGACGCGCGTGCAGCTCGGCGTCATCAAGTCCCTGCAGCGCACCACGCTGGCCGAGCTCGTCGAGTTCGAGCAGCGGCCGGCCGTCCTCCCCGAGCTCCCCATCGAAAGCCGAACCTCCTGATTCCCATGGCCGACCTCGAGATCCGAAACCTCCACGTCTCCGCCGGCGACAAGCAGATCCTCAAGGGCGTCGACCTGCACGTCCGCTCCGGCGAGATCCACGCGCTGATGGGCCCGAACGGCTCCGGCAAGTCCACGCTGGCCAACGTGATCATGGGCCACCCCGGCCTCGAGGTCACGCAGGGCCAGATCATCTTCGACGGCGACGACATCACCGAGGCCGAGCCGGACGAGCGCGCCCGCGCCGGCCTGTTCATGGCCTTCCAGTACCCGGTCGCCGTGCCGGGCGTCACCGTCGCCAAGTACCTGCGCACGGTCGTCAACGCCCACCGCGAGGCCCGCGGCGACGACGCGATCTCGCTCAAGGACTTCCGCAAGACGACCGAGGCGGCCATGCAGCTCACCTCGGTGCCGAAGGAGTTCTCGAGCCGCTACCTCAACGAGGGCTTCTCGGGCGGCGAGAAGAAGCGCATGGAGATCCTCCAGCTCGCGCTGCAGCAGCCCCGGCTCGCCGTGCTCGACGAGACCGACTCGGGCCTCGACGTCGACGCGCTCAAGGTGGTCGCCACCGGCGTCAACGCCGTGCGCCAGGAGTCCGACATGGGCATCCTGATCATCACCCACTACCAGCGCATCCTGCACCTGGTGCAGCCCACGCACGTCCACATCATGTTCCAGGGCCGGATCGTCAAGGAGGGCGGCCCGGAGCTCGTCGAGTACATCGAGCGCGAGGGCTACAAGGGCATCGCCGAGGAGATCGGCGCCGCCGCCTGATGGCGATCGCCACCCCGCAGTTCCCCGTCCTCGCGGGCGGGCTGACCTACCTCGACTCGGCGGCGACGTCGCAGACGCCGCTGCCGGTGATCGAGGCGATGGACGACTACTACCGCTCCTACCGGGCGTCCATCCACCGCGGGGTCTACGAGCTCGCCGCGCGCGCCACCGAGGCCTTCGAGGGCGCGCGCGTCAAGGCCGCCCGCTTCGTCGGCTCCACGCCCGGCGAGACGGTGTTCACGCGCAACGCGACCGAGGCGATCAACCTCGTCGCCTACTCGTGGGGCTCGCAGCACGTGGGGGAGGGCGACCTGATCGTCCTCACCGAGATGGAGCACCATTCGAACATCGTGCCGTGGCAGATGCTGGCCCAGCGCGCCGGCGCGCGGATCGAGTACGTGCCGGTCGACGACGCGGGCGAGCTCGACCTCGCCGCGCTCGACGCGCTGCTGGCGCGCGAGCCGAAGCTCGTCGGCGTCGTGCACGTCTCCAACGTCGTCGGGACCATCAACGACGTCGCCGCGATCACCCGCCGCGCGCACGACGCCGGCGCGGTCGTGATGATCGACGGCTCGCAGGCCGTCCCGCACCTGCCGGTCGACATCGGCGCCATCGGCGCGGACTTCTACGCCTGGACGGCGCACAAGGCCTACGGCCCGACCGGCATCGGCATCCTGCACGGCCGCCGCGCGCTGCTCGAGGCGATGCCGCCGTTCCTCGGCGGCGGGCACATGATCGCCAAGGTCGGCGAGCAATCCTCGACGTACGCCGAGCCGCCGGCCAGGTTCGAGGCCGGCACCGGGGCGGTCGCCGAGGCGATCGGGCTGGCGGCCGCGGTCGAGTTCCTCGAGGGCTTCGGCATGGACGAGGTCCTCGCCCACGACCAGGACCTCGCCGCCTACGCGCTCGAGCGCCTCGGCGAGCTCGGCGACATCACGGTCCACGGTCCCGCGGACCCGGCGCGTCGCGTGGCGCTCGCGTCGTTCGTGATGGACGGCGTGCACCCGCATGACGTCGCCGAGATCCTCGGCTCGCAGGGCGTCTGCGTGCGCGCCGGCCACCACTGCGCCCAGCCGCTCATGCGGCGCCTGGGCATCCCCGCGTCGTCGCGGGCGAGCTTCGCGATCCACAGCACGCGCGAGGACGTCGACCGGCTGGTCGACGCCCTCGAGCGCGTTCGTGAGATCTTCGCCGGCTAGGAGCGGACCGACTCGGTCGTCTGCTGCGCGTTCTGCTGCGCGGACTCGGCCACCTGCTGGCCGTGCTCCTGCGCGGCGGACTGCGCGGTCTCCTTGGCGGTCTGCGCCGTCTCCTGCGCGACCTCCTGGACGACCTGCTTGCCGTGGTCGACCGCCTCGGACACGGTCTGCGAGACCGTCTCCTTGACCTGGTCGGCGGCGGCGCCCATCTTCTCGTTCTCGACGCGCGTCGCGGGAGCGAGCATGCCGGCGAGGAAGCCGACCGCGGCCGCGCCGACCGCGAGGCCCAGCGGGTTCTCCTGCGCGATGCTCGCGCCGCGGCGGGCGGCCTGCTTGGCGTCGCCCGTGCTGGGCGTGGTGTCGGAGACCTTGTCCCGGGCCATGCCGAGCTTCTCCTTGACGCCGTCCACGCGGTCGTGGACCTTGTCCTTCGCCCGCGCCGTCACGTCGGTCTTGTAGCCGATGGCGCTGAGCGTCTCACCCATCTCTTCACGGGTGCGCTCGATGTCCTGCCGGATCGCTACCGGGTCTTCGCCCATTGCACGTCCTCCTTCACGCTTTCGATGGTCTGCTCGGGCGCGGCCGGCGTTGCCTCCTGCACCCGGTTCTTGCCCTGCAGGGCGAGCACTGCGGCGATCACGCCCCAGATGGCGGTCACGATCAGCGCGGCGACCCACGTCGCCATCGCCGTGTCGAGCAGCGCGATGACCGCGGCGCTCAGCGATGCGAGCATCAGCAGCCCGGCAACGCCGGCGCCGCCGAGCAGCCCGGCGCCCTTGCCGGCCTGCTTGCCCTTCTCGGCCATCTCGGCCTTCGCCAGGTCCAGCTCGCGCTTGACCAGGGTCGTCGTCTCTTGGGAGAGCCGCTTGAGCAGCTCGCCGATCGGCTCCTCGCGCAGGTCGCGCGAGCCGTTGTCCTGCAGCGCCATGGCTAGAAGCCGCCGGTCGTGCCCGGCATGCCGCGGCCGGCGTCGGGCATGGTCGGGGGCGTCGCCGGCGTCACGCCGCCGGACAGGTCGGCGGCCGGCGACTGCACCGGCGGGGCCGGCGGCTGGAACGTCCCGGCGCCGTTCGGGGCATGCGCGGACGGGGTGGAGCCCATCGGCCGCGACGTGCCCTGCGCGCGCTGCTGGCTCGAGGCCTTCAGGAAGCGCGACGCGGCGAAGCCGAGCGCGAGGCCGCCGGCGGCGACCGCCCACGGCTTGCGGCGACCGAAGTCCTCGACGTCGCGCAGCAGCGCGTCGGCGTCCGCGCGCTGCAGGTAGGAGCCGAGCTGCTCGGCCTTGTCGGCGGCCTGCTCGGCCAGCTTGGCCGGCTGGTCCTTGCCCTGCTTGCGCAGCTCCTCGGCGACGGTGCGGGCGTCCTGCGCCTGCGTCGTGACCTGCTCGCCGAACTGCGTCGACCGCTGGTCGACCTGCTCGCGTACGCGGCTCGAAGCCTGCTGGGTGACGTTGGAGACCTGCTCCTTCGCCTGCCCGGCGACTTCCTGGGCCTTGTCCTTGGCCTGGTCCGCGGTCGAGCCGCCGGACTCTTGCGACTGCGTCGCGGGTGGCATCTGCGTTGCCATCACGCCTCCACGTGTTGGGGATTTTCGCGTTGAAGTCGCGCTGCCCCGTTTCGCGCGGCTGAATCCTGCGGCCGTCCGAACGCGGGCGGTTCAGGCGCGCAGACGTTGGCTGCGGACCACCTAAGGTGTGAACGAGCAGATGGACGACCTGTATCGCGAGCAGATCCTCGAGCACTACAAGCGGCCCCATCACTGGGGGGAGCTGCCCGATCCGGACCTGGAGTTCGAGGACACGAACCCGCTCTGCGGCGACGAGCTCAAGGTCCAGCTGCGCGTGCAGGACGGCAGGGTCGTCGACGTCGCCTTCTCCGGCCACGGCTGCGCGATCTCGCAGGCCGCCGCGTCGATGACCTCCGACGAGGTGATCGGCATGTCCGTGGACGAGCTGATCCGCCTCGACAAGTCGTTCGTGCTCGACCTCCTCGGCATCGACATCTCCGCGACGCGCATGAAGTGCGCGCTGCTGTCGCTGAAGGTGCTCAAGTCGGCGGGCCTGGGCCAGCCGGCGAGCTGGGAGAGCGAGACGCCCGCCAGCGCCGCCGAGGCCGGCGAGGCCGTCCCGCAGCAGTAGCGGGCGTCAGCGCTCCTGCTCGAGCCACTCGTCGGGCACGCCCGGGATCTCCCGGTTGCGGAAGGCGTCGACGAACCGGCGGTGGTCGTCGCGCGCCAGCGTCCCGTACGCCATCCCGAACGACGCGAGCTCGTCGGCGAACTCGTCCGCGCGGTCGCCGATCACCGCGGCGATCGCCTCCTCGGTCTGGAACTCGACGAGCGTCTGCTCCGAACCCGCGTCGGAGACGCAGTGGATCTTGGCCGTCGCGCGCCCGAGCTCGCACAGCAGCGGCAGGATCTCCTGCGGCTCGGTCAGGTGGTCCCACGACAGGTCGGCCTCGTAGGGCGAGAGCTCCTTGACGATCTGGCCGACGCCGTCGAGCTCGGTCCAGCCCAGCCACGGGTCGGCGTGCGCCTGCAGCGCGCGCTGGGAGACCGCGGTGCGGTGGCCCTGGTGCTCGAAGTAGTCGGCCACGCGTGCGTCGTCGAACGCGCGGCTGGGGGCGGCGACGTTGGCCTGCTTCATCGACAGCACGACGTCGTTCTCGAGCGCCTGCGAGCGACCCTCGATCAGCAGGTTGTAGGCCGGTAGCCCGGCGCTGCCGATGCCGAACCCGCTGCGGCCGACGACGTCCTTGACCGCGTAGGAGACCGACAGCTGGCGCTTGACCTCCGGGATGGTCTCCAGGTAGCGGCCGTAGGCGTCCTCGACCGCTTCACGCTCGCCGTCGTCGAGGCGCTGCGAGCCGCCGCCCTCGACGAAGCGGCGCTCCTCGCCCTCGATCGTGGTCAGATCCTCCAGCAGCGCGATCCGCGTCGACAGGCGCGCGCGGCGCAGGACCTCGCGCAGCACGCCGGAGGTGTTGTCCAGCGCCAGGCGGAACTCCTCGTCGCGCTCGCCCTCGTGGAACGCGACCACCTGCTCGACGTAGGCGCGCGCGTACGTGCGGATCAGCTCGCCGATCGTCTCGTCGGAGAAGGCCTTCGAGAAGCCGATCAGCGCCAGGCTCGCCGCCATCCGCCGCAGGTCCCAGGTGAAGTGGCCGACGTAGGCCTCGTCGAAGTCGTTGACGTCGAACACCAGCAGCCCGGCGGAGTTCATGTAGGTGCCGAAGTTCTCCGCGTGCAGGTCGCCCTGGATCCACACCCGGCGCGTGCGCTCGTCCGCCCACGGGTCCTCGACGCGAACGACGTCGGCGTAGAACAGCGGCGCGCTGCCCCGGTAGAAGGCGAACGGATCGGCCGCCATCTTGCGGAACTTGCGCCGGAAGGCGCGCGGGTCGGCCTCGATCAGCGGCGCGAACGCCTCGGCCAGCACCTCCACCAGCTCGCCCCGACGGGCGTCGCCGTCGCGCGCCAGGTCGCGGACCTCGTCGGTCATGCGCGCCCGTTGCCCGTGGAGGCGGCCTGCTCGGCGGCCTCGTACTTCGTGCCGTCCATGCACTCCGCGTCGCCGTTGGGCTGCAGCGTCGCCTCGTTGATGCCGCCGCGCTCGTCGCAGAACTCCTCGGCGGTCGGCGCGTCCTCGCCGCACGCAGCGAACGGCAGCGCGAGCGCCGCCGCGGTCAGTAGGGCCACCCGTCTACGCATCCGTCAGCTCCTGTTCCGCCCTTGGGTCTGCCGGCACGGTCGGAACCCGCGCCTGACTGCCGGTGTACCCGCGACATGCGCCCCCTGCTCGCCGTCCTGATCCTGCTCGCGCTCCCCGCCGCCGCGCCGGCCAAAGGCATCCACGACAGCCTGCGCGTCGAGTGGCGCTCGATCCCGGACGGGCTGCGCGCGGGCGAGACGTGGGCGGCGCGCTTCGTGCTGCTCGCGCCCAACGACACCGTCCTGCTGCTCTACGACGCGCGGCCGGTCGTCCGGCTCTCGTCCGACGCGCGCGAGGTGCGCGCGCCGGCGCGGATGCGCGGCAACGGCGAGTGGGTCGCGCGCGTGCGCCTGCCGGCGGCGGGGAGCTACCGGATCTCGCTGGAGGGCTTCGACCCGCGGGACCCGCAGCGGTTCCTCGCGGTCGAGCCGCCGCTGCGCGTGCCCGCCGCCGCCGCCGCGCCGGCGCCCGGCGACGGCCGACCGCCGTGGCCGCTGCTGGCCGCCGCCCCCGTCGCGGCGCTCGGGCTCGTGCTCGCCCGCCGCCGGCGTCCGGCGCGGTGAGTCAGGCGTCCTCGAGCTCGGCGAGCAGCTCCTCGGCGTCCGTCGCGTAGGAGCCCTCCTGCTCGCAGGCGATGGCGCGGCGGTAGCAGGCGGCCGCCTCGGCGGCGTCGCCGGCCGCGTGCGCGGCGCGTCCGCGCCAGACCCAAGCCCAGGCGTTGCGCGGGCAGATCTCGGTGTAGGCCATCAGGTGCCCGAGCGCCTCCTGCGGGCGCCCGAGCTCCACCAGCGTGTAGCCGAGCCCGTAGTGGGCGCGCATCTCGCCGCACTCCAGGCAGCAGCGCCAATGGAAATCGGCGCCGTCCCAGTCCCCCTGTGTTCCGGCGGCGACCGCGGAGTCGAAGAAGGCGACGTCCGGCGTCGACCCGCTGATCGCGTGTCGCGCGGCGAGGAGGATCTCGCCGGCGCAGGCGGCGCGCAGCGCGAGCGAGGGCACGTGGAAGCGCGGCCCTTCCCAGAGCGGGGCCTCCGGCTCGACCGCGAAGGCCTCCGCGACCCCGAAGCCGATCAGCGGACCGTCCGAGCCGCGGAAGTACAGCCACGCCCGTTCGTCGACGAGCGCCTCCACCTCGTCCGCGAGCTGCCCGTCGATCACCTGACCCGGCACGAGCGCCGTGAGGAAGTCGAGATCGGCGTCGTAGGAGATCCGCAGGACGGGGCGGTCGAGGACGATGGCGTCGGCGAAGGCGGAGGTGAGGTCGAGCGGCATCGCTTCGGTAGTCGTGCCGGCGCGGTCGTTCCTGACGCGGTACCAGACGTGCACCCGCTTCTCGTAGTGCTGGAACACGCCCGGGCAGGGCTCCGACGACTGCGGCCGGCCCGCGCGGGCGCCTCGCCCCGCCGGACGGCACTTGCTTTCTGACGCGCCGTCCGGATACGTTGGCGTCGTCGACCCGGTGCAGGACCGGGCGCCTACCTGGGAGACACCTTGCGCGCTCGGATCGGTCGGAACCTTCTGCTCGGCATGCTCGTGGCGCTGTTCGCGCCGGCCGCCTCGCATGCCAAGACCCAGGTCATCACGTTCGACGACCTGCCGCTCCACACCGAGCTCACCGACCAGTACAAGGACCGGGGCATCGTCTTCGGCCTCGAGTACTCCGAATCGAGCAAGACCTTCTTCGAGGCGTCGAGCGACCACCGGCCTGTGGTCGACGACGCCGGGCCGTTCGGCCAGCCGCCGCGCTCGGCGCCGCACGGCGCCACGACGTTCTGCCAGTGCAACGAGTTCCCGCACTCGGTGGCGGCGGCCAGACTCACCTACACGACGCCGTACGTGAGCCTATGGACCTACGGCGGCGCGTCGCTGAGCGTCTACGACGTCAACCAGAAGCTCCTCAAGACGGTCGAGCAGACCAGCGGCGAGGGATGGAGGGAGCTGCGGGTGGACCGCGCGAAGGCGGACATCGCCTACTTCCAGATCGACCCCGGCCGGTACATGGTCGACGACATCTCCTTCGAGGTCCCGGACGACCCGTCGCAGGCGCCGCCGCCCGACTTCAACGTGACGCTCGACCTCAACGGCTTCTTCGGCGCCCCCGCCATCACCCAGGGCGGCACCATCCAGATCCCGATCCGGTTCTCGCGCTTCAACGGCTCGGCCGGGCCGATCGACCTGAGCGTCGACCTCCTGCCGTCGGGCGTGCAGTCGTCCCTCGAGCCGGACCCGGCGCCCGGCGACAGCTCCGTTCTGCGCCTGCATGCTCCGGAAGGGACTCCCGCCGTCGAGAACCAGCAGGTCCGCGTGACCGCGACGGAGGGCGGGATCACCAAGACCGCGCACTTCCGGCTCAACGTCATCGGCCGCTACGACGCCCGCATCGTCGGGATCGACATCCTGCAGGCGGTCCAGCGCGAGCACGAGGTGTGCCACGCGTTCTCCAACGACCCGATGACCCCGCTGACGCTCGAAGAACAGCGCAGCAACTGCACGAAGATGGCATCGCTGCCGCCGCGCACCGACCTCGCGGCGCCGATGCCCTACAACGGCGTCGAGATGGTCCGGAACTCGCGCACGATCGTGCGCGTGTTCGCCAACACGCAGCCCGGCTCCGACAGCCCGCCGCATCTCGTCGAGCTGCGCGGCTTCCGCGGCGGCAAGGAGCTCGCCGGCGGCCCGCTGCTGCCCGAGGAAGGGCCGCGCGTGCTGAGGCCCGGCAGCCCGGTCGTCAGCCTCGCCAGGCGCGCCGATCCCGAGGCGGCGTTCACCTTCACCCTGCCGCCGGCGTGGACGAAGGCCGGCGGGCTGTCGCTGAAGGCCACCCTCGTCGAGCAGGACGACCCGATCCTGTACCCGCAGAGCGAGTGCACGACCAGCCAGTGCGCGCTCAACAACACGATGACCCTCGCGGGCATTCCGTTCGTGAACACGGGCGAGCTGTGGCTCGGCACCGCGCGGCTCTGGACGAAGAAGGAGAACCTCGAACCGGGGCGGGCCATCGGGTACTACCTGCCGGGCAAGGATCTCCATCCGAGCCGCTGGCCGCTCCCGCGCGACGTCTTCTCCTTCCTCGAGGCCGTGCTTCCGCTCGCCGACGGGGCGCTGCGCTTCAACCGCACGCAGTGGTACGGCCAGATCGACGTCAGCGACGTCCTCGACGAGTACCCGGACAAAGGCACCGAGGACGAGCGCAAGGAGGCGGCCGACGATCGCAAGGACGAGGTCCGCAGCCGGCTCGACGACTACGCCGACGACGCCAAGGGCGGTTGCGCCGACCGTGAGCTGTGCGGCGACATCGTCATCGGCGTGCACGGCCCGGAGATCACCACCGGCGGCGTGATGTACGGCTACATGCACCACGACTTCTGGGACCCGGTGGGCGTCGGGACGTGGAGCCGGCCCGACTCCGTCGCCCACGAGGTGATGCACGGCTTCGGGCGCTGGCACTCGCACGGCGTCGAGACCTGCGGCGACAAGAGCGGCAACACGCAGCTCGGCAGCGGGCCGGAGCTGGTCGACGGATCGGGCTGGGGGTTCGTGCAGGGCGTCGGCATCGACCGCCGCCTCCCCGACCTCCCGGGCAACGGCCGCTACCAGACCGTGGCGTCCTTCGCCCTCGGCGGCCCGCGGCTCCAGAGCTACCCGCCGGTGGCGGTGAGCGACTACACGCCGTTCGTGTTCGACAACATGTCCTACTGCCGCCCCGGCCGCGACCCGCGCGGGTCGTGGACGGCGCCCGAGGGCTGGCGGCGCAACCTGCAGTGGCTGCGCATGCAGCACGAGTCCAAGGGCAAGGCCGCGGCCGCCACCGCCTCGATCGCCGCGTCGCAGCGCACGCTGCGCGTGCTCGCCGTCGCCTCCACGGCGTCGGGCGTGCAGATCCAGGCGGTAAAGCCCGGCTTCCGCGAGAAGGTGCCCGCGGGCGGGTCGACGTACGTCCTGCGCGCGGTTGGCGCGGCGGGCCAGACGCTCGCCGAGGCGCCGCTGGCCGCGATCGACGTCGCCGACGGCGTGCCGGGCGAGCAGGCGCTGAAGGGCGAGGTGCCGGCCGCCGGCGCGGCCGGCGTCGCCATCGTCCGCGACGGCACCGTGGTCGCGACGCGCACCGCGAGTCCGAGCGCGCCGAAGGTCCGGATCCTCTCGCCGCGCAGGAAGGCGACCGTTGGCCGCGGCGCCACTGTGACGGTGCGCTGGCGCGCCACGGACGCCGACGGCGGCGAGCTGCGGGCGAAGGTCGACTACTCGTTCGACGACGGCCGCACGTGGCGGCCGATCGCGCTCGAGCCCAGCGAGAACGGCGTCCGGCTGCCGAGCACGCTGTTCGCGGGCTCGCGCCGTGCGCGCGTGCGCGTGCGGGTCAACGACGGCTTCCGCGAGGCGGTCGCGGTCTCCAGGCGCTTCCGCGCCGTGGGGCGCAAGCCGACCGTGGAGATCCTGGCGCCGGCCGCGCGCGCCCAGATCCGCAACAGCGCGGCGCTGTACCTCTCCGGCACGGCGAGCGACGACCGCGGGAAGGCAATTCGCGGCAAGCGGCTGCGCTGGTTCGCGGGCAAGCGCCGGATCGGCCGCGGCGAGCGCACCACCGTTTCCGGCCTGCCGGCGGGGACCCGCACGATCCGCCTCGTCGCGCGCGACAGGTCCGGTCGCAAGGCGACGGCGCGCGTGAAGGTCAAGGTGCTCGGCGACGCGCCGCGGTTCCTGCGCGTCGACGCCCCGAAGACGCTCGCGCCGAGCAGCAAGCGGCTGGTGCTGCGGGTGGCGACGACCGTGCCGGCCCGCCTGCGCATCGGGCGGCAGACCTTCCGGGTCTCGCGCCGCGCGCGCCGCGTCCGCGTCAAGGTCAAGCGCGGAACGGCGCCGCTAGCGCTCACGCTCGCCCTGTCCGCGGGGAAGGCCCGGATCGAGCTGCCGCTCAGCGTCCCGAGGGGGTGAGGCGGGCCCGATCGCGGTCCACCCCACCGCTACACTTCGAGGGGAAGTCCGACCTCCACGGTCGGACTTGATGCCAAGCCGCACATGAGCCCCCTCGTCGACATCTGCCCCGTCTCCGATCTCCCGCCCGGCACGCGCCGGATCGTCGAGGTCGAGGACTTCGAGATCGGCGTCGTCAACTGCGACGGCGACATCCTCGCCATCGAGGATCGCTGCAGCCACGACAACGGGATCCTCTTCGAGGGGAAGATCGACCTGGAGAAGTGCGTCGTCGAGTGCCCACGCCACGGGTCGCTGTTCGACCTGCGCACCGGCCGACCCCTGAATTTGCCTGCCTACGTCCCCGTCGACACCTTCCCGGTCGTCGTCGAGGGCGAAATGATCCGAGTCGAGGTGGACTGACCGCATGAGCACTCCCGAGATCCTCGCCGAGCAGGAGTCCCTGAAGGACATCAACGCGGACTACAAGGAGCGCTTCGGCTTCCACGACGCCGAGAACTACCTGTACAAGGCGCCGAAGGGCCTGACCCGCGACACGGTCCTGCACCTCTCCAAGCACAAGAACGAGCCCGAGTGGATGCTCGAGTTCCGCCTCAAGGCGCTCGACCACTTCCTCAGCCGCCCCCAGCCCACCTGGGGCTCGCCCATGCTGGCCGAGGTCGACTACGACAACATCCACTACTTCGTCCGCGCCTCCGAGAAGGCCAGCCGCACCTGGGACGACGTCCCCGAGGACATCAAGAACACCTTCGACCGCCTGGGCATCCCGGAGGCCGAGCGCAAGTTCCTCGCCGGCGTCGGCGCCCAGTACGAGTCCGAGTCGGTCTACCACCAGGTCAACGAGGAGCTCGAGAAGCAGGGCGTGATCTTTATGGACATGGACTCGGCGCTCAAGGAGCACGAGGACCTGATCCGCGAGTACTGGGCCACGGTCATCCCGCCCAACGACAACAAGCTCGCCGCGCTCAACAGCGC
>DATLGB010000201.1:0-7860 GCA_035540675.1 Solirubrobacteraceae bacterium | reverse complement strand
CCCTGCGGTGGGGGGCGAGTACGGGGAGCGTCGCGGCTAGTAGGCACATGCCACGCAAGCCTCGGGAGGACGTCGCCGGCGCGATTCACCACGTGTATGCGCGCGGAAACCGCCAGGCCGCGCTGTTCGTCGACGATGAGGACAGGGAGCGCTACCTCGCGCTGCTGGGGCGGGCGGTGGAACGCTTTGGCTGGCGCTGCCTGTCGTACTGCCTGATGGACAACCACGTCCACCTGCTCCTGGAGACGCCGGCGGCGAACCTCGGGGACGGCATGCGCTGGCTGCACGGCCGGTTCGGTGAGCAGCTCAACCGCCGTCACCGGTGGAGCGGTCACGTGTTCCAGGGCCGCTACGGCGCCACGCGGATCAAGGACGACGCCCACCTCTGGACCGCTGCGCGGTACGTCGCCCTGAACCCCGTGGAGGCGGGTGCCGTCCGCAAGCCCGAGGCGTGGGGCTGGAGCAGTCACGCCGCGACGGTGCGCGGCGCGCCGCCGCCGTGGCTTGCGCTCGGCCGGCTGCGCGAGCTGTTCGCCTCCGCCGGCGGCGACGTCCTCGAGCGCTACACCCGGTTCATCGCCGACCGCCGCACGGCTAGCGTTCGCCGCGTGTCGCGCCGGCGCGCCGCCACGGTCTCGAAGTTCCTCGCCAGGCACCTGCGTCACTCGCCCGAGCGCATCGGGCTGGCGCTCGACGAGGCCGGATGGGCGGAGGTCGACGAGGTGCTCGGAGCGGCGGCCCGCCACGGGTTCCCGATCACCCGCCAGGAACTCGACGCCGCGGTGCATGCCGCCGGCAAGCGCCGCTACGCCTACGACGACACCGGCACCCGCATCCGCGCCGTCCAGGGCCACAGCGTCGCCGTCGACCTCGGCTACGAGCCCCGCACGCCGCCCGTCACGCTCTACCACGGCACCCACGCCGGCGCCCTCGCGGAGATCGAGCGCGACGGCCTGCGCCCGATGGGCCGCCACCACGTCCACCTGTCGCCGGACGCCGCCACCGCCCGCGCCGTCGGTGCTCGCCGTGGCCCGCCCGTGGTCCTCGAGGTCGACGCCGCCGGCATGCACACCGACGGCCATTCCTTCCTGCTCGCCGGCAACGGCGTCTGGCTGACCGACCACGTCCCGCCGGACCGCCTGCGGCGTGCGGGTCCGGCAGACTCCTGAGCCATGGCCGCTCCCACCACCGCTCCCTTCGGCGTGACCTCGATGACCGCCCCGCTGCGCCGCGTGCTCGTCCGGCGCCCGGCCACCGCGGGGGACTGGGGCGGCGCCGGCTGGCGGACGCCGGACCCCGCCCTGCTCACGCGACAGCACGAGGACTTCTGCGCGCTGCTGGACTCGCTCGGCGCGCAGGTGGAGGTCGCGGAGGCGCTCGAAGGCCAGGTCGACGCCGTCTACATGCACGACCCGCTGATGATGACCGCCCGTGGCGGCATCCCGCTCAACATGCGCAAGCCGGCGCGCGTCCGGGAGCCCGCGGCCGCCGCCGCCGAGCTCGAGCGCCTCGGCGTTCCCGTCATCGGGAACCTGCCGGACGGCGCGTACGCTGACGGCGGCGACCGCTTCTGGATCGACGGCAGCACGATGGCGATCGGCCTCAGCTACCGCACGAACCGCGCCGGCGCCGACGCGCTGCGCGAGATCGTCGCGCCGGAGGGCGTCCACGTCGAGACCTACGACATGGCCCACGACCAGGGGCCGGCGCACGTGCTGCACCTGCAGTCGTTCATCTCCGCGATCACGCCGGACCTGTGCGTGGTCTTCGAGCCGCTGGCGCCGGTCCGCCTGCTGCAGGACCTGCGCGAGCGCGGAGTCGACTGGATCGCGATCGACCGCGCCTCCTACGACAGCATGGGCTGCAACGTGCTCGCCGTACGCCCCGGCGTGGTCGTGATGGTCGACGCCGCGCCCGACGTCCGCCGCGCGCTGGAGCAGCGCGGCGTCGAGGTGCACACCTACGACGGCTCGGAGTTGTCGCTGAAGGGCGACGGCGGCCCGACCTGCCTGACCGCGCCGCTGCTGCGCGCCTGAGGCGCCCAAGTTGCTGCAGGCCGCGCTCAACGGGCCCCGGACCAAGGACGACCACCCTGCGGTCCCGGTCACCGCCGCCGAGCTGGCGCGCGACGCCGCCGCCTGCGTCCGCGCCGGCGCCGGCGCGATGCACCTGCACCCGCGCGACGGCGAGGGCCGCGAGCGCCTGGACGCCGCGGTCGTGGACGCCGTCACCGCCGCCGTCCGCGGCGCATGCGGCGTCCCGGTCGGCGTCTCGACCGGCGCCTGGATCGAGCCGGACCTGGAGCGCCGCGTCGCGCTGATCCGCGCCTGGACGCAACCCGGCTACGCGTCGGTCAACGTCTCCGAGGACGGCTTCGAGCACGTCATGCGCGCCCTGCTGGAAGCCGGCGTCGGCGTCGAGGCGGGCGTCTGGTCGGTCGAGGACGCCGAGCGGCTGGCGGCGTCGGGCCTCGGCGACCGCGTCCTGCGCGTGCTCGTCGAGCCGGTGGACCCGCCGCCGGCCCGCGCGCTCGGCATCGTCGCCGGCATCCACGCGGCGCTCGACGCCGCCGGCCTCGGCGCCCCGCGCCTGCAGCACGGCGATGGCGCCGCCACCTGGGTGCTGCTCGAGGACGCCGTCCGGCGCGGGCTGGACACGCGCGTCGGCTTCGAGGACACGCTCCACGGACCGGACGGTGACACCGCCGCCGACAACGCTGCTCTCGTGCTGACCGCCCGCGCGCTCGGCGCGGGCGCCGCGACCTAGACTCGGACCGTGGCTTTCCACCGCGGCATCGACGGCGCCGAGCCGCTCCGTCCCGATCCCGTCGGCCGGCTGGGCGGGACCGAGGAGGTGCGCTACGCGGAGCGCACGTCGGTGCTGGCGGTCGGCACGCTCGCCTGCCCGCTGTGCGACGCGCCCGTCGTTCCCGCCGGCCCGGCCACGCCGCGCGACGTCCTGCTCTGCCCGTTCTGCCACCACGACGCGCCGCTGCGCGAGTTCCTGTCGCTCGGCGCGCCGACGCGCCCGCACCGCGTCGAGGTGCGCGTCGTCCCGCCGCGGCGGCGCGTGAGCTGACCCGACCGGCGCGAGCCTCGTGACGTCGCACCGCATCGGCCTGCTCGCCGGGATCGGCGCCTACCTGCTGTGGGGCGTGTTCCCGCTGTACTGGCCGCTGCTCGAGCCGGCCGGCGCGATCGAGATCCTGGCGCACCGGATCGTGTGGTCGCTGGTGTTCGTCGCCGTCGTGCTCGGCGCCACCACCGGGTTCCGCTGGCTGCGCGAGGTCGGCCGGCGCCGCGCGCTGCTGCTGCTGCTCGCCGCCGGGCTGATCACCGTCAACTGGGGGACGTTCATCTACGGCGTCAACAGCGGCCAGGTGGTCGAGACGTCGCTCGGCTACTTCATCAACCCGCTCGTCACGGTCGGGCTGGCGGTCGTCGTGCTCAAGGAGCGCCTGACGCGCAACCAGCTGCTGGGCGTCGCGATCGCCGCGGTCGCGGTGGCGGTGCTCACGATCGACTACGGCCGCCCGCCGTGGATCGCGCTCACGCTCGCGTGCTCGTTCGCCCTGTACGGCTTGGTCAAGAAGCAGGTCGGCATCGACGGGACGCCGAGCCTGGCGATCGAGACGGCGCTGCTCGTCGTGCCGGCCGGCGCGTATCTGCTGTGGCTGGGATCGTCGGCCGGCGGCGGCGGCGGGACGTTCACGAGCGAAGGCGCCGGCCACGTCGCGCTGCTGGTGGCGGGCGGCGTGGCGACGGCCGTGCCGCTGATGCTGTTCGGGGCGGCGGCGATCCGGATCCCGCTGTCGACCCTCGGGCTGCTGCAGTACATCGGCCCGACCATGCAGTTCCTGATCGGGGTCGTCGTCTACGCCGAGCCGATGCCGCTGTCGCGCCTGGCCGGCTTCGCGCTGGTGTGGCTCGCGCTCGCCATCTTCACGGTCGACGCGGTCCGCGGCATGCGCGCGACGGCGCGGGCGCGGGTGCTCACCGCCGAGCCGGGGACGGCGACGCCGGCGCTCGCCGACGCCCGCCGCTGAGCGCACACGTAAGCTCCCGCGCCGTGTTCGAGAGCGTGCTCGTGGCCAACCGCGGCGAGATCGCGCGCCGAGTCGTCCGGACGCTGCGCCGCGTCGGGGTGCGCTCCGTCGCGATCTACACCGACGCCGACCGACGCGCCCCGCATGTCCGCGAGGCCGACGGCGCGCTGCACGTCGCGTCCTACCTCGACGCCGCCGAGCTGGTCGAGGCGGCGCGGCGCGCCGGCGCCGACGCCGTGCACCCCGGCTACGGCTTCCTGTCGGAGAACCCCGGATTCGCGCGCGCCTGCGCGCAGGCCGGCGTGACGTTCGTGGGGCCGCCGCCCGAGGCGATGGAGGCGATGGGGGACAAGCTCCGCGCCAAGGCGGTGGCCGACCGGGCGGGCGTCCCGGTGGTGCCGAGCTTCACGGTCGAGCAGGCCCGTGAGGCGCACGAGCACTATCCGCTGCTGGTGAAGGCGGCCGCGGGCGGCGGCGGGCGCGGCATGCGGGTGGTCGAGCGGCCGGACGACCTCGACGCGGCGCTCGAATCGGCTCGACGCGAGGCGCAGGCCGGCTTCGGCGACGACACCGTGTTCATCGAGCGCTTCCTGCCGCGCGCGCGACACATCGAGGTGCAGGTGATCGCGGACGCTCACGGGAACGTCCTGCACCTGGGCGAGCGTGAATGTTCGCTGCAGCGCCGCCACCAGAAGATCGTCGAGGAGTCGCCGTCGCCGGTCGTCGACGCGGCGCTGCGCGCGCGGCTGGGGGAGGAGGCGGTCGCGCTGGCGCGCGCGGCCGGCTACGTCAACGCGGGAACCGTCGAGTTCATCGCGGATGCCGACGACCCGGCGACCCACTTCTTCCTCGAGGTCAACGCGCGCCTGCAGGTCGAGCACCCGGTGACCGAGCTGGTGACCGGCCTCGACCTCGTCGAGTTGCAGCTGCGGGTGGCGGCGGGGGAGCCGCTGGCGCTCACGCAGGACGACGTCCGCCTGTCGGGGCACGCGATCGAGGTCCGCGTCAACGCCGAGGACGCCGCGGCCGGCTTCCTGCCGGCCGCCGGGCCGGTGCTGGGGTACCGCGAGCCGGAGGTGGCCGGGGTGCGCGTGGACTCCGGGATCGCCCGCCGGTCGCGGGTCGGGACGGACTACGACTCGCTGCTGTGCAAGGTGATCGCGCACGGCGCGGACCGTGACGTGGCGCTGGCGCGGCTGGACCGGGCGCTCGCGGACACGGCGATCCTGGGCGTGACGACCACCGTCGGCTACCTGCGCCGCCTGCTGGCGACGCCGGAGGTGCGGGCCGGCGCGCTCGACACGGGCCTCGTCGGGCGCTTGGAGCTGCCGCCGACCGGCGTCGACGAGCGTGAGGTGGCGGCCGCCGCGGCGCTCATCCAGACGGCCGTCAACGCCGAGCGCGCCGGCGACGATCCGTTCGAGTCCGTCAGGGGCTGGCGGGTCGGAGGGGTCCCGGGATGGTCGTACTGGCTGATCGCGGTCGACGGCGGCGCGCCGGTCGACGTGCGTGTGCGCGGGGTCGCCGACCGGCCCGAGTACGACGTCGGCGACGGCCCAATCGCGGCCGAGGTGGACCGTGTCGGGCCGCAGGCCTTCGCCATCGCGGTCGGCGGGGAGCGGCGCACGTGGGACTACGCCTACGAGGGCAACGTGATCTGGCTCGGGCGCGACGGCCAGGTCTGGACGACCCGCCGCGCGTCGCGCGAGGAGTCCCACGAGGCCAGCGTCCACGGCGACCTGCGCGCGCCGATGCCGGGGCAGGTGCTGCTGGTGAAGGCGTCGCCGGGGGACCGGGTGGCGCCGGGCGACGCGGTGGTCGTCCTCGAGTCGATGAAGATGGAGCTCACGGTCGCGGCGCCCATGGCGGGCCGGGTGGCGGCGGTGGCGGTGGCGGTGGGCGACCAGGTGGTCCAGGATCAGCCCGTGGCCACGATCGAGCCCGACGCCGGCGAGATGCCGGGAGAGCTGCCGCGACTCGTGGCGCTGCCTGCGGAGGACGAGGCAGCGTGGCCCTAGCGCTACGGACCACCGCGCAGCCCGGATCGCAGGAGTTCCGGGCCAACGTCGACGCGAACCGCGGGCTCGTCGACGACCTGCGCGCGCAGCTCGACCGCGTCGCGCTGGGCGGCGGCGAGCGCGCCCGCGCGCGCCACGTCGAGCGCGGCAAGCTGCTGCCGCGCGAGCGCGTCGAGCGGCTGCTCGATCCCGGCTCGCCGTTCCTCGAGCTCTCGCCGCTGGCCGCCCACGGCCTCTACGGCGGCGACGCGCCGGGGGCCGGGATCATCACCGGCGTCGGCCGCGTGGCCGGGCGCGAGTGCGTGATCGTCGCCAACGACGCGACGGTCAAGGGCGGCACGTACTACCCCATGACGGTCAAGAAGCATCTGCGCGCGCAGGAGGTGGCGCTGCACAACCGCCTGCCGTGCATCTACCTCGTGGACTCGGGCGGCGCGTTCCTGCCCCTGCAGGACGAGGTCTTCCCGGACCGGGAGCACTTCGGCCGGATCTTCTTCAACCAGGCCAACATGTCGGCGGCCGGTATCCCGCAGATCGCGGCGGTGATGGGCTCGTGCACGGCCGGCGGCGCGTACGTCCCGGCGATGAGCGACGAGTGCGTCATCGTGCGCAACCAGGGGACGATCTTCCTTGGCGGCCCGCCGCTGGTGAAGGCGGCCACGGGCGAGGTCGTGACGGCGGAGGAGCTCGGCGGCGGCGACCTGCACGCGCGCACGTCGGGGGTCACCGACCACCTGGCCGACAACGACGAGCACGCGCTCCAGATCGTGCGCCGGATCGTCGCCACGCTCGGGCCCCGCAGCGCGACGCCGTGGGAGCGGCGCCGGGCGGAGCCGCCGGCGGTCGATCCGGGCGAGCTGCTCGGCGTGGTGCCCGCGGACCTGCGCAAGCCCTACGACGCGCGCGAGGTCATCGCCCGCGTCGTAGACGGCAGCCGCTTCGCAGAGTTCAAGGAGCTCTACGCCACCACCCTGGTGACCGGCTTCGCACACATCCACGGACACCCGGTCGGGATCGTGGCCAACAACGGGATCCTGTTCAGCGAGTCGGCGCTCAAGGGCGCGCACTTCATCGAGCTGTGCGACCAGCGCGCGATCCCGCTCGTCTTCCTGCAGAACATCACCGGCTTCATGGTCGGCCGCGACTACGAGGCCGGCGGCATCGCCAAGCACGGGGCGAAGATGGTCAACGCCGTCTCCTGCGCCCGCGTCCCGAAGCTGACCGTGATCGTCGGCGGCTCCTTCGGCGCCGGCAACTACGGGATGTGCGGCCGGGCCTACTCGCCGCGCTTCCTGTTCATGTGGCCCAACGCGCGCATCTCGGTGATGGGCGGCGAGCAGGCGGCGACCGTCATGGAGACCGTCGGCCAGCCCGAGGTGGGCGCCACGCTGCGCGACCAGTACGAGGAGCAGGGGCACCCCTACTACTCCACTGCCCGGCTGTGGGACGACGGCGTCATCGATCCACGCGACACGCGCGACGTCCTCGGCCTCGCGCTGAGCGCCGCGGGCAACGCGCCGCTCGCCGACATCCGCTACGGCGTGTTCCGGATGTAGATCGCGCCGCGGGCGCCCGCCCGTGCGGCGGCCCTCCACCGCCGCGAGAGGGTCTCGCCGCTAGAGGGTCTGACCCCTCGAGCGAGGCCGGGGTCAGCGCTTCGTGGGCGCGAGAGGAGTCTGACCCTCGTCGACCCCTCGTCGGCGCGAAAAAGGAGAGGGGTCTGGAAAAAGGAGAGGGGTCTGACCCCTGCGTGGTTGTGGGGCGGCGGCGCGAAAGGAGAGGGGTCTGACCCCTGCG
>DATLGB010000200.1:0-20956 GCA_035540675.1 Solirubrobacteraceae bacterium | reverse complement strand
TCCTGCTCGTCGGCAGCAGCCTCACGCTCAGCGGCCTCGCGGCGCCCGGCCTCACCGGCTGGCTGCTCGCGCCCGTGCTCCTGCTGCTGATCCGGCCCGCCAGCGTCGCCATCGCGCTCGTGCGCAGCAACCTCCCGCGCTCGGAGCGGGCGTTCGTCGGCTGGTTCGGGGTGCGCGGCATCGGCTCGATCTACTACCTCGCCGTCGCGGTTGGCTCCGGCGCGCTCGCCGAGCACGAGGCGTCGGTGGTCGTCTGGACGACGATCGTCGTCGTCATCGTCTCGATCCTCGTGCACGGCACCACGGCGGCGCCGCTGAGCCGTCGCTGGCTCGATCCGCAGCGCGCCCGCTGAGGGGTGCTCGCGGACGCGCGGCGGGCGGCCGCGCCGCCCGCCGCGCGCGCTGTCCGCTCGTTCCCGCCGTCAGTGCGCGTCGGCGCGACGGCCCGAGCGGTCGCCGGACAGCAGGCTGAACGCGAACAGGAACAGGAACGCGCCCGCGAGCGCGATCAGCCACGTGCCGATGCTGAAGAAGCTGCCGAGGCCGCCGAGGCCGACCGCCGATGCGATCAGGCCGCCCGCGAGCGCGCCGACGACGCCGACGAGCACCGTGCCGAGGAAGCCTCCCGGCTCGTCGCCCTTCCAGATCGCCTTCGCGATCGCGCCGACGATGACACCGAGGATGATGAACGCGATGATGCCCATGGGGCGGTTCTCCTTCGTGGTTGCTGGGTTGAAGGTCAGGCGCTCTCGAGCGCCGGCTCGATGGGGCGTGCGCGCAGGGCGCCGAGCATGTCGGCGAGGCGCGCCTGCAGCGCCGGCGCGTCGAGGTGCAGGATCCGCGCGATCTCGTCGCGCGACGTGCCGTGCAGGAGCATCCCGAGGATCGGCAGGTCCTCCCCGTCGAGGACCTCGGCGCCCGCGCGGACCAGCTCGGGGTCGAGCGCGGGCAGCGAGCGGGCGCCCGCCGCGACGGTCCGGATGGCCTCGGCCAGGTCGCGGCCCGGCGCGCCCTTGTGCACGACGCCGTCGGCGCCGGCCACGAGCGCGGCGACCGTCAGCCCGTCGTCGGCGAACGCCGAGTGCAGGACCACGGCGGGCGCGGGCGGAGCGGCCTTGATCCGCTGGCAGACCGTCAGGCCGTCGAGGTCCGGCAGGCGGTAGTCGACCAGGACGACGTCCGGGGCGGTGCGGTACAGCAATGGCCACGTCTCGGCCGCCGTCGCCGCGGCGCCGACCGGCTCCATGTCGGGCTCGGCGGTGAGCATCGCCTCGAGGCCGAGGCGCACGGCGTGGTGGTCGTCGACGACGGCGATCCGGATCATGGGAGCCAGTCTGCCCGCCGGAGCGCGGCCCGGCCATGGGCGATGACGCCCATCTACGGCTCGACCAGGCCCTGCCGGATCGCGTAGCGGGTGAGCTCGACGCGGTTGCGCAGGCCGAGCTTGGCGAGCACGTTCTCCCGGTGGCGCTCCACCGTCCGCGGGCTGATCACGAGCGCCTGCGCGATCTCCTCGCTCGTGTGCCCCTCCGCCACCAGCTTGACCACCTCCTGCTCGCGGGCGGTGAGCACGTCCGAGCCGTCATCGGCGTCCGCCGCGCGCTCGAGGTGCTCGCGCAGGAGGGCGCGCACCGTGCCCGGGTAGATGAAGGTCTCGCCGCGCAGCGCCGCGCGGCACGCCTCCACGAGGTCGCGGTCCGCCACGGTCTTGAGGACGTAGCCCGACGCGCCGGCCTTGACCGCCTCCAGGAAGTACTCGTCGACGTCGTGCATCGACAGCATCAGGATCCGCAGCTCGGGCCGCCGGCGCGCGAGCTCGCGCGCCGCCTGCAGGCCGGTCCGCCTGGGCATGGCGACGTCGAGGATCGCGAGGTGCACGCGCGGGTCGAGCGCCCGCTCGACGGCGGCGATGCCGTCCCCGGCCACCGACACCACCTCGAGGTCGGGCGCGGCGTCGATGAGGACGCGCAGGCCGTCGCGGACGAGCCCGTGGTCGTCGGCGATCATCACGCCGGCCTTCAGCGGGATGCTCATCCGGCCGCGCCGGTCAGCGGGACGGTCAGGGTGACGCTCGTGCCCGCCGGCGACGCTGGCTCGATCTCCAGCCGCCCGCCGACGTACAGCGCGCGCTCGAACATCCCGGCCAGGCCGCGCCCGCCGCGCACAGCGTCCAGGTCGAGGCCGACGCCGTCGTCGCGCACGCGCAGCTCGAGCACGCCGTCGTGCTGCCGCAGCGCGACCTCCACCTCGCTCGCTGCGGCGTGGCGCAGGACGTTGGTGAGGCTCTCCTGGACGACCCGGTAGACCACGAGCTCGACGTCGGGCGGCAGCGCGGGCAGATCGGGATCGATCCGGCGCCGCACGACCAGCCGCCCGCGGGCGCCGACGCCCGCGATCAGGCCGATCAGCGCGCTGCGCAGCCCCAGCTCCTCGAGCGACTCCGGCCGCAGGCCGCGCGCGATCTCGCGCACGTGCTCGGCGCCCTGGCGGACCATGTCCTGCAGGGCCGCGACCCGCTCGCCCACCTGCGGGTCGACCGTCCGCGCGAGCCCGTCGAGCCCGAGGACCACGCCGGTCAGCAGCTGCCCGACCTCGTCGTGGAGCTCGAGCGCGATCCGGCGGCGCTCCTGCTCCTGCGCCTGGATGGCGCGCCGGCCGCTCTCGCGCCGCTCCGCCTCGAGCCGTTCCAGCATCTGGTTGAACGTGTGAGTGAGTTCGACGACCTCGGTGCCGCCACCCGTCGCCGCGATCCGCGACCCCGGGCGCACGAGGTCGACGCGCCGCATGAGCCGCGTCAGGCGCTCCAGGGGGTCGAGCGTGCGCCGCACCAGCAGGAAGTTGAGGACGAGGACGGACACGACGCCGACCGCGAGGACCAGCACCTCGCCCGTCTGGAGCTGGGCGGAGACGGTGGCCGGCGACAGCGCGAGCGTGGCCGTCGCGCCGAGCACCAGCACGGCGTTGATGACGAAGACCCGCCAGTAGAGGGACACCACCGGAAGGTTGACAGCCCGCATCCGCCGGGCGGATGGGGAGCGGCGCCCATCCGGGCTGCCGTTTCACCGCCAGATCCCTGCTAGTCGGTGGGGGATGGACGTGATCAACGCGCTCGAAGTCCGCGTCGTGGGGATGTCGCGCAGTGGCAACCACGCGATCATCGACTGGATCCTCGCCCAGGCCTCGGGGCGGACCTGCTTTCTCAACTGCGCCGAAGCCGGCCACAGCCCGTTCGCGACCGCGCGGCCGCTCTCGGACGGCGGGCCGGCGCACCGAGTCAGCTTCGAGGGCTTCGACCCCGAAGCGGAGCGGCGCGGCCGCCACGCCCCGAAGGACCTGCTGCTGCACAGCTACGAGGACACCTTCCTGCGCGCGCTCCAGCGAGAGGTCGACGTCGGCACCAGCGCCCGGCGCGTCGACGTCCTCGTGCTGCGCGACCCGTACAACCTCGTGGCCAGCCGCCGCGCGTCAGGCGTGGGGCACGTCTCGGAGAGCGTGGCGCTCCGGATCTGGTGCCAGCACGCGCGCGAGTTCCTGGGCGAGCGCCGCCACCTCGGTCCCGACCGGCTGCCGGTGAGCTACAACCGCTGGGTCGCCGAGCCCGCGTACCGCCGCGCCATCGCCGAACGGCTCGGCCTGCGCCACGACGACCGCTCGCTGCGACGCGTGCCGGCGTGCGCCGGCGGGAGCTCGTTCGACGGCGTCGCCTTCCACGGGCGCGCCAAGGAGATGGGCGTCCTCGAGCGCTGGCGCGCGTTCGGGCACGAGCCGTCCTACCTGCGGCTGTTCACCTCCGAGGTGCGCGCGCTCGCAGAGCGGGCGTTCGCGACGGGCGCGGCGCTCGCCGCCTGACCCACCACCGCCGGCACGAGCACGATCGGCACGCGCGCGCTACCGGCCAGCCGCTGCCACGGAGCGGCCTCGCCGACCACCAGCACGGCCGCCCGCTGCTCGTCGATGAGCTCCAGCAGCGCCGTGGCCGGGTCGCCTTGGCGCCAGGCGGTCTCCACCGCCCGGGCGTGCCGGACGGCGGCCGCCGCCCGATCGAGCGCGCCGCGCGCCTCGCGCTCGAGGCGCTCGACCTCGCCACGGACGGGGACCGGCCCGGCGAGGGTGCCCATGGAGGTTCCGACCGGCAGCGGCGTCGCCACGTGGGCCAGCACGAGGCGGGCGCCGAGCGCGGCGGCGAGCGCGTCCGCCTGCTCGACCACACCTTCGGCGCCGCCGACCGACGCGACGACGGTGGCGTCGGCAACGGCGCTGAGCGCCGTCGCCGCGTGGTGCGGGACCACGACCAGCGGGCGGTCGAGCGCCACGCCGAGCTCGGCCGTGGTGCTGCCGAGCAGCGCGCTGCGCAGCCGGCCGTGACCACGAGAGCCCGCGACGACGAGCTGCGCGTCCTCCTCGCGCGCGACGCTCGCGATCGTGGCCGCGGCGTGCCCGTGCTCGACGCGCAGGGTCGCGCGGTCGGCGATGCCGGCGACGACCGCGACCTCGCGGAGCGTCGCGGCCGCCTCCACGCGCGCGCGGGCGAGGCGCCGCTCCGCCTCCGGCGCGTCGCCGAACGGGAACGGGGTGCCGACCTCGACCACCTGGACGAGGACGAGCCGGAGGTCGAGGCGCTCGGCCAGGTCGGCGGCCACCCGCGTCACCTCGTAGGCGCGCGGGGTCGCATCGACGGCGGCGACGACTGCTGTGGACATTGCTGCTCCTTTCCGGCGCTGCATGGGCCGGAGGCGCCCCGGGTCCGTCCGGGGCGCTCCGGCGCCGGAGACCCGCTGGATCCGCGGCGCACCGAGCCGCGGGTCGCCACCTGCTCCCAGTTCGGGGGACTGTCGGGCTCGCGGCGGGTCTCCTCACTGCCCGGCGGTCTGTTCCGGGCTCCACCATGCTGGCCTGCGCGCCACCGGCCCGCCATGGGCGAAATCGCCCATTCGGCTTCGTTGCCGCCGCCGCAGGCGGCTAGGGTGGCCCGCCATGCCACCACGGGTCTGGCTCGCAACCCCCGACGAGGCCGAGCGCGTCGCCGGCCTGCTGGCCGACTTCCGCACCTGGTACGGGAAGGACTGGCCCTCGGACAACGCGTTCCTGGCGGCGGTCGAGCGGCTGGTCGAGCAGCCGGCGGCGACCGAGTTCCTGCTCGGCGCCCCGCACGACGACGCCCCGCCGGCGGCGGTGGCGCAGCTGCGCTACCGCTTCTCGGTCTGGACCGCCAGCGACGACTGCTGGCTCGAGGACCTTTTCGTCGCGGAGGCCGCGCGCGGCAGCGGGCTCGGGCGCGCGATGGTCGAGGCGGCGGTCGAGCGCGCGCGCACGCGCGGCTGCCGCCGCATCGAGCTCGACGTCGACGACGCCAACACGCCCGCGCGGGCCCTCTACGAGTCGCTCGGCTTCGCCGAGAAGAACGGCGGCAACGCGCTCATGCAGCGCCGCTTGTGACGCGGCCCTTCGGGGGCGCGGGCGCGGGCGGCGGCGGCGCGGCGAGCTTGCCGCGCATCAGCAGCAGGTAGACGAGGCGCCGGCGTTCGGCGTCGGTGGACATGCGGGCAGCATCCCGAACGCGCCACGACCGCACCGTGATCTTCTTCACGCGGCGGCCATGGCCGCCGCGTTGCGCGCGTGGATCCTCGCCTGCGCCGCCGTCCGGCGGGCGAGCGGCAGCGACGCCGCCTCGCCCTGCGCGCGCAGGGCCTCCAGGTAGGCCCGGTCCTCGCGCAGGATGGCCAGCGCGCGCTCGCCGTCCAGCGGCTCGCCGTGCCCCGGCACGACGGTCTCCGCGCGCTCGACGAGCGGCTCGAGCCGCGCCAGCGTCTCCAGGTAGGCGGCGGCGGAGCCGCCCGGGGAGATCATCGGGATCTCGACCGGCGAGAGGTGGTCGCCCGCGACGAGCACCCGCGCCCACGGGACCCAGATCGCCATCCCGTCGGCCGTATGGCCGCCCGTCGGGTGCAGGTCGAGCTCGCCCGCGCCGAGCCCGCAGCGGCCGGGCACCGGCAGCTCCTGCGGCGTCCCCAGGGCCAGCGGCCCGGGGCGCTCGACGTAGTGCTCGTCGTCGAACGCCCGCAGCTCGCGCTGGACGCCGCCCGGGTCCTCGCGCAGCACGCGCGCGGTCGACTCCGCCACGCCGAGCGGCACGCGGAACGCGTAGCGGCCGAGCATGTGGTCCCAGTCGGCGTGGGTGGCGAGCAGGCCCACGACCTCGAAGCCCGACTGCTCGGCGACGGTCGGCAGCAGCTCGAGCTCGTCGGGCAGGACGGGCGAGTCGACGCAGAAGGCCTCCTCGCCGCGCCGGACGAGCACGCAGTTGGTCTGCCACAGGCGCGACGTGACGAGGATCACGTCGCCGTGGAGCGCGACGGCGCGCACCCCGCGCCTACAGCCCGATCAGCTTGAGCGCGTCCTTGAGCGTCTTGACCTCTTCCGTGGGCTTCTTGGCCCCCGGCTCGAGCGTCTCGCCGTGGCGGTTGACCCAGATCACGGGCACCTTGAGCTTCGCGCACGGCTCGACGTCGTGGTAGTAGCTCGACGCCACGTGGACCCAGCCCTTCTTGCCGCCGATGCGGCGCTCGCACTCCTTGAAGTGCGCCGGGTCGGGCTTGTAGGAGCGCACCTGCTGCGCGGTCACGACGAGGTCGAAGTCGATGGCGAAGTGCCGCCGCGTCTGGCCCAGCAGCTTGTCGTCGATGTTCGAGATCAGGCCGACCTTGTGCTTGGCGGAGACCTTCTTGAGGACCTGCGGGGTCTCCTTGAACGGTCTCCAGCGCTGCACCGAGTCCGGCAGGAACTGCGCCCGCGACGGCTCGAGCGGCCAGCCCAGCTGCTTGGAGATCTGGATGGCGGTGCGCCGCAGCACCTCGGCGTAGAGCTCGTAGGAGCCGCCCATGATGTCGCGCTGTATCTCGTGGAAGGCCGCCACCAGCTCGTCGCGCGGCAGCGTGTAGCCGTCGCGGTCGGCCTCCTTCTGGAACGCCGTGTAGGCCCCCTCCTCCCAGTCGATGAGGGTGCCGTAGACGTCGAAGGTGACGAAGTTGATCTCCTTGGGCAGCGGCATCGGCGCGGCATTCTATGTCGGGCCTGGCGTCGGGGGCTTTCCGCGCCCGCAGGCGCCGCGGGGCGTGGAGTAAGCTCCCGCGCCGCTCATGGACCTACTCGAGTATCAGGGCAAGCAGCTGTTCGCCCGTCACGGCGTCCCCGTCCCCTCCGGCAAGCCGGCCAGGACCGTCGACGAGGCGGTCGCCGCCGCCGAGGAGATCGGCTACCCCTGCGTGATCAAGGCGCAGGTGCAGATCGGCGGCCGCGGGAAGGCCGGTGGCATCAAGCTGGCCGGCAACCGCGACGAGGCGACCGAGCACGCCACGAACATCATCGGCATGGACATCCGCGGCTTCACCGTCCACGAGGTGTGGGTGGAGGCCGCGTCCGAGATCGCCTCGGAGTACTACGCCTCGATCATCTTCGACCGCTCGGCCAAGAAGCCGCTGGTCATGCTCTCCACCCAGGGCGGCATGGACATCGAGGAGGTCGCCGAGCGCGACCCGACCGCGATCGCCCGCCTGCACGTGGACCCGCTGCTCGGCTTTCAGGACTTCCACGGCCGCCGGCTCGCGTTCGACGCGGGCGTCGACGCCGACGTGGTGCGCCCGGTCGGCGCGCTGCTGCGCAAGCTCTACGACGCCTTCATCGCCGAGGACGCGACGCTCGTCGAGGTCAACCCGCTGATCGTCACCACCGACCGCAAGGTCGCGGCGCTCGACGCGAAGGTCACGCTCGACGAGAACGCCGCCTTCCGCCACCCCGACCACGCGGCACTGCGCTACACGGAGGGCGAGGACCCCCAGGAGGCGATGGCGCGCGAGCGCGACCTCACCTACGTCAAGCTCGACGGCAACGTCGGCATCCTCGGCAACGGCGCCGGCCTGGTGATGAGCACGCTCGACGTCGTCAAGTACGCCGGCGGCGAGCCGGCCAACTTCCTCGACGCCGGCGGCGGCGCCAACGCCGAGCAGATCACGAGCGCGGTGGAGGTGATCCTCTCCAACGAGAAGGTCACGGCCGTGCTGTTCAACATCTTCGGCGGCATCACGCGCTGCGACGAGGTCGCGCGCGGCCTGATCGAGGCGTTCGAGCAGATCAAGCCGCAGGTGCCGTTCGTCGTGCGCCTCGACGGCACCAACGACGAGGAGGGCCGCGCGCTGCTCAGCGAGGCCGACCTCCCGAACGTCCACACGGAGGCGACCATGCTGGGCGCCGCGCAGAAGGTGGTGGAGCTCGCCGGATGAGCATCCTGGTCGACAAGAACACGAAGCTCTGCGTCTCCGGCATCACGGGCCGCGAGGGCACCTTCCACGCGATGAACAACCGCCGCTACGGGACGCAGGTCGTCTCGGGCGTGACGCCCGGCAAGGAGGGCCAGGACGTCGAGGGCGTGCCGGTCTTCAACACGTTCCGCAAGGCCGTCGCCGAGACGGGCGCCAACACGGCGATGGTGTTCGTCCCGCCTCGCTTCGCCGCCGACTCGATCCTCGAGGCGGCCGACGCCGGCATCGAGCTGATCATCGCCATCACCGAGGGCATCCCCGCCCACGACGAGCTGCGCGTCTACAACCACCTCAAGCAGGCGCATCCGGGCACCCGCCTGGTCGGCCCGAACTGCCCGGGGATCCTGTCGCCGGGCAAGGCCAACGTGGGGATCATCCCGGCCGCCTTCTTCTCGGAGGGCAACGTCGGCGTCGTGTCGCGCTCGGGCACGCTGACCTACCAGATCGGCAACGAGCTGGCCCAGAAGGGCTTCGGCAACTCGACCATCGTCGGCATCGGCGGCGATCCCGTCCCCGGCACCTCGTTCATCGACGTCCTCGAGCTCTTCGAGGCCGACCCGGAGACCGAGCTGATCGTGATGGCGGGCGAGATCGGCGGCTCCGCCGAGGAGGAGGCCGCCGAGTACATCGCCGAGCACGTCTCCAAGCCGGTGGTCGCCTACATCGCCGGCTTCACCGCGCCGCCCGGCAAGACCATGGGGCACGCCGGCGCGATCGTCTCGGGCACGAGCGGCACCGCCGCGGCCAAGAAGGAGGCGCTGGAGGCGCGCGGCGTGCGGGTCGGGCAGTCGCCGACCGAGGTCGCGGAGATCGCCGCCGACATCGCCGGCTCGCTGGCGCGCTAGCCACAGCACCGGTCGAACGTCGAGTTTGTCGGGCTATGGCCGACGAACCCGACACTCGAGAGGCGAGGCGGCGGCTTCGCCGTCGGCGGCCGCCACACGCCCGGCCGCGCTCGCGGAGTACCCTCGCCGCATGGCCGACTCGATCTCCTTCGCCCGCGGGGCGCCGTCCCTGGACATCGTCGACGTGGAGGGCCTCAGCGAGGCCGCGCGGCGGGCCTTCGAGAACGATCCCGCCGGCACCACGGCCTACGGCACGTCGGTCGGCTACGTCCCCCTGCGCGAGTGGATCGCCGGCAAGCACGGCGTCGAGGTCGACCAGGTCCTGGTCACCAACGGCTCCATGCAGGCCGACGCGTTCCTGTTCGAGCTGCTCGTGCAGGCCGGCGACAGCGTCGTGGTCGAGTCGCCGACCTACGACCGCACGCTGCTGAACCTGCGCAACCGCGGGGCCGACGTGCGGATGGTCGACCTGGAGACCGACGGCATCGACGTCGACGCGCTGCGCGGGCTGCTCGAGGAGGGCGTCGCGCCGAAGCTCGCGCACATCATCCCCAACTTCCAGAACCCCGCCGGCTACACGCTGTCGGCGCAGAAGCGCTCGGCGCTGCTCGACCTCGCGGCGCAGCACGACTTCGTGATCTTCGAGGACGACCCGTACATCGACATCCGCTTCGAGGGCGACCCGCTGCCGACGATGCTCTCGCAGGACTCCGCCGGCAAGGTCGTCTACGCGTCGTCGTTCTCGAAGACCGTCTGCCCCGGCATCCGCGTCGGCTACCTCGTCGGCCCCGCGGCGATCATCAAGCAGGTGCAGGGGCTGGCGACGAACACCTACATCTCGCCGAACATGGTCGCCCAGTCGATCGTCAACGAGTTCTGCCGCTCGGGCCGGATCGACTCGGCGGTCGCGACGGTCAAGGCCGCCCTGCGCGAGCGGCGCGACGCCGTCGTCGAGGCGCTGCGCGAGCACCTGCCGGAGGCGCGCTTCGAGGCGCCGCAGGGCGGCTACTTCATGTGGGTCGAGCTGCCGGAGGAGGTCTCCATCGTCGAGCTCGAGTCCGCGGCCAAGGAGCGCGGGGTGATCTTCGTCAAGGGCACCGACTTCCTGCTCGAGGGCGGCGAGAACACGCTGCGGCTGGCCTACTCCGGCGTCACCGTCGAGCAGATCGGCGAGGGCATCAGCCGGCTGGGCGAGGCGCTGCGCTCGACCGGAACAGCTGCCGCGCGATGATCTCGCGCTGCACCTCCGACGCGCCCTCGTAGATCCGCGGCGCGCGGACCTCGCGGTAGAGGTGCTCGAGCAGGTGGCCCTGCTCGAGCGCCCGGGCGCCGTGCACCTGCACCGCCACGTCGACCGCGACCTGCGCGGTCTCGGTCGCGAACAGCTTGGCCATCGCCGCGGCCTGCGTCACCGGGCGCTCGCCCGCGTCGTAGCGGGCCGCCGCGTCGCGCACCAGCAGCCGCGCCGCCTGCACCCGCGTGGCCACGTCCGCCAGCTGGTGCGACACCCCCTGGAGGTCGCTCAGCTTCCCGCCGAACGCCTCCCGCGCGGTCACGTGCGCCACGGCCGCGTCGAGCGCCGCCTGCGCCATCCCCACCGCGAAGGCGCCGACGCTCGGCCGGAACAGGTCCAGCGTGCGCATGGCGACCTTGAAGCCTGCGCCGACCTCCCCCAGGAGGTACTCGTCGGCCACGAATACGCCGTCGAAGATCAGCCGGCCGATGGGGTGCGGGGAGATCAGGGCGATCGGCTCGCCGCGCAGCCCCTCGGACTCCATCGGCACCGCGAACGCCGTCAGCCCGCGAGCGCCCTCGCCCGGCCCCGTGCGGGCGAAGACGGAGTAGATCGCCGCGTCTGGCGCGTTGGAGATGTAGGCCTTCTCGCCGGTGAGGCGCCAGCCGCCGGCCTCGCGCTTGGCGCGCAGGGCCAGCGCCGCCACGTCGGAGCCCGCGCCGGGCTCGGTCAGGGCGAACCCGGCCGCCACCTCGCCCGCCGCGACGGCGGGGATCCACTCGCTCGCGGCCGGCCCGTGCGCCGACACGATCGGGTGCGAGCCAAGGCACTGGACGGCGAACGCGGTCTCCGCCTCCGTGCAGTAGCGAGCAAGGCCCTCCCGGATGAGGCACAGGTCGAGCGCCGGCACGTCCGTCTCCGCCCGCAGGACGCGGTCGAACAGCCCAGACTCGGCGAGGCGCCGAAGCAGCGGGAGGTTGACCCGGCCGGGCTCGCCCGCCTCCGCGACCGGGACGAGCTCGCGCGCCAGGCGCTCCGCCGCCTCGATCACGCGACGACCGCCACGCCGACCAGCTCCACCATCGCCGCGGGGTCGAAGAGCCCCGTCACCCCGAACAGCGCCATCGCGGGGTAGTGCCTGCCGAAGTGGCGCTGGTGGACCTTCCCCAGCTCCTTCAGCGACTCCCGGTAGGCGTCGAGGTCCGTGACGTAGATGACCAGCGAGACGAGGTCGGAGGGCTCGCCGCCCGCTGCCCGCAGCGCCGCCGCCACGTTCCCGCACGCCTGCTCGAACTGCTCCACCATCGTGTCGCCGACGATCGCGCCGGACGGGTCCTGCGCGGTCTGGCCTCCCAGGTAGACGGTCCGGCCCGGCCCGGCGACCACCGCATGCGCGAAGCCGGCCGGCGGCGCCAGCGCGGGCGCGGTGACGATCTCGTTCATCGCCCGGCCCACGCCGGCTTGCGGCCCTCGCTCCAGGCGGCGTAGAACTCGCCGTGGTCGTGGCTCTTCATGAGCAGCGCCTGCGTCATCGCCTCCATCTCGATCGCGCTGCCGAGGTCCATGTCGAGCTCCCGGGTGAGCAGCACCTTCGTCGTCGAGTAGGCGAGCGCCGGGCCGTCGGCCAGCCGGCGCGCTAGCGCCTCGGCCGCGGCCGGCAGGTCGTCGACCACGTCGGTGGCCAGCCCGATCGCCAGCGCCCGGTCCGCGCTGACCTTGTCGCCCAGCACCAGCAGCTCGGTGGCGCGGCCGAGGCCCACGATGCGCGGCAGCAGGTACGCGCTGCCCATGTCCGCCCCCGCCAGCCCCACGCGCGTGAAGAGGAACGCGAACGCCGCCTCGCGCGCCAGCAGCCGGAAGTCGGACGCCAGCGCGATCACCGAGCCGGCGCCCGCCGCGATCCCGTTGACGCCCGCGATGACCGGCAGCGGGCACTCGCGCAGCGCCTTGACCACCGCGCCCGTCATGCGCGTGAACTCGAGCAGCTCGGCCGCCTCCATTCGCTGGAGCTCCCCGATGATCTCCTCGACGTCGCCGCCCGAGCAGAACCCGCGGCCCTCGCCGGTGATGACCAGCACGCGGGCGTCGCCGCGGTGCGGCAGCTCGGCGAGCAGATCGCGCAGGTCGGCGTAGGAATCGAAGGTCAGCGCGTTGAGCTTGTCCGGTCGGTTGAGCCGCACCGTCGCGACGCCGTCGGCCACCGTGAAGTCGAAGTGCTCCCAGCGCTCGGTGAAGCCGGGCGAGGCCCGGAACGGGCTCACCGGCCCGCCGCCCGTGGATCGTGCGCGGTCATGTCTGGATTCCTCCTCCGTCGAGAATCAGGGTCTGGCCGTTGATCGCGGCGGCCTCGTCGCCCGCGAGGTAGGCGACCGCCGCCGCGACCTCCTCCGGCTCGAGCAGCCGCCCCAGCGGCGACATCCTCGCGAGCGCCGCCTCGCCCTCGGCCTCCGTGCGGCCGGTGGCGGCGACGATCCGCTTCACCGACTCGCGCGTCATGTCCGTGCGCACGAAGGTCGGGCACACGGCGTTGCAGGTGACGCCCGTTCCCGCCACCTCGGCGGCGGTCGCGCGCATGAGGCCGACGGCGGCATGCTTGGAGGCGGTGTAGGCGGCGGTGTAGCGCGCGCCGGCCACCCCGGCGGTGGACGCCACGCAGACGATCCGGCCGTGGCCGCGCGCGAGCATCCCGGGGAGCACCGCGCGGGCGCACAGGAAGGAGCCGGTCGCGTTGACCGCCATCTGCCGCTCCCACTGCGCCAGCAATGTCTTGGCCACCGGGGCGCTCTCCGAGACGCCCGCGTTGTTGACGAGCACGTCGACGTCGCCGGCGGCGGCGAAGAAGGCGCCGACCGCCGCCTCGTCGGTCACGTCGAGCTCGGCGGAGCCCGGGGCGAGCACCTCGTCGCCGGCCGCCCGGAAGCGCTCGGCCACCGCCCGGCCGATCCCCCGCGTGCCGCCCGTGACCACGACCCGGCGGCTCATCCGGCCAGCGCCCGCCGGTCGATCTTTCCGGACCCGGTCTTCGGCAGCGCGTCCATGAACACCACCTCGCGGGGCCGCTTGTGCGGGGACAGCCGCTCCCGCACGAAGTCCTGGAGCTCCCGCGCCGCGACCTCCTCGCGGACCACCACGTGCGCGCGGGGGAACGCCAGCCCGTCGCGCTCCGCGCCGACCACCGCGCACTCCACCACCGCCGGGTGCTCGATCAGGCAGTGCTCGATCTCCGCGGGGGCGACGAAGATGCCGCCGACCTTGAGCAGGCTGTCGGCACGGCCGCGGTAGGTGAAGTAGCCGTCCGAGTCGCGCGCGAACAGGTCGCCGGTCATGACCAGGTCGCCGGCGAATGTCGCCTTGGACTTGGTGTGCGCGTTCCAGTACATCAGCGCCGCGGTGTCGCCCTCCACGTGGAGCCGCCCGATCTCGCCGTCCGGCAGGTCGTTCCCGGTCTCGTCCACCACCCGCGCGCGGTAGCCGGGCACGACCTGGCCCGTGCTGCCGACGCGCGCGGCGCCCGGCCGGTTGGAGATGTAGATGTGGTAGGCCTCGGAGGACCCGATCCCGTCCAGCACCTCGACGCCGAACGCGTCCAGCCAGCGGCGATGCAGCTCGGCCGGGAGCGCCTCGCCGGCCGACGTGCACAGCCGCAGCGAGGACAGCGCCTCCGGACGCGGGTCGGCGAGCATCGCGCTCATCATCGTGGGGACGTTGACGAGGATCGTCGGCCGGTGGCGCTCGGCCAGCTCGTAGATGCGCTCGGGCGTCGTCCGCTCGCCGAAGACGATGCCGGCCCCGCCCGACTGGAACGGGAACAGCGCGGCCATGTCGCGCGCGTAGCCGAAGAACAGCTTGGGGACCGGCAGCACGACGTCGTCCTCGCGCATGCCGAGCACCCCGGTCGCGTACCAGTCGCAGCTCAGCAGCGGGCTGTGCATCGGGTGCACGCAGGCCTTCGGCGCGCCCGTGCTGCCGGTGGTGAACTTCCAGATGGCGATGTCGTCGCGCGTCGTCGGCGCCGCCTCGAACGTCGCCGGCGCACCGTCGGCCAGCGTCTCGAAGTGCTCCTCGTTCTCCCGCAGATCGCCCGGCTCGGCGCCCACCACCAGCAGCCGCTCCAGCCAGCGCGAGGCCGCCGCCGCCTCGCGCACGCGCTCGAGCGTGGCGGCGTCGGTCACGCACACGCGGGCGCGGGTGTAGTCGAGGTAGTAGGCGTAGTCCTTGGGCGGCAGGAACGTGTACGCCTCCGCCGTGACCGCGCCGAGCTTCAGCACGGCGTACCAGGCGGCCACGAACTGCGGGCTGTCGGCGAGCACGAGCAGCACGCGCTCCTCCGCGCGCACGCCGAGCTCGCGCAGCACGTGCGCGGTGCGGCTGGTCAGCTCGGCCAGCTCCGCGTAGCTCCAGCGGCGCTCGTCGGTCGTCAGCGCGGTCCGGTCGCCGCGGCCCTCCTCGACGTGGCGGTCGACGAAGTGCGAGGCGAGGTTGAACTCGACCGGGATGTCGTCGTAGGTCAGCACGCCCGGATCGCCTCGACGAGCATCTCGGTCAGCGCCGCGAAGCGCTCCTCGCCCTCCGCGGCGGACGCCTCGGCGGGCGCGCCGCAGTAGGCGTCCTCCATCCCCATGGCGACGAAGTCGGTGCGGCCGTCGCGCATCGCCGCGGGCATGTCGACCGGGACGGCGGGCAGCGCGCCGGCGCGCTCGCGGTCGACCAGCGCCGGCCGGTCGGCCAGTACCAGCGACGTCTCGTAGCGGCCGGCGTGGCAGGCGCCGGAGCGGAACTCCTCGCCCAGGCGCTCGGCGTAGCGGCGGCGCACGAGGTCCAGGTAGGCCGCCCCCGCCTCGGCGGTGGCCCGCCGCAGCACCTCCGCGTGCTCGGGCTCGAAGTGGTTGTTGACGACCACCACGCGCTCGAAGCCCTGCTCGCGCAGGGAGGCGAGGACGTCGGTGACGAGCGCGTGCAGCGTCTCCTCGCGGATGGAGACGGCGCCGGGGAACGCGGCGCCGTAGCGGGTCACGCCGTAGTGCAGCGGCGGCAGCACGGCGACGGGGACCTCGCCCTCCAGAGCGGCCGCCGCGCGATCGCACATCCCCATGGAGATGATCGTGTCGGTCTCGAGCGGCGCGTGCGGCCCGTGCGGCTCGACGGCCCCGACCGGGAGCAGCAGGACGGCGCCCTGGTCGCGCAGCGCGCCGGCCTGGGGGGAGGTGAGCTCGGCGAACCTCACGCCAGCGCGACCGCGCGCTCGGGCTCGGCCGCCACCGCCTCCAGGTGCGACGGCGGGATCTCCAGCAGGCACAGGTCCGCGCGCCCGGCGCCGATGATGGTGTTCGCCTCGTCGAGCGTCGTCAGGTGGCCGCCGACCAGCGTCGGCACCTTAGCCTCGCTGCGCACGCGGTCGCTCAGCGAGGTCAGGTAGCCTCGGCGGTAGTCCGGCCGCGCGTTGTAGACCGTCTGGCCCGCCACCACGTGGATCAGGTCGGCGCCGTGCGCGGCCAGCTCGCGCGCGGTCCGCACGCCGTCCTCGACCGTGTTGCCGCGCGGCGCCCAGTCCGTCACGGACAGCCGCACCGAGAGCGGCCCGTCCCACTCCCCGCGGACCGCCTCGAGCACCTCCAGCGGGAAGCGCAGCCGGTCGCCCGATGGGTTGGTGAGCGGCGACAGGAAGCCGCCGAGCAGGTAGCCGTGGGAGAAGTCGAGCTCCAGCACCTGCGCGCGGGCGGCCCGCGCCGCGGCCGCGAAGTCGTCGCGCACGCGCGCCATGTCGTCCTCGCCCATCGCCCGCGGGACGGCGCTCCACGGCGCGTACGGCTTCGCGGCGGCGGCGAGCAGCTCCCACGCCCCATCGCGCAGCGGGAGGTCGGCCCCCTCCGCGCGCGGCCGCGTGGCGCCGCGCGCGCCGGCGTGCCCGAGCCGCAGGATCGACGCCTCGCCCGCGTCGGCCGCCAGCGGCGTGTCCGGCGAGATCCGCCCCTCGGGAGAGACGGCGGTGAACGGCGACGGCGTCAGCGCGGCACCCGGCAGCTCGCCCACGATCCGGTTGGGCAGCTCCAGTCCGCGCAGCGTGAGCGGCGCGAAGGCCGGCGGCGGGGCGATGCCGCGGGCGCTGCCGGCCAGCCAGCCGTCGAGCACGCGCACGAAGTCCGGGTCGCGGCGGACCATGTTCGCGTGGCTGACGCGGCCGCTGCGGGTGAGCAGGTTGAACCCGAACTGGATTGGCGCGAGGTCCGCGTAGCGGCCGACGCGGCCGAAGTAGGCGGCGCTGTCGTCGGCCGCCGACTGGAAGCGCTCGACCACCGGCCCGCGCTCGAGCTCGTAGGCCAGCAGCGCGGCCGGCATCGCGTGGTGCGTGCTGAGCGCCTGCGCCAGGCCGATCGAGTCCTCCATGGCCAGCTTGGTCCCCGAGCCGATCGAGAAGTGCGCGGTGTGCGCGGCGTCGCCGAGCAGCACGACGTTCTCCCGGTGCCAGGTCCGGTTGCGCACGCGCTGAAAGCGCGTCCACAGCGAGCGGTTGGAGAGCAGGCGGTGGCCCTCCAGCTCCTCGGCGAACAGGCGCTCGCAGAAGGCGATGCTCTCCTGCTCGCTCATCGCGTGGAGCCCGAGCCCGCGCCACACGGGCTCCGGGCACTCGACGATCCACGTGCTCGTGTGCTCGTCGAAGGGGTACGCGTGCACCTGCACCAGCCCGTGCTCGGTCTGCTTGAAGACGAAGGTGAACGCGTCCAGCACGAGGTCCGTGCCGAACCAGACGTACGGGCACCCCTGCGGCTCGACCACGGCCTCGAAGCCGAAGGCGCGCCGGACCGTGCTGTTGACGCCGTCGGCGCCGACCAGCAGGTCGCACTCGTAGGTCAGCGCGACCGGGTCGGGAACCTCGTGCTCGAAGCGCAGGTCCACGCCCAGCCCGTGCGCGCGGCGCTGGAGGATGCCGAGCAGGTGCCGCCGCGCGATCGCGCTGAACGCGTGGCCGCGCGAGCGCATCAGCTTCCCCCGGTAGCGCACGTCGACCGTGTCCCAGCGGGCGAACGAGTCCGTGATCTCCAGGTGCGTCTGCGCGTCCGCGTCGCGCAGCGCGCCCAGCGTCTCCTCGGAGAAGACGACGCCCCAGCCGAACGTCGCGCCGGGCGCGTTGCGCTCCAGCACCGTCACCTCGTGCGACGGATCGGCCTTCTTGAGCAGGATCGCGAGGTACAGGCCGGACGGCCCGCCGCCGACCACGGTGACCTTCACGCCGCCACCACCTCCGCCAGCCGGTCGAGCTGCTCCGGGTCGGCCACCGCGGGCAGCAGGACGAGCTCGTCGCAGCCGGCCTCCGCGTAGCCGCGGACGAAGTCCTTGATCGCCCGGCCGCTGGTGAGCAGGCCGGCGGCGATGCGCTCGGCGAACGGGCCGGTGAACGCGTAGTAGTCGCGCAGGTAGGCCTCGCCGGCGTCCTCCCCGCCCAGCGCGAAGTAGCCCTGGCCCCACAGCTTCGGACGGCCGGGCCGGCCGAGGTCGCTCCACGCCGCCCGCGCCGCGGCGGCGGCGCGGGCGAACGCGCGCGGCGGCCCGCCGCCGTGCACGTAGCCGTCGCCGTGGCGCGCCATCCGCTGTATCGCCTGGCCCGACGTGCCCCCGACGAGGATCTCCATGTCCTGCCGCAGGCCGTCCTCGCGCAGGTGGACGAGCTGCTCGGAGAGAACGCGCCCGCGCGTGCGGTGCTCCGCGCCGGCCGCGTCGTAGTCGTCACGCCGGGCGCCCGTTGCGAGGCCGAGCACCAGGCGCCCGTCCGACAGCCGGTCGACGGACTGCGCCTGCTTGGCCAGCATCGCCGCGTTGCGCAGCGGGCCGATGGCGATCATCGTGACCAGCTTCGCGCGCTCGGTCACCGCGGCCGCCGCGGCCAGCGCCGCGAACGGGTCGTAGCTGTCGTAGACCAGCCGGTCGAGCACGCCGAGCGATGTGAACGGGCCGCCGTCGGCGCGCCGAGCCCAGTCCACGAGCAGCTCGCCGCTCGCGCCGGGGATCGAGTTCGGGAGTCCGACGCCGACGTTGATGTGCGAACAATACGTCGCAGTGACGTTCGACCGTCAGGCCCTCGCCGCGCACTACTCCCGCTTCCGCGTTGGCGAGCGGCTGCTGCTCTCCGGCCATTCGCACCAGGCGTGGCCGGACGTGGGCCGCGAGGGGCAGCTCGAGGCGTTCGACGACGCGGCGCTCGAGGTCGACGAGAAGTGGGGCCGCGCGTTCGCCAAGGCCGAGCGCGTTCGCGAGGGCTTCCGGCTGTGGCTGAGCGAGCCGGGCGCCGAGATCGCGCTGGGCCAGAACACGCACGAGCTGGTGCTGCGCTTCCTCTCGGCCCTCGACCTGCGGCGCCGCCCGCGACTCGTCAGCACCGACGGCGAGTTCCACACGCTGCGCCGGCAGCTCGGGCGCTTCCGCGAGGAGGGGCTCGACGTAGTGTGCGTGCCGGCGCGGCCGGCGGCGACGCTCGCCGAGCGGCTGGCCGCGGAGGTCGACGGCCGCACCGCCGCGGTGCTCGTGTCCGCCGTGCTGTTCGAGGACTCCGCGGTCGTCCCCGGGCTGCCCGAGCTCCTGCGCGCGTACCGCGAGCGCGGCGCGGAGCTGCTCGTCGACGCCTACCACGCGCTCGGCCCGGTCCGGCTCACCATCGACGGGCTGGAGGACGCCTGGGTCGTCGGCGGCGGCTACAAGTACCTCCAGCTCGGCGAGGGCAACTGCTTCCTGCGCCTGCCGCCGCAGGCCGAGGAGATGCGCCCGGTCCTCACCGGCTGGTTCGCCGAGTTCGCCGAGCTGGCCGCCGACACGCGCCACCCCGAGGTGGGCTACGGCCGCGGCGCCGAGCGCTTCGCCGGGTCGACCTACGACCCCACGGCGCACTACCGCGCCGCGCGCGTCATGGACTTCTTCGCCGAGCAGGGGCTGACGCCGGAGACGCTGCCGGAGAGCTACCGCGAGCAGGTCGTGCGGCTGGCCCAGCGCTTCGACGCGCTCGGCCTCCCCGACGACGTCGTCACCCGCGACCGGGAGAACCCGGACGTCGGCGGGTTCCTGGCACTGCGCGCCGCGAACGCGGAGACCCTCCAGCGCGAGCTCGCCGCTCGCGGCGTCCTCACCGACAGCCGCGGCACCTACCTGCGCCTCGGCCCGGCGCCCTACCTGACCGACGCCCAGCTCGACGCCGCGGTCGACCACCTCGGCCGCGCCGCAGCGAGCTAGCTGCCGTAATCGAACCGGAGAGCCGGCTCGCCGTCGAGCTCGGCCCCCAGCACTTCGGTCGGATCGGCCTAGGCGAAACGCCGGTCGACGGCGATGCGGGCCGTGCGGGCGGCCGCCTCCGGCGACCGCTCAGGCGCCGCTTGCACGCTGGTCACGGTGAGGATCGGGGCTATGCCCTGCACCGGCGTGCCCTCGTAGACGGCCTGGAAGTCGGTGCCGGTGCGGGTCTCGGCGTTGTCGGTCTCGTCCGCCCGGCCGCCCGGGGGGCTTCGCGGAGAATCCGTTGCCGGTCGCCGCCTCGGCGCCGCCGCAACCCGCCAGCGCGAGCGCCGCGAGCAGGACGGCGCGGCGCGTCAGCGGCCGTAGCGGTCGCGCGCGAGCACGAGCTGCTCGGGCAGCGCCGTCCGCGGCGGCGGCGACGGATCGGCCACCACCGACACCGTCTCGGCGACCGACCGCGTCACGGTCGCGTCGCGCGAGCCGAAGCTGACGGTGACCTCGTACGCGTCCGTCGACGACAGCTCCCCCTCCTCGCCGGGCTCCAGCCCGGACGCCTTCAGGTAGTGCAGCAGGTCCTCGGCCTCGTTCTCGAAGCGCAGGATGCGCACCCGCGCGCCGGCCTCGACGTCGGCCAGCGGTACGCCCTCGATGCGGTTGCCGGCCTCGATCGGATGGCCGTGGGGGCAGGTGCGGGCGTCGCCGATGGCCGCCAGCATCCGCTCCTCCAGCACGGGCGACATCGCGTGCTCGAGCCGCTCGGCCTCCTCGTGGACCTCGTCCCAGGGGATCCCGAGGACGTCGGTGAGGAAGCGCTCGATCAGCCGGTGGCGCCGGACGATCTGGCGCGCGTGCTCGAGCCCGTCCGGCGTGAACTCCAGGCGCTTGCCGGCGTCCCGGCGGACGTAGCCGTGACGCTCGAGGCGCCCGATCATCTCGTGGACCGTCGGCGCCGAGAGCTGCATCGCGCGGGCGACGTTGGCGGCCGTCATCGGCAGCCCGGCCTCCTGCAACCAGAAGATGGTCTGCAGGTACTCCTCTTCGGCCGTCGTCGCCCCGGTCGCCATACGCTCTGAGGGTACCGGCAGCGGGCGCTTCCCGCTGGACGGCTCCCATAGGCTCAGCCTTCCGACCCCGAAGACAAGAGAGCCTACCCCGATGGCTCACAATGTCCGATACTGAGTGCATGATCACCATCGTCTCCATCGCACTCTCGTTCGCGGCGATCGGGGCCATGAGCAAGCTCATCTCGAAGTACGGCGCGGACTCGCGGCCGGGCTTCGGGGGCTACGAGCGCCACTCGCTCTCCTAGTCGCACCACAGCTTCCCTCCTCCCCCCTCCCCCCGAA
>DATLGB010000199.1:0-13565 GCA_035540675.1 Solirubrobacteraceae bacterium | reverse complement strand
GTGAGGGGGTCGCGGGTGGGCGCCCGATACCCCGGGGCGCCCACCCGCGACCCCCTCACGGTGCAGCGGGGTTTGACAATAGATACCCCAGGGGGGTATCATTGCCGCGCCATGGACCACCACGGACACGACCACGACATGCCCACGTCGGGCGGTGCGCTCACGAGCGTCGCCCTCAGCGCCACGCTGCACTGCCTCACGGGGTGCGCGATCGGCGAGGTGCTCGGCATGGTGATCGGGACCGCGCTCGGGTTCTCCGAGTGGGGGACGGTGGCGCTCGCCGTCGGGCTCGCGTTCCTGTTCGGCTACGGGCTGACGTCCCTGCCGCTGCTGCGCGCCGGCTTCGCGCTGTCGGCCGTCGTCCCGATCGCGCTGGCCGCCGACACCCTCAGCATCGCGACGATGGAGATCATCGACAACGCGGTGATGCTGGCGGTGCCCGGCGCGATGGAGGCCGGCGTCGGCAGCCTGCTGTTCTGGGGCACGCTCTCGTTCGCGCTCGTCGTCGCCGGGGCTGTCGCGCTGCCCGTCAACCGCTGGTTGATCGGCCGCGGCAAGGGCCACGCCGTCATCCACCAGACCGGCGTGCACGGCGGTCCCTCGCCGCGGGTCGTCGGCGTGATCGCGGCGGTCGGCTTCGTCTTCGGCAGCGCCGTGCTGCTCGCCGAGCTGGTCGGCTCGGACGCCGCCGGCGAGCACGGCGGCCCGCACGCGGCGCAGCGCCTGCCGGCGGCGGGCTGAGCGCCGGCGTCAGGCGAAGCCCTTCAGGCGGCTGCCGAGCGCCCGGCGCTCGGCAGAGCTGCCGGGCGCCGCGGGCACGAGCGCGTCGGCGAGCGCGCCGGTGGTGAGGGCGTAGACCGCCTTGTGCGCGACGTCGATCACGAGCTCGTCCCGCGGCCACGTCCACGGCGGCGCGCCCGTGCCCGTCGCGTTCTCGAGCGTCTGGTCGATGCTCAGCCGCAGGTTGGTGAACATCAGCGAGGCGGCCGGGCCGCGCAGGTTGGCGGCGGCCATGAGGCCGCGCAGCGCGCCCGCGAAGGCCCCCGTCCCGTAGTGCATCGCCATGTTGCGCGGCCAGCGGTCGGCGTCCGGGTCGGGCAGGCCCAGCAACCGCGCCAGGGTGTGGGCGGGGACGTATGAGTCGGGCCGGCGGGTGGCGAGCTGCTCGAGCTTGGCGGCGCCGGCCATCGCGGCGGCGCCGGCCAGGCCGCTGGCGGCGCCGAGCGCGGCGCCTCGCAGGAAGGGGGACATGCCCCTCCGCTACCCAGCCGCGCGCGCCGCCAGTGCCTCGCGCCCGTGCGGCGCCGTCAGATCGACGACGGGGCCGACCGGGACGATCCGGCTCGGGTTGATGCCGGGATGCGTCATGTAGTAGTGGCGCTTGATGTGGTCGAAGTCGACCGTGGCCGCCACGCCGGAAACGGCGTACAGGTCGCGCAGGTACCCCGAGAGGTTCGGGTAGTCGCGGACGCGGCGCAGGTTGCACTTGAAGTGGGTGACGTAGACGGCGTCGAAGCGCACGAGCGTCGTGAAGAGGCGCCAGTCCGCCAGCGTCGGCGCGTCGCCGAACAGGTGGCGCCGCTCCGCCAGGCGCGACTCGAGCCGGTCGAGCGTCTCGAACAGCGGGTGCACGGCCTCCTCGTAGGCCTCCTGGGTCGTGGCGAAGCCGGCCTTGTAGACGCCGTTGTTGACCGTGTCGTAGACGAGCGCGTTGAGCTCATCGATCTCGTCGCGCAGCTCGCGCGGGTACAGGTCGAGCGCCGGGTTCCCCGCCCACTCGTCCCACGCCTCGTTGAGCATCACGGCGATGTCGGCGGACTCGTTGGAGACGATCCGGCGCGTGCGCGTGTCCCACAGCACCGGGACGCTCACGCGCCCGCCGAAGGAGGGATCGCTGGCGCCGTAGGCCTCCGACAGGTACGACCACCCGTTCACGCGGTCCGGCGTGGCGCCGGGCACGTCCCGGAACGCCCAGCCGCGCTCGTCGCGGATCGGGTCGACGACCGACATCCCGACGACGTCCTCGAGCCCCTTGAGCATCCGCACGATGACGGCCCGGTGCGCCCACGGGCAGGCGAGCGACACGTACAGGTGGTAGCGGCCCGGTTCGGCGGGGAAGCCCGACGAGCCGTCGGCGGTGACCCAGTCGCGGAAGCGGCTCTGCTGGCGGCGGAAGCGGCCGCCGTCGCCGCGCTCGTGCCGCCCGGCGCTCACGCGCGGCTCCAGCCGGCGCGCGGGTCCGGCAGCGGCGTCAGCCGCGCCTCGATGCGCTCGCGCTGCGGCTCGAAGCGCGGCGGCAGGATGATCCGCGTACCGAGCTCCTCCACCGGCCCGTCGACCGTGAAGCCGGGCTCGTCGTCGGCGATCTCGTAGAGGATCCCGCCCGGCTCGCGGAAGTAGATCGACTTGAAGTAGTGGCGGTCGACGATCCCCGAGCTCGGGACGCCGCCCTCGCGGATCAGCGCGTCCCAGCGCGGGTGGTCGGCCGCGGTGGTGCCCCAGGAGATGTGGTGGACGGTGCCCGCGCTCTGGCGGCCGGGCTCCTCGGGGGCGGGATCGAAGGTGATCGTGCCGCCGCGGGCGTCGCCGCGCGCCTCCCAGGTGTCGTCGCCCAGCCTGCGCGCGCCGAGCAGCTTCTCGAGCACGACGGCGCTGTGCTCGGGCGAGAAGCTGTAGGCGCGGACGCCGTCGAAGCCCTGCAGGGCGAGCTCGCGGGGGATCTCCGGGTGGTCGGCGACGAGCGGCTCCTCCGGGACGTCGGCGACCTTGAGCTCGTGGGCGAGCGTCTCCGGGTCGGCGAAGCGCAGGCGGCCGCCGACGCGCTCGAACGGGACGCCCTTGTCCGCCAGGCGCTCGGCCCAGAAGGCCAGCGCGGCCGGCGAGCCGAGGCGCCAGACGATGGTGTGCACCATGCCGGCGCCGGCCCGGCCCGGGATCGCGTGCGGGTACTCGAAGAAGGTCATGTCCGCGCCGGGGCGGCCCGCCTCCTCGCCGTAGAAGAGGTGGTAGACGCTCGGATCGTCCTGGTTGACGGACTTCGCCACGAGCCGCAGGCCCATCACGCCGGTGTAGAAGTCGACGTTGCGCCGGGCGTCGCCCGTGATGGCGCTGATGTGGTGGATGCCTTCGAGCCGCATGTGGTCTGCCTTCCAGATTGCTTGTCAGCGCAATCAAGTGTAGCGGAAGTTCGTTGCGCGTACAACCATTTCAGGCGCGGGCGCCAGTTTCCGCTGCGGGGGCCGTTTCACGCGGCAATGCGGAACCACACGAGGATTCACGCCATCATCGCCGGGACGGTCGCGGTCGCCGCGCTCGCGCTCCCGTCCGCCGCTCCGGCGGCCACGACGATCTTCACCGAGGATGCGGAGGGCGCGGTCGACGCGAAGTGGAGCGTCAACGAGCCCGGTTCCAACATCGAGCCCTGGCAGAAGTCGGATTCCGGCGCGCGCAAGCTGCGCGGCAACCAGGCCAATGGCGGCGCGACGTCCTTCTGGACCGGCATGCAGCCGCAGAACTGGTCGCCGCCGCCCACGGTCATCGCCGGCGAGTCGCTGCTGACGCTCAAGCAGTCGATCCTGATCCCGGCCGACGGTACGACGACGATCGACTACTGGTCGCTGTGGCAGAACGAGGGCGACGACTCCGGCAGCCTCGAGGTCGCGCTGGCCGACGACGGCACCGTCGGCAAGTTCCGCCGCATCAAGAGCGAGACGGTCCAGAACACGGCGGCCGGCGAGACCGACCCGCAGGCCTGCGACCCGACGCGCCCCGACATCACGCTGCAGGAGCCCTTCGAGAAGCTCTCGGCGTCGCTGCAGCAGTACGCCGGCCACAAGATCGTCCTGCGCTTCAACCTGACCTACGGCACCGAGAACCGGCCCGTCTCGCAGCCGTGCGGCTGGTACCTCGACGACGTCGTCGTGACGACCACGGGCACCCCCGGCAACGCGGGCGCCCCCGCGACCGGCGACGGCACCACCGCGCCGCCGACCGCCAAGCCGACCGTGTCCTTCACCTCGGCCAAGCTGCGCGGCAAGAAGGCGACGCTGGCGCTGAAGGTCGACGGCGGCGCGATCAGCGGCGCGAAGATCACCCTCAAGAAGGGCAAGAAGACCGTCGGCACCGGCAAGGCCGCGACGCTCGAGCCCGGAACGCGCAAGGTGGCGGTCAAGCTGCGCCGCAAGCTCAAGAAGGGCACCTACACGGTGAGCCTGACCGGCAAGGCGTCCGACGGCTCCGCCGTCGCGCAGACGGGCAAGGTCAGGGCGAAGTAGCGCCTGGAGCGGCCGGCCTACCGCGACGACGCGGGACGGCCGGCCGTCATCCCGGGCCGCGACCAGATGTCCGCGCACTCGGCGCAGATCGCGTCCGGGATCACGCCGGTGCGCATCAGCAGGCCGAAGATCTTGCAGCCCAGGCAGTAGGCGAAAACCGCCTCGAGCGTCGCGGCCGCGAGCAGCGCGACCAGCAGCGCGTCCGCGACGCCGTCGGCTCCGAAGCCGAGGGCGGCGACGGCGCCTGCCGTCGTCATGGCCGCGCCCATGGCCTGCGCGAACCGCTTCGGCGGGCCGGACACGGTCTTGGGCTCGCCGAGGCGGGGGGCGACGACCTGGCTGGCGAGGCGCCCGAGCGGGCTGAGCGTGGGCCCGGTGAGCACGCGCGCCCAGAACCCGTAGGCGAGGGGGACGAGCAGCCAGCGCGCGTCCGTGAGCAGCGCCGCCAGCGCCGTCAGTGCGACGACGCCGGCGACCACTCGGGCGGCCTTCTCGTTGATGGTGCGCGGGAAGGAGAAGATCTCTCTCATTCCCGATCCAGTTTACGGGGTTCGCGGCGGGGGCCGGTGGAAGCGCGCGCCGGGGTGCCTCTTGGCCTCAGCGCCGCAGGCGCGTGATGCCGCGTCCCTCGTGCCAGGCCTCGATCACGAGGTGGTCGGCGGGCTCGCCGAGCCGCGTCACCACGACTTCGCGCACGTCGAGCCGGAACAGGTGCGAGCGCCCTCCCGGCACGTTGGGGCCGTTGACCGCGCGCACGACCTCGGGATCGGTCACCTCGACCGCCACGCCGGCCAGCTTGGCGTCGGCCTGCCAGCCCGGCGGGTCGTCGGACGCGCTGTGCAGCGCGAAGCGGCCGTCGCGGCGCAGGTCGAGCGCCTTCACCGCGCGCCACATGCTCCCGAGCCACACGTCGCCGTCGCGGAACGTCAGCTCCGTGCCGCTGATCCGGGGCGACCCGTCGCGCCGCAGGGTGGCGATCGTCTTGTGCGCGTGCGCGTCCAGGCACGCGCGCGCCCGCGCCGCGAGCTCCGGCGCCTGGGCCTCGACGTCGCACCAGCGGGCCATCGGTGCCGCGAACGCTACGCGACGCGCCCGCGCCAGCGCAGGCCGGTCCCGAGCGCGCCGATCAGCAGCAGCAGGCCGGCACCGGCGAACGCCGCAGACACCTCGCGGCGCACGCGGCGCACGCCGATGCGCGACCCGAGGCGCTGGTAGATCGAGTCGAGCTCGCCGGCGTCCTCGACCCTGTAGGCGGAGCCGCCGGACGCCCGCGCCATCTCGCGCAGCGTGCCGGGGTCGGGCGGCACCGGGATCGCCTGCTGGAACGGGCCGGCGACGACGACCCCGTTCGGCGTCCCCAGCGCCACGGTGTACACGGGGATCTTCAGCCGTCCGGCGCGCCGCGCCGCCGTCACCGGGTCCGACCCCGCGGTGGTCTTGCCGTCGGAGAGCAGGACGATGGCCGCGGGCGCGATCTGCCCGTCCTTGCCGCGGCGCGCCTCGAGGCGGTCCAGCGCCACGTTGAGCGCGTCGCCGGTCGCGGTGCCGCCGTCGGCGTCGAGCGCGCCCAGCGCCTGGCGGATCGTGTCGTGCTCGGTGGTCGGCTCGACCACGATCTGCGGCGCCTCCGAGTACCCGACGAACCCGACCAGCAGCTCCTCCGGCACGCGGTCGAGGAAGCGGTTGGCGGCGTCGCGGGCCGCCGCTATGCGCGTCGGGGCGACGTCGTCGGCGTCCATCGAGCCCGAGTGGTCCATCACGAGCACGACCGACGCCTTCTCCACGGGCTCGGCGCCGGTGGCCGTCGGCCGCGCGAGCGCGACGGCCAGCGCCGCGGCCGACAGGGCGAGCAGCAGCGGGGGCATGAACGCCCGCCAGCTGCGGCGGCCGCCCACCACCGACGCCAGCACGGCGGCGCCGGGGAAGCGGATCGCGTAGCGGCGGCGCCGGCGCCGGTCGAGGATGGCGACGCTGAGCACCAGCGGGATCACCAGCAGCGCCAGCAGGTTGACCGGGTCGCCGAGCCTCATCGCAGCCGCCGCGCCAGCTCGCGCAGCCAGTCGGAGTCGGTGGACAGGACCACGTGGTCGGCGCCGGCGCGGCGGAGCGCCTCGGCGGCGGCGGCGCGCCGCTGCGCTTCGGCGGCGGCGTAGGCCGCGCGCACGCGCGGGTCGGAGGTGTGCGCCTCGACCTGCCGGCCGGTCTCGGGGTCGACCAGCAGCAGCTGCCCGGCGTCGGGCAGCTCGGCCTCGCGCGGGTCGACGACCTCGCAGACGATCAGGCTGTGGCGGGTGGACAGCGCGCGCAGCGGTTTCTCCCAGCCACCGTCGCGCAGGTCGGAGGCCACGACCACCAGCCCCGGTGCGCTGGCCAGGCGGCGCACGCGGTCGAGCGCGCCCGCGAGCGTCAGCCCGGCGGCCTCCTGGTCGGGGCCCACGCCGTCCTGCACGAGCCGCCGGACGGCGGCGAGCGCGCCGCGGCCGCCGCGGGGCGGCAGCGTGAGGCTCTCCGGCGCGCCCGCGGCGACCACCGCGATCCGCCCGCCGCGGCGGACCGCCACCTGGGCGGTCACGGTCGCCACGCCCTCGACCACGTCGCTCTTGAGCCGCTGCCCGGTGCCGAACGCCATCGACGGCGACACGTCGAGCACCACCCAGGTCGTCATCGCGCGCTCGGGCACCTGCTGGCGCACGTGCGGGATCGCGGTGCGCGCGCTGGCCGCCGCGTCGAGCTGGCGGAAGTCGTCGCCGGGCTCGTACGGGCGCAGCTGCGCGAGCTCGGTGCCGGTGCCGACGCCGAGCGTCCGGTGCTCGCCCGGCAGCACCCCGCCGGCGCGCTTGGACACCGCGAGGTCGAGCCGGGCGACGGCGCCGGCGGGCAGGCTACCGGGCCCCTGGCGCCCGGGCGGGACGACGAGCCGCAGGCGGCCGCGCGTCACGCAGCCTCCACGAAGCCGTGCTGCACCGGGCCCGCGGGCACCACCTGCAGCACGCGGTGCAGCAGCTCGTCGGCGCGCACGCCGTCCGCGAGCGCGTCGTAGGAGAGCACGAGCCGGTGGCGCAGCACGTCGAGCGCGAGGTCACGCACGTCGACCGGGGTCACATGCGCGCGCCCGCGCAGCAGCGCGAGCGCCTGCGCGGCCTGGATCATCCCGATCGAGGCGCGCGGGCTGGCGCCGAACTCGATCAGCGGCGCGACGTCGTCGAGGCCGTGGCGCTCCGGGTGCCGCGTCGCGTCGGCGAGCCGGACCGCATACGCGGTCACGCCGCGGTCGACGAAGACGCCGCGGACCGCCCCGCGGAAGCGCAGCAGGTCGGCGACCTGGAGCACCTCGCGCGGCTCGGGCGGCGCGGCCACCATGCGGTCCACGACCGCGATCTCGTCGTCGATCGACGGGTAGTCGACGAGCAGCTTGAACAGGAACCGGTCGACCTGGGCCTCGGGCAGCGCGTACGTGCCCTCCGACTCGATCGGGTTCTGCGTGGCCAGCACGAGGAACGGCGCGGGCACCCCGTAGGTCTCGCCGCCGATCGTCACCTGGTGCTCCTGCATGACCTCCAGCAGCGCCGACTGCACCTTGGCCGGCGCGCGGTTGATCTCGTCGGCCAGCAGCAGGTTGGCGAAGACGGGGCCGAGCTCGGTCCGGAACTCACCACGGTCGGGCTGCCAGATGCGCGTGCCGACGAGGTCGGCGGGCACGAGGTCGGGCGTGAACTGCACGCGGTTGAAGGTGCCGCCGAGCACCTGCGCGAGCGTCCGGACGGTGAGCGTCTTGGCCAGGCCCGGCACGCCCTCGAGCAGGACGTGCCCGCCCGTCAGCAGCGCCACGAGCACGCGCTCGAGCATCGCGTCCTGGCCCACGATGACGCGCTTGCACTCGTAGAGGGCGGCCTGGAGGGCGCGGCGCGCCTCGGGCGCGAGGTCGGCGGCGTCGTCGGGCGGCGGGACGTGCGTGTCGGACATGACCCGACGGTACCCGCCAGGGCGTCAGATCCGCGTAAGCGGTTCCGGTGCGGACGCTGACGGGGGCGCCGCCGCCACCGCCGCCGGCAGCGCGACCTCGACCTCGAGCCCGCCGCCCGGCCGCGCGCTCAGGCGCAGGGCGCCGCCGTGCGCCTCGGCGACGGCGCGCACGATCGACAGCCCCAGGCCGCTGCCGCGGCGTCCGCCGGTGCGATCCAGCCGCTCGAACGGGGCGGTGAGGCGCTCGAGCGCCTGCGGCGGGACGTCGGGCCCGTCGTTGCGCACCCGCACGATGGCGCGCCCGTCGACGGCCAGCACCGCCAGCTCGGCGACGCCGCCGCGGCGGTTGTGCCGGATCGCGTTCTCGAGGAGGTTGCCGATCATCCGCTCGAGCAGCGCCTCGTCGCCGTAGACCGTCGCCGGGGCCGTCGCCACGTGCAGGCCGACGCCCTCGCCCGCGGCCTCGGCGGCAGCCGCCGCCTGCGCGCGTCGCGCGAGCGCCTGCAGGTCGACGGGCGCGTGGCGCCGCGCGCCGCGGTTGGAGAGGGCGAGCACGAGCAGGCCGTCGAGCAGCGCCTCGGTGCGGTCGGACGTCTCGATCACGACGCGCCCCATCTCGCGCAGCTCCTCCACGGTCGCGTCGGGGTCGGCCAGCGTCACCTCCGCCTCCGCCCGGATCACGGTCAGCGGCGTGCGCAGCTCGTGGCTGGCGTTGGCGACGAAGCGCCGCTGGCTCTCGACGGCGGCCTGCAGGCGGTCCAGCATCGCGTCGAGCGTCGCCGCCAGCTCGTGCAGCTCGTCCCGCGGGCCGTCGAGCGCGATCCGCTCGTCCAGGCGCTCCTCCGAGACCCGCCGCGCCGTCGCGGTGATGCGCCGGACGGGCGCCAGCGCGCGGCCCGCGGTGAGCCAGCCCAGCCCGCCCGCGATCAGCGCCGCGCCGGCGACCGCGAGGCCGAAGCGGGCGAGCAGGTCGCGGCCGGCGGCCTCCGCCAGCGGCGCCGGCAGCGTCCGCTCGAGGTGGCCCGTGACCAGCCACCAGGTGACGCCGAGCAGCAGGATCGAGCAGGCGACGAGCACGCCGCCGTAGAGCGCGGTCAGGCGCAGGCGGATGGTCGGCCGCAGGCGCATCTCAGACGCGGTAGCCCGCGCCGGTGACCGTCTGGACCAGCGGCGGGTCGCCGAGCTTGCGGCGCAGCGTCATGACGGTCATCCGCACCGTGTTGGAGAACGGGTCGACGTTCTCGTCCCAGACGCGGGCGAGGAGCTCCTCGGCGCTGACGACGGCGCCGTCGGCGCCCATCAGCGTCTCGAGCACGCCGAACTCCTTCGGCGACAGGCCGAGGTCGCGGCCGGCCCGGCTCGCGGTCCGCCGGGCGGGGTCGAGCTCGACGTCGCCGCGGCGCAGCACGGGCGGCCGCGCGGCCCCGGCGCGCCGCGCGAGGGCGTGCACGCGCGCCACCAGTTCGGCGAAGCGGAACGGCTTGGGCAGGTAGTCGTCCGCCCCGAGCGACAGTCCCTCGACCATGTCGTCGAGCCCGCGCGCGGCGGTGAGCATGAGCACCTTCGTCTCGGGCTGCTCGGCGGCCAGCGCGCGGCAGACGTCGTCGCCGTGCAGGGCCGGGAGGTCGCGGTCGAGCACGACGACGTCGTAGGGGTGCACGCGCGCCTTCGTCAGGCCGGCGGCGCCGTCGCCGGCGACGTCGACGGCCGCGCCCTGCCGGCGCAGCCCGCGCGCGATCGCGTCGGCGACGCGCGGCTCGTCCTCGCACACGAGGACGCGCACCTAGAGCTCCTCCGGCCGGAACCGGACGGCGCGCGCGCCGCAGTCGCCGCGATCGCGGTCGACGTCGACGACCATGCGGGTGGTGACGTCGCGCGCCGGGACGGCGGCCCGCAGCGTGGTGTCGAGGGAGGCGATGCCGTTGGCGGACAGCGCCAGCAGCCCGGCGCCCGTGGTCAGCGCCAGGGTGGCGGCGGCCCGCTGCAGTCGGGGGGAGGCGGTCACCCGCTCCAGTCAAGGGCGCCTTGCGAAGGCGAAGCTAAAGACGCCGTCAGCGCCACCTAAGGCCGGACGTCCGCCGCACCCCCGTCGGCGGTGGCACGCCGGGCGATCGCGCGTTTCAGGCCGCGTCAGATCACGCGGCCGAACCAGCGCAGCGAGGCGAGCGCGGCGAGCGCCATCAGCAGCAGCGCGCCGCCCGCCACGGTGCCGGTCAGCTCGCGCGGGCGCTTCTCCGTGGCCACCTGCGAGCCGAGGTCCTCGTAGATCTGCGCGAGCTTCTCCGAGTCGGCGACCGCGAAGGTCCGCCCGCCGGAGCGCTCGGCGACCTCGCGCAGGGTCTGCGGGTCGGGCGGGACGGGCACCGTGCGGACGCTGCCGTCGCGCCGGCGCGACTCGATCGTCCCGCCGGGCGTCCCGAGCGCGACCGTGTAGATCGGCACCCGCGCCTCGCGGGCGGCCTGCGCCGCGACGACGGGATCCGAGCCGCGGACCGACTTGCCGTCCGACAGCAGGACGATCGCGGCCGGCGGCGGCTTGGCCGCGCCCGGGCGGCGGGAGCCGCGGATCAGCGCCAGGGCGCTCTGGATGGCGTCGCCCGTGGCGGTCGAGCCGGCGGCGTCGACGTTCGACAGCGCCTCGCGCACCGCCTCGCGGTCGCTCGTCGGGCTCTGGATGACCTGCGCCGTGTGGTTGAACGCGACGGCGCCGACCCGCACCTTCTCCGGCAGCGCGTCGAGGAAGGCGGACGCGGCCCGGCGGGCCGCCACGAGCCGGTTGGGCGCGACGTCGCGCGCGAGCATCGATCCCGAGCGGTCGGTCACGACCACCACCGTCGCCTGCTCGACGGCCACCGTCGCCATCACCTGCGGCCGGGCCACCGCGACGATGAGCACGGCGGCGGCCAGCGCGTAGAGGGCGACCGGCGCGTGCCGGCGCCAGCCCGGGCGCTGGGGCAGGACGGAGGCCATGAGCGCCGGCGGTGCGAACGCCGCCCGCCGCCCCCGCTCGGCGCGGACGTACGCCCACGCCGCTACCGGCAGCGCCACCAGCGCGACCAGGACCAGCGGGGTCTCGAAGCTCATGGCGCCCGCTCGGGCCGCTGCGCCAGGCGCACCGTGAGGGTCACCTCGTCGCGCCCGCGGCGCACGGTGACGCGGATCTCGTCGCCCACCTCGTGCCCGTTGACCGCGGCCGCGACGTCGTCGGGGTCGCTGATCGCGGTCCCGTCGATGGCCACGATGACGTCCCCGTCGGTCCCGAGCGGCGAGGCCGAGGGCCGCAGGCCGGCCTGCGACGCCGGGCCGCCCGGCGTGACCGTGCGCACGACGGCGCCGCGGCCGTCGGGCGACGGCGACGTGGACACGCCGAGGAACGGCCGCCGGATGGCCTGCCCGGACTTGAGCTTGGGCACGACGTCGCGGACCGTGTTGGACGGCACCGCGAAGCCGATGCCGACGCTGCCGTTGCCGCCGCCGGCGGTGGCGATCTGCGAGTTGACGCCGATCACGCGCCCGCGCGCGTCGATCAGCGGCCCGCCCGAGTTGCCGGGGTTGATCGGCGCGTCGGTCTGGATGACCTTGTCGATGCTGAAGCCGTTGGGCGCCTCGATCTGCCGCCCGAGGCCGGAGACGATGCCCGCGGTGGCGGTCTTGTCGAGGCCGAGCGGGTAGCCGATGGCCACGGCGGCGTCGCCGACCTTGACGTCGTCGGAGTCGGCCAGCGGCAGCGGGTGCAGCGTCCCGGCCGAGCGCGGGTTGACGCGCAGGATCGCGAGGTCGGTCGAGACGTCGCGCCCGACCACCTCGGCGGTGACGGGGCGGCCGTTGTCGTCGAAGCGCACGCGGACGTTGGAGGCGCTGCCGACGACGTGGGCGTTGGTGACGATCGTGCCGTCGGCGTCGATGACGAAGCCGGTGCCGGAGGACTGGCCCGAGCCCTCGGTCACCTGCACGGAGACGACGCCGCGGCTCGCGCGGGCGTAGATCTGGTTGATGCGCGTCTCGCCGGGGCGGCCGCCCGCGGCGGGCAGCACGCCGGCCGCCTCGCTCGCGGGGGAGTCGCCGTCGAGCTGCGTGCCGGCCACGACGGCGCCGCCGAGCACGAGCGCGGCCGCAGCGGCCACCAGCGCGGCGCGGCCGCGGCGCCGGCGCGGGGGCGGCGGCGGGGCCGGCGGCGTGAAGCGCCGAAGCGGCGGCGGGGGCGGCGGCGCCAGCCAGTCGTGGTCGCTGCCGGCGGGGCGATCGGTCCAGAGCGAGCTCATGCTTGCCCCTAGGTTCGCACGCCGCGCGTCAGGACCGTGTAAGCGCGCGGCCGGGGCACTGCGGCGGGCGCGCTACCGGCGCGGCGTCTTGCTCGGGCAGGCGAGGCAGGTGCCGGCGAACAGCAGGCTCCCGCAGGCGGGGCAGGTGGTGGACGTCTTCGGAGGCATGGAGGTGAAGTACCCGCCGCGCGCGCGTCGAACCACCCCGCGTCAGCGTGCGGCACCCGCTAGCGTCCGCGCGCCGGATGCCGAGCCGCGACGTTTACCGCCACGTGCTGTCCATCCCCACGCGCTGGAAGGACAACGACGTCTACGGCCACGTCAACAACGTCGAGTACTACTCCTACTTCGACACCGTCATCAACGCGTGGCTGATCCGCGAGGGCGGCCTCGACATCCACGCGGGCGCGGCGATCGGCCTGTGCGCGGAGTCCCACTGCCGCTTCGCCGCCGCCGTCTCGTTCCCGGACACGATCGACGCCGGCCTGCGCGTGGGCAAGCTCGGCCGCTCGAGCGTCCGCTACGAGATCGGGCTCTTCCGCGGCGAGGAGCAGGTCGCCGAGGGCTGGTTCGTCCACGTGTTCGTCGACCGCGACACCCGCCGGCCGGTCGAGATCCCGCCGCCGCTGCGTGCGGCGCTCGAGCGCCTGGTGGCGGCGTGAGGGTGCGCGGCGCCGTCCTGCGCCGGATGGGCGCGCCGGCGCCGTACGCCGACTCGCGCCCGCTCGAGCTCGCCGAGCTCGAGCTCGCGCCGCCGGGGGTGGGCGAGGTGCTCGTCCGCGTGGGCGCCGCCGGGCTGTGCCACTCCGACCTGTCGGTGATCGACGGGTCGCGGCCGCGCGTGATGCCGATGGTGCTCGGCCACGAGGCGGCCGGAGACGTGGTGGAGGTCGGACCGGGGGTGCGGACGCTGCGGCCGGGCGACCGCGTCGTGCTCGCCTTCGTGCCGGTGTGCGGCGACTGCGGCCCGTCGATCACCGACAGGTCGGAGTGGCACAGCCCGGCGGCGCCCACGCGGACGAGCACCTCGCCCTCCCCCGGCGGCGCGAGCTCGAGCTCGGCGAGC
>DATLGB010000198.1:0-11832 GCA_035540675.1 Solirubrobacteraceae bacterium | reverse complement strand
CCTGGTCGGCACCCAGCAGACGCCGGAGGTGGTGGCGCACGCGCCGCTGCTGCTGTGGGTGCTCTTCGGCGCCGTGATCGTCGGTGAGCTGCTGCCCATCAACGTGGTCCTGCGGGGCCAGGAGGGCGAGCTGCTGACGTCGACGGCGTTCGCGTTCGCGATGCTGATCGCGTTCGGTCCCGGCGCGGCGGTGCCCGCGCTGTGCATCGCATCGCTGATCGGCGACCTCACGCGGCGCAAGTCGCTGATGCGGATGTCGTTCAACGTCGGCCAGTACGCGATCTCGCTGTACGTGACCGGGCTGGTGATGGGCGCGCTGACGGACGTCCCGCGCGCGCCGCTGGCCTCCTTCGTCGGTACCGACCTCCCGCTGCTGCTGCTCTGCGGCCTGATCTTCTTCGCCGTCAACAGCGTCCTGGTGGCGACGGTGATCGCGCTCTCCAGCGGCTATCCGATCTGGACCTACTTCGCGTCGGACTTCCTGCTCCAGTCGTCCACCGCCGGCTTCGCGCTCGGGCTGGCGCCGCTGATGGTGGTCGTCGGCGAGTTCTCCGTCGGGATGCTGCCGCTGCTGGCCCTGCCGATCGTCGCCATCCACCGCAACACCCGCCAGGCGGTCCTGTCGGAGCACCAGGCGCTGCACGACGCGCTGACCGGCCTGCCCAACCGCGTGCTCTTCCACGACCGCGTCCGGCAGGCGATCGAATCCGCACGCCGGCACGAGACCTCGACCGCCGTCATGGTCATGGACCTCGACCACTTCAAGGAGATCAACGACACGCTCGGCCACTATCACGGCGACCGCCTGCTGCAGCTCGTCGGTGAGCGGCTGTCGTCGCTGCTGCGCGCGGAGGACACGGTGGCGCGGATGGGCGGCGACGAGTTCGCCGTCCTGCTGCCGTCGGTCGGAGGCCGGCAGTACGCCGTCGACGTCGCCGACAAGATCCTCGCCGCGCTCGGCACGTCGTTCGAGATCGACGGGCTGACGCTCGAGGTCGGCGCCTCCATCGGCATCGCCTGCTTCCCCGACCACGGCGAGGACGGCGAGGCGCTGCTGCAGCGCGCGGACATCGCCATGTACGTGGCGAAGTCCGACCACCTCGGCGCGCAGCTGTACGAGACCGAGCAGGACCAGCACTCGGTGCAGCGGCTGGCGCTGGCGGGGGAGCTGCGGCGCGCGATCGAGAGCGACGAGCTCGTCCTGCACTACCAGCCCAAGGTCGACGTCGCCACCGGCCGCGTCGTCGGCGCGGAGGCGCTCTGCCGCTGGCAGCACCCCTCGCTCGGCCTGATCATGCCCGACGAGTTCGTGCCGATGGCCGAGCACACCGGGCTGATCACGCCGGTGACCAAGCAGGTGCTCAACCTCGCCCTGCAGCAGGTGGCGCGCTGGCGCGGGCAGGGCCACCGGATGAGCGTCGCCGTCAACCTCTCGGCGCGCTCGTTCCTGGACTCGCAGCTGCTCGACGACATCCCGGAGCTGCTCGCCGTCTGGCGCGTGGACCCGTCGCTGCTCGAGCTCGAGATCACCGAGTCGATGATCGTCGGCGACCCCGAGCGCTCGCGCGCCGTGCTCGAGAAGCTCTCGAGCATCGGCATCACGCTCGCCATCGACGACTTCGGCACGGGCTACTCGTCGCTGGCCTACCTCAAGCAGCTTCCGGTCGACGAGATCAAGATCGACAAGTCGTTCGTGCTGCAGATGAGCGCCAACCACAACGACGAGACGATCGTGCGCTCCATCATCGACCTCGCGCACAACCTCGACCTGCGCGCCGTCGCCGAGGGCGTCGAGTCGCAGAGCACGCTCGCCCGGCTCACCGAGCTCGGCTGCGACGTCGCGCAGGGCTACCACATCTCGCGCCCGCTGCCGTCGGACCGCTTCGAGCAGTGGATGGAGGCCTACCCGCTGCGCTCGGACTGGCTGTCGCCGCCGGGCGGCGGCACCATCGCAGCCGCCTGACGCGCGCTACGGCGCGAGCCGCTCGATGACCCAGTCGCCGCCCACGCGGCGGTAACGCAGCCGGTCGTGCAGGCGATTGGCGCGGCCCTGCCACAGCTCCATCGCGTCGGGACGCACGAGGTAGCCACCCCAGCCGTCGGGCCGGGGCACGTCCTGCACGCCCGCGAAGCGCTGCTCCATCTCCGCGTAACCGGCGTCGAGCAGCTCGCGGCCGGGGATCACCTCGCTCTGCGGCGAGGCCCAGGCGCCGATGCGGCTGCCCCGCGGCCGCGACGCGAAGTACGCGTCGCTCTCGGCCGCCGGCAGCCGCTCGGCGCGGCCGCTCACGCGCACCGAGCGGTGGATCTCCAGCCACCCGAAGGTGAGCCCGACCGCCGGGTTGGCGTCGAGGTCGCGCGCCTTCGCCGACCCGTAGTTCGTGAAGAAGCGAAAGCCGCGCTCGTCGACGCCGCGCAGCAGCACGTAGCGGCACGAGGGCCGCCCGCCGGCGTCCACCGTCGCGACGAGCATCGCTTCGGGCTCGACCACGGCGGCGGCGCGCGCGTCGGCGAACCAGCGGCCGAACTGGGCGATCGGGTCCGGGTCGACGTCCTCGGGCTCGAGGCCCGGCGTCTCGTACTCGCGGCGCTCGAAGGCGTCCATCGCGCCGGAGCCTACGCGCCGCGACGGGCGACCTCGCGGGCGAAGGCGGCGAACAGCGCGCGGCTGGCCGCAGCCTGCGCGCCGGCGCGGCGGGCGTCCTCGGCCCGGATCTCCGCGAGGTCGCGGCCGGCCGCGGCGACGTCGGCGCCCCACTCCGCGTACCACTCCTCGAGCGTCGGCAGGTCGACGTCGGGGTGGTACTGCACGCCCCACGCGCAGGCGCCGGCGCGGAAGGCCTCGGCGCCCGGGCCGCCGCGCGCCAGCAGCTCGACGGCCCCCGGCGGCGGCTCGAAGACGTCCTCGTTCCAGTGCAGCGCCGGCACCGGATCCGGCAGCGCGCCGAACACCGGGTCCTCGGCACCGGCCGGGGTCCGCGGGAGGTCCCGCCACTCGACGACGCGGCCGGCGCGGCGGACTTCGCCGCCGAGCGCGCGGGCGAGCATCTGCCCGCCGAGGCAGATGCCGAGCACGGGCAGCTCGCGCGCCACCGCCTCGCGCAGCCACGCCATCTCCCCGGCGAAGCCGGCGACGTCGCCGGTCAGCGACTGCTCGCCGCCGAGCAGGACGGCGCCGTCGATCGCCTCGCGGTCGGGCAGCGCGTCACCCGCGCGCAGGCGCCGCTCGTCGAGCGTGACGCCGGCTTCGCGCAGCGTGGCGACGTGCCCGAGGAACGGGCGCTCCAGGTGGTGCAGGACGGCGACGATGGGCACGGGGACTTGCTACCCGCTCAGGCGGGGAACACGGGGACGGATGCCCGAGGTCCGGCTCTCCAGTCCCGACAAGGCGCTGTTCGGCGACGGCGGACCCACCAAGGCCGACCTCGCCGCCCACTTCGAGCGCGCGGCGCCGGCCATGCTGCCCCACCTGCGCGACCGGCCGCTGTCGGTGCAGGTGTTCCCGGGCGGGATCGGGCGCCAGGGCTACTTCATGAAGCAGGTCCCGCAGTACTTCCCGCGCTGGGTCCGCCGCGCGACCGTGCCCAAGCGCGGCGGCGAGGTCACGCACGTGGTGGCGACGCAGCCGGCCACGCTGCGCCTGCTGGCCCAGCACAACGCGCTCACCATCCACGTGCCGACGAGCCGGCTCGACCGCCGGGAGCGCCCCGACCGCCTGATCGTCGACCTCGACCCGCCCGACGACCGCCGCTGGGCCGACGTCGTCGCGGGCGCGCGCATCGTCGCCGATCTGATGCGCGGCGCCGGCCTCGAGCCGTTCGCGATGGCGACCGGCTCGCGCGGGCTGCACGTGGTCGCGCCGCTGCGGCGCGAGCTCGAGTACCCGGCCGTCTTCGCGCTCTCGAAGGACCTCGCCGCGCGCGTGGTGCAGGCGTGGCCGGAGGGCCTCACCACCGAGTTCCACAAGGTCGAGCGCGACGAGCGGGTGTTCGTCGACGTGCTGCGCAACCGCTGGGCGCAGACGGTCGTGGCGCCCTACTCGCCGCGCGCCCGTCCCGGCGCGCCGGTGGCGGTGCCGCTGCGCTGGGACGAGGTCGAGACGGCGGGGCCGCGGCCGTTCACGATCGCGACGGTCGGGGAGCGCCTGCGGCGCGAGGGCGATCCGTGGGGATCCATCGCGTCGGCGGCGGCGTCGCCCCGGGCGGCGGCGCGCCGGCTGGCGCGCTGACGCGGCTGCGGCCGGTCCGGCCCACGCCCCAGGCCAGCGCGGCCGCGAAGCCGAGGGCGATCAGCAGCACGACGAGCGGGCCGGCCAGCTTCAGCCACGGGGCGACGCCGGCCTTCTGCTCGCGCTGGAGGATCTGCGTGTCGCGCGTGAGCGGGCGGACCTCGCCGCGCGGGATCGGGACGCCCGCGGCCGGGATGACGCGGTCCTCGGGCAGGCGCAGCGGGGCGCCGAGCAGCTGCCGGCCGCTGTGCACGCGCACGAGCGCCTTCCACTCGCCGTCGACGGGCACGGGCTGCGTCGTGCGGTACTCGCCGGGCGCGACGCGCCGCAGGCGGTCGACGACGAGGCCGCCGCCCTGCCACGCCGTGGCGGTGACCCAGGCGGCGTCCGCCGGCGGCGGCGGGTCGATCTGCACGCGGGCGTGGGCGGCGCCGTCGCGCACGGCCGCCATCTCGAGCGTCGCGCGCTCGCCGGCCCCGCCGCGCGAGACGAGGCCGTCGGCGACGCACGCGGCGAGCAGCGCCAGCGCCGCGAGTGCGACGGGCCGGGCGACGCGGGGCCGCGGCAGCTCGCCGCGCAGGCCGGTTCCAAGCAGCGCGCCGAACAGGCCGCCGGCGAGCCCGGCCGCGACGGCGAGGATCAGCGCTTCGGGCAGGATCCCGGACGTCCACGGCAGCGGCATCGCCACCTGCGTCCACGCCCACTCCCCGGCGATGCCGATGGTGCCGGCCAGCAGGCCGCCGGCGACGCCGAGCGCCAGCGGGCGCCGGATCGCCAGCGCCGCGGCCTCGATGGCCAGCGCGGCCGGCAGGTACAGCGGCAGCGACGGCGTCGTCTCGCCGAAGACGGGCCCCACCAGCAGGCTCACCAGCCCGCGGATTGCCAGGAAGAACAGTGCCGCGCCGATCGCGCCGCCCGGGCCGATCCACAGGCGGGCGGCGACGAGCGCGAAGCCGGCGGCCCACGCGATCAGCAGCGGCTGGAAGACCATGCGGAACTGCGGGACGCCGAAGTCGAACTCGGCCTGGAACGTCGACAGCCCGATCAGCAGGCCGCCCATCAGCGCGACGTGCCGCAGGGTCCGCGCGCGGGCGCGCTCGGGCTGCGGCTGCGGGGCGCGCCGGTTGGTCCAGGAGCCCTCGATGACGAGCACGGCGAGGCCGATCAGCGTCATCCCGGCGCCGCCGATGAGCATCAGGTGCGTCGGGCCCCACAGCGTGACGTCCTGCCCGAACAGGCGGTGCCAGACGTCGTCGAGCGGGAAGCCGACGAGCGCGAACGCGCCGCACGCGGCCGTGAGCACGCCGCCGATGGGCGCGTGCCAGTCGCGCCCGATCCGCAGCGGCGCGGGTCCGGGCCGTTCGCCGGCGCGCGGCAGCGCGATCGCCAGCACGCCGGCGGCGAAGATCCCGAACAGGCCGATCAGGATCAGGTAGTGCGCCGGGTTGGCCAGCGGGCCCTCGTCGCGGCCATCGCCGATGTGCAGCGCGATGTCCCAGTACATGCCGAGCAGCGCGACGTGCAGCGACACGCCGCCGACGAGGGTCGGCAGCGCGACCCATGCGGGCATGCCGGTGACGCCGGCGACACGTCCGGCGAGGCGGCCGAGGTGCGGGACCCTGCCGTTGCGGTGGCCCAGGCACAGCCACAGCAGCAGGGCGGTGACGGCGGTGGCGCCGGCGGTGGCGAGGACCACCTGGTCGAGCGCGGCGCCGCCCGCGGGCTCGCCGGCTGCGATGAGGGATGAGAAGATCATGACGCGAGGCAATGTATCACCGATCCATGTCACATCTAAACGTGTAGATAGTCTGTGACGCATGTCCGGTGCCGCCGACGAGACCTTCACGATCGACGAGCTCGCCCGCCGGACCGGGATGACCGTCCGCAACATCCGCGCGCACCAGTCGCGCGGGCTGCTGCCGCCGCCCGAGCTGCGCGGGCGCACCGGCTACTACGGGCCCGCGCACGTCGCGCGCATCGAGCAGATCCGCGACCTGCAGACCGAGGGCTTCAACCTCGAGGGGATCCGCAAGCTGCTCGAGACGGCGGGCGGGGAGGGCGACGAGGTGCTGCGCTTCACCCGCGCGGTGCGCGAGCCGTTCGAGGAGCCGGGGCGCGAGGTCCCGCTGGCCGAGCTGGTGGAGCGCTGGGGCGGCGACCCGAAGGTGCTCGAGCGCGCGGTGTCGCTGGGGCTGCTGCGCCCGCTGGGCGAGGGCTGGTTCGAGGAGGTCAGCCCGAGCCTCGGGCGGGCGAGCGAGGAGATCGCCGACCTCGGCGTGCCGGCCGACGCCGCGCTGGACGTGGTCGCGAGGCTGCGCAAGCAGGCGGACGGCGCCGCGCGCGCCTTCATCGACCTCTACCTCGACCAGGTGTGGAAGCCGTTCGAGGCGGCGGGCCGGCCGCCCGAGCGCTGGCCGGAGGTGCGCGAGGCGCTCGAGCGCCTGCGGCCGTTCGCCACCGACGTGATGATGGCCATCTTCCGCATGGTCATGACCGAGCGCGTCGAGGAGGCATTCGGCCGCGAGCTCGAGCGCGCCGCCAAGCGCACGCCGGACAAGCCGCCGTCGCGCGGCAAGCGCGGCAGGCACGAAGCTACCCGTGAGTAGACTCGGCCGCGTGGAAGGGGGGACGACGAAGCGCCGCCGGGCGGGGACGCGGCTCGTGCCGCGGGCGGTGCGCGAGGAGCAGATGCTCACGGTCGCCGGCGAGGTCTTCGCCGCGCACGGCTTCCACGCCGCCTCGATGGACGAGATCGCCGAACGCGCGGACATCTCCAAGCCGATGCTGTACGCGTACTTCGGCTCCAAGGAGGGGCTGTACTCGGCGTACGTCGACCGCGCCGGCGCCGGCCTGCTGGCGCGTATGGACGCGGCGGTCGACCCCGCGCTCGAGCCGGGCGAGCAGGTGCGGGCGTCGATGATGGCCTTCTACGGCTTCGTCGAGGAGCACCGGCAGGGGTGGGCCGTGATGGCGCGCGAGCTGGCGTCCAGCGGCGGGCCGTTCGCCGAGTCCGTCGCCCGCGTGCGCGCGAAGATCGTCAAACGCATGGCGTCGCTGCTGGCGACGCGGCTGCCCGAGCACGACGCCGACGCGCTCGCGCACGGCTTCGTCGGCGCCGGCGAGTCGCTCGCCGCCTGGTGGCTGGACCACCCCTCGGAGACGCGCGAGCAGGTCGTCCAGCGCGTGATGGACGTCGGCTGGAACGGGATCGGGTCGGCGCTTACTCGGGAGTAATATCCTGGGCACCATGAGCACGACTGACGCCGGGGCCGCCACCGAGACCGCGTTCTCGCTGGACCTCACCCAGGACCAGAAGGACATCCGCGACTGGGTGCACGGCTTCGCCGAGAACGTCGTGCGGCCCGCCGCCGCCGAGTGGGACGAGCGCGAGGAGACGCCCTGGCCCGTGATCCAGGAGGCCGCGAAGATCGGCCTCTACGGGTTCGAGGGCGTGGCGCAGTTCTGGGGCGACCAGACCGGGCTGACGTTCCCGATCGTCAACGAGGAGCTCTTCTGGGGCGACGCCGGCATCGGGATGGCGCTGATGGGCACGACGCTCGCGGTCGCCTCGATCTTCGGCTCCGGGACGCCCGAGCAGATGATGGAGTGGGTGCCGCAGTGCTTCGGCACCGAGGACGACCCGAAGGTGGCCGCCTTCTGCGCGTCGGAGCCCGACGCCGGCTCTGACGTCTCGTCGCTGCGCACGCGCGCCAAGTACGACGAGGCCGCCGACGAGTGGGTCATCAACGGCCAGAAGGCGTGGGCCACCAACGGCGGAATCGCCGACGTCCACGTCGTGATCGCGTCGGTCGAGCCCGAGCTCAAGGCGCGCGGCCAGGCCGCGTTCGTCATCCCGCCGGGGACGAAGGGCCTCGAGATGGGCACCAAGGTCTCCAAGCACGGCCTGCGCGCCTCGCACACCGCCGACGTCTTCCTCGACGACGTCCGCATCCCCGGCTCCTGCCTGCTCGGCGGCAAGGAGAAGCTCGACGAGCGCCTCGCCCGCGCCCGCGAGGGCAAGAGCGCGCGCACGCAGGCGGCGATGCGGACCTTCGAGATGTCGCGCCCGACCGTCGGCGCCCAGGCGATCGGCATCGCGCGCGCCGCCTACGAGTACGCGCTCGACTACGCGCGCAACCGCGTGCAGTTCGGCCGGCCGATCGTCGAGAACCAGGCGATCGCCTTCGCCCTGGCCGACATGAAGCTCGAGATCGACGCGGCGCGGCTGCTCGTCTGGCGGGCCGCGTGGATGGGCCGCAACGACAAGCCGTTCGACAACGCCGAGGGCTCGATGAGCAAGCTCAAGGCGGGCGAGGTCGCGCTGTGGGCGACCGAGCGGGCGATGCACATCCTCGGCGGCAACGGCTACACCCGCGAGTACCCCGTCGAGCGCTGGCACCGCGACGCGAAGATCTACACGATCTTCGAGGGCACCTCGGAGATCCAGCGGCTCGTCATCTCGCGGGCGATCTCCGGGCACAAGATCCCGTAGGGCCCGACGCGCTCGATTCCGGTGCGCGACTGCGGTAGCGTCGCGCCGTGGACGACGCAGGGTTCGCCGAGCTGCAGGCGCGCTTCCGCCGCCTCTGGCCGAACGTCACGCTGCGCTCGCTCGGGGAGGTCGAGCGCACGGTCGTGGTGGTGCACTCGATCAGCTTCGCGGTTCCGGACCACCTCGTGCCGGTGTTCCCGGCCTACGAGGAGCGGTTCCTGTGCCTCGTGCTGAGCCTGCTCCGCGCGCCGCGCTCGCGCGTGGTCTACGTGACGTCGCAGCCGATCCACCCGCGGGTGCTCGACTACTACTTCGGCCTCGTCCCGGAGCTGGACACCCCCGAGGCACGCAGCCGCTTCGTTCCCGTGTCGCTCGTCGACGGCCGCAACGAGCCGCTGACGCGCAAGGTGCTCGCCCGGCCCGGAGTGATCCGGAGGATCCGCCAGCTCGTCGGCGATCCGGAGCTGGCCTTCGTCCTGCCCTTCTGCATGACCGAGGACGAGATGGCGCTGGCGGTCGCGCTCGGGCTTCCCATCTACGGCTCCGACGCCGGTCTCAACTGGCTCGGCACGAAGTCGGGCGGGCGGCGCGTGTTCGCCGAGGAGGGCGTGCCGCATCCGGCCGGCCTCGACGTCGACGGCACCGCGGACCTGCCGGCGGCGCTGCGCGAGCTGCGGCGCCGCGCGCCGCACGCGGCGTCGGCGGTCCTCAAGCTCGACCGCGGCGTCAGCGGCCTCGGCAACGCCATCGTCGACCTCGCGCGCGCCGGGAACGACCTGAGAGGGGCGCTGGAGCTCGAGGACGAGGAGTCGACCCTCGAGGAGTACCTGCAGGCGCTCGACGCCGAGGGCGGCATCGTCGAGGAGCGCATCGAGGGCGACACGTACCGGAGCCCCAGCGTGCAGCTGCGCATGAGCCCGGCGCGCCAGGTCGACATCATGTCCACGCACGATCAGGTCCTGGGCGGCCCGCACGGCCAGACGTTCTTCGGCTGCCACTTCCCCGCCGACGAGGCCTACGCCGAGCAGCTCGCGCGGGAGGCGCTGAAGGTGGGGCGGCGGCTGGCGCGCGAAGGCGCGATCGGTCGCGCCGCGGTGGACTTCGTCGCCGTGCAGCGCGACGGCGAGTGGAAGCCGATGGCGCTCGAGATCAACCTGCGCTGCGGCGGCACGACCCACCCGCTGTTCGCGCTGACGGCCCTCACCGACGGCACCTACGATCCGCTCGCCGGCGAATACCGGACCCGGCTCGGCGACATCAAGCGCTACGTCGCCACGGACCACCTCGACTCGCCGGCGTACCGGTCGCTCACGCCCGACGACCTGCTCGACATCATCGAGGAGCGCGGCCTCGGCTGGGACGCCGAGCGCGAGACCGGCGTCGTCCTGCACATGGTCAGCGCGCTGGCCGTCGCCGGGCGGATCGGGCTCACGGCCATCGGCGACGACCTCGAGCAGGCGCGCAGCCTCTACTACCAGGTCCAGACCGCGCTCGACGAGGCCGGCGCGGCGGCGTACGCGCCCGTATAGGGTCGCCGCATGCGGCGGTGGGCGATCGCGATCGTGAGCGGCGTCGCGCTGGCGGGGCCGGCGCCGGCCGCGGCGCTCGAGCCCGGCGGCACCGAGTTCTGGCGCGGCGGCGACTCGTGCGGCGCCGCCTGCTGGGAGCACCCGCTGGACGTCGCCGCGGGCGGCCACCGCCTGCGGGTCGCGCTCGACCGGCCCGTGCTCGGCGGCGACTGGCGCGTCGAGCTGCGCGACGGCGGCGGCGCGCCCGCCGCCGGCGCCGTCGTGCCGCAGCACCTGTACTCCGGCGAGGCGTTCGCCGACGCGCCGGCGGCCGGCCGCTGGACGGTCCGGGTGACCGCCGCCGGCGTCGCCGACCCGCGCTTCCGGATGCGCGCGAAGCTCGAGCGCTCGCCCGTCGCGCCGCCGCAGCCCGTGGCCGAGCTGCCCAACCTCCAGGCGCTGCCGCCGTGGGACCTCACCTTCGCGTTCCCGATCACCAACGGCTCGGGCGGCGGCCCGTCGCAGGGCGTGCTGCTGCCCGGCGGCCGCGCCGGCTGCCACGCCGAGGAGGTCCAGCAGGAGCGGGCGCTGCGCTGCCTGCGGATGGCGTTCGGCGTGCGCAACACCGGCCGCGGCCCGATGGACCTGCTGCTGGGCCCCGGCGTCGAGCCGCAGGACCGGCCCCTCACGCAGCGCATCCACTTCTCCGACGGGAGCACGAGCGACCGCGCCGCCGGCACCGCGTGGTTCCACCCCAGCCACGGGCACTACCACCAGGCGGACGCCGTCGAGCTCGAGCTGCTGCGCCTGGAGGCCGGCGGGTCGCTGGCCGCCGCGGCGCCGCCGCGCCGCAAGGGCTTCGCGCACGCCAACGAGCTCCTGCGCGAGTGGACGATGTTCCACCCGACGTGGCGGCTCGACGGCTTCGGCCTGCTGGCGGGCTGGGGCGACTACTACGAGTGGGACCGGCCGGGCAACTTCGCCGACTTCGGCCTCAACCCGGACGGCCGCTACGTGCTGCGGCTGACGGTCGACCCGGGCGCGAGCGTCGCCGAGACCAACGAGCACGACAACGTGGGCTACTCCGTCATCGACGTGGCGGGCGAGCGCGTGACGCTGCTCGAGAGCGGGCGCGGCAGCGGCCCCGGCGACCGCTGCCGGATCCTCGTCCCGCTCGGCCCGGAGCCCGACCTGCCGGCGGCGGCCGCGCAGCCGCCGCGGCCGGCCGACTGCCCGGCGGACACCGTCGATCCCGATCCCCCGCCGCTCGTGGCCGCCCCGCGGCCGGCGGCGCCGCAGCCGCCGCGGCCGGCGGCGAAGCGGCCCGCCAAGCGCTGCCCGAAGCTGCGGCGCGGGATGAGCCGCCGCCGCAAGGCGGCGGTCAAGCGCTGCCGCCGGGCCGCCGCCAAACGGCGCGCGCAGCGCCACGGGTGAAGCTGCGGCACTACCAGCGGCTCGCGCTCGATCGGTTCGAGGCCGACGGTGCGGCGCGACGGCGGCACACGCACATCGTCGCGCCGCCCGGCAGCGGCAAGACGATCATGGGCCTCGAGATCGCCCGCCGCATCGGGCAGCCGGCGCTCGTGCTGTGCCCGACGACGGCG
>DATLGB010000197.1:0-2922 GCA_035540675.1 Solirubrobacteraceae bacterium | reverse complement strand
CGATCCTGCTGGACGTCGGCCTGCCCGGCGTGGACGGCTTCGACGTCCTGGACCGGCTGAAGAGCGACCCGGCGCTGGCCGACGTCCCCGTGCTGATGGTCACCGCCTGGGCGGACCCGGAGCTCGTCCGCCGCGCGCTCGACCGCGGCGCGCACGACTACGTCCGCAAGCCGTTCGCGATCGACGAGCTGCGCGCGCGCGTCGACGCCGCCTGCCGCCTGAAGGCGCCGCCGCGGCTCGCGGCCTAGTCACGATCCCGCACCGACTTCGCGACAAGTCCGCGCAGGCGCCCGCCGCTCCTGCGCGCCGGCGCGATGCTGCGGCGCGTGTCGTCCCCGCGCCTGGCAAAACCCATCCAGGTTCTGCACGTCCAGCGTGCACAACCTCGACGGATTCCGCTGAGTGACGCGGATGCGGCGGCGGTCGTCGGAGCGCTCGCGGGCGATGCGGCCGTGGCGGCGGTCGCGCAGGCGCAGCACGGCGTGGTCTCGGCCGCGCAGGCGCGCTCCGCGGGCCTCGCGCGCGGCGGGCCGGAGCGCCGGGTCGCGAGCGGCCAGTGGCAGCGCCTCTATCGGGGCGTCTTCCTCGTCGGCGCCGCGCCGCCGTCCGCGCTTTCGCTGGCCGCGGCGGCACTGCTGGCGGCGGGGCGCGACGCCACGATCGGGTTCCACACGGCCGCGGCACTGCGGAACATGCGGCGCGGGCCGGCCGGCATCGTCGACGTCATCCGTGCGACCGGCCGCGCCGGCCGCCGCGGCCTGCGCTTCCACCGCGCGACGCTGCTCGACGACGAGGTGGCGCTGCTCGACGGCCTGCCGGTGACCACGCCGGCGCGCACGGTGGCCGACCTGGCGACCGTCCTGCCGCGGCGCGACCTGGTCCGGCTGGTGGACGACGTCCTGATCGGCCGCCTCGCCACGTACGACGAGCTCGTCGAGGCGGCCGGGCGCGCGGCCGGCCGCTCCGGCGTCGAGCACCTCCGCGCGGCGCTGCACATGGGCGCCGGCGCCGCCCGCGCCCGCTCCCGTGCGGAGCGGCGCCTGCGCGCGCTGGCGGTCGAGACCGGACTGCCGGAGCCCGAGTCCGACGCCGAGGTCGCCGGCCATCTGTGCGACCTCGTCTGGCGGGATCTGGGGCTCGTCGTGGAGTTCGACTCCTGGACGTACCACTGGACCCCGGAGCGCTTCGCTCGCGACCGGCGCCGGCACAACGACCTGCAGGCGGCGGGCCTGGCCCTCCTTCGCGTCACCGAGGACGACCTGGAGGCGCCCGCCGCGCTGCAGGCGCGCGTGCTCAGGGCGGCGGCGGGGCGAAGTAGATGGTCGGGTCGCCCTGCTTGAGCCAGATCTCCGGGTGGTCGGCCGGCACGAACGACCGGTCCCCACCCGGCTCCCGGTTGGTCGGCACCGTGTCGCCGCTCGGCCGGTGGACGATGAAGTTCACCGGCTTGGTGTCGTCCTTGAGCGGGATGACGAAGAACGCGCCGTAGGCGTCGATGCCGTCCCGCTGCCGCGGCGCGTCCCAGGAGGTCTCCACCCCGTCGGCGATCGCGTCGCCCCACAGGTGCAGGCCCCAATCGGCGTAGTCGCCCGCCGGCCGCCAGTAGTGGACGACGGCCTGCGTCAGCGGCGGCGGCGCCACCTCCGCCGTGCGCACGTCGCTCGTGACCGTCCTCCCGGGGGCGTAGGTGAGCACCGCCCGGTACTGCACCTGCGTCCCCGGCGCCAGGCTCAGCGACGTCAGGTCGTCGAAGACCGTGTAGGCGGGCTGCGACGAGTCCGTGCCGAGCGACGTCCAGTCGCCGCCGGCGATGCGCCGGAAGAACTCGACCGCGTAGTGGTTGTGGTCGGGCGTCGCCGTCGCGGTGACGGCGAAGCGGCCGCGCAGCCTGGCGCCCTCGTTCGGCGCGCCCATGGCGATCGCCGGCTCGGCGACCACCACGCCGGCGATCTCGCTGGCGCGCGCGTGGCCGGCGTTGTCGAGCACCACCGCGCGGTACTCCACGGGCGTCCCGGGCGCGAGCCCCGCCACGTCGTGGAACACGCGGTAGGGCGCGTTGTCGTCGGTGCCGATCGGCTGCCACTCCCCGCCGCCGGCGCGGGCGTAGAACGTGACGTCGTAGAACGAGTCGCCGCGCAGGAACGCCCGCACCTCGACGCGGTCTCGCGCCTCGCCGCCCTCGGGCAGCGGCGCCAGGTTGACCTGCGGCGCCGCCGGGCTCGCCGGGACCGGCTGCGCCGAGCGGTAGACGACCGCCGACAGCGCCGGCACCCGCAGCGTCAGGCGCCCGCGCGAGTCCGTCTCCTCCGTCGCGGCCGGGCCGCCGTAGACCCGCTCGAAGGCGGCGCCGCGCGGCGCCGCCGTCGGAACCACCGCCGACCGCGCCGCTTCCGCGTTGTTGAGCGCCACGACGTACTCGTGGCGCGTGCCGCGGTCGTAGCGGGAGAACGCGTAGACGCCGGCCTCGCCGGCCGAGAAGCGGTGCTGGTGCACGCCGTCGCGCAGCGCCGGATGCTCGCGCACGACGCCCGCCAGCCGCGCGAGCGCCTCGTACAGCGGGTGGCCTTCGTCGAAGTTGGACTCCGCCGTGGTGGCGTCCGTGCCGATCAGGTCGTCGTCGTTGTACGACCCGACGCGGCTCGGGAACATGTCCTGGCGCGCGTCCTGGTCGCCGCCGTCGCCGACGAAGCCCTGCTCGTCGCCGTAGTAGATGACCGGGTTGCCGCGCGAGAAGTACATGAGCTCGTGGGCGAGCCGGTCGCGGGCGAGCAGCTCGGCGTCGCCGGCGCCGGCGTTCGCGCTCTTCACGAAGTGGCCGATACGGCCCATGTCGTGGTTGCCGAGGAAGGTCGGCAGCTGGTACGCGTTGGAGTCGGCGTCCGTGTACCAGTCGTCGCCCACGAAGAAGTCGCGCAGGACGTC
>DATLGB010000196.1:0-14403 GCA_035540675.1 Solirubrobacteraceae bacterium | reverse complement strand
GCGGCCGGGGCGTCCTCGAGGCGCTCGGCGCGCTGGGCCTCGCGCTCGGACTCGCCGAGCATGCGCGCGAACAGGTAGGCGAGCGCGATGCCCATGATGATCGACTGCTCGAGGCCCATGATCAGGCCCGCGACGTGGAGGTCGTCGAGCGGCGACATCCCGAGCCGCGTGCCGCCCGGCCCGTAGGCGTACAGGAGCTCGGGCGAGAACGCCAGCGCGATCCCGAGGAAGCCGACCAGCACCTTCGTCCCCGCCATGTAGGCGATCGGGCCCATGCCGCCGAGGCGCAGGCGCGAGCGGATGGGGGAGAGCAGGTGCCACCAGTACAACAGGCCTGCGGCGGCGAACGTGAGGTGCTCGAGGACGTGGACGGCCTCGTGCGCGAGCGCGGCGTCGTAGAGCGCGGGCACGTGCCAGAGCCACATCACGCCCACGTAGGCGACCACGCCGAAGACCGGGTGCGCGAAGACGCCGGCGCGGCGCTCGATCGCGTGCACGCGGCGCGTCACCGGGCGCAGGATGAGCTTGGTCAGGCCGAGGATGAGCGCGATCGGCGCCAGGTCGGCCAGCAGCAGGTGCTGGATCATGTGCGCCGACGCGAGCTGCTCGCCCAGGCGGTCGAGGGGCGAGATCAGCGCGGCGAAGATCAGCCCGACGCCGGCGACCCAGGAGACGAGCCGCCAGACGGCGGCGCCGCGCGCGCCGTGCTCGCGCCGGACGCGCCGCCAGCGGGCGGCGTAGACGGCGACGTACGCCAGCAGGCTCGCGATCACGACGGGCGCGAACGACCACGACGCGTCGACCTCCGTCGCGAACATGGCTCGAAGTCTGCACGATCGCGTCTGGATCGTTCACAGCCCGCGCGGCAGGCTGCGGCGCGTGCCGCTCCGCCACCAGCTCCTGGCCCTCGTCGTGCCGCCGCTGTGCGCGGCCTGCCGGTCGCCGTTGCCGGCGGCCGCCGGGCTCGTGTGCCCGCCGTGCCTGAGGGCGCTGCCGTGGTTGGGCCGGGCGCTGTGCCGGCGCTGCGGGCTGCCGTCGCACGGCGGCCACGGCTGCCCGGCGGCCGCCGCGGCCTTCGTCAGCGCCTGGGCGCCGCTGGCGCACACGGGCTCGGCGCGGGCGCTCGTGCACGCGCTGAAGTTCCGGCGGCGCCTGGCGGTCGCCGAGCTGATGGCGGCGCAAATCGCGGCCAACGCCCCGGCATGGGCGCGCGGCGCCGCGCAGGCCGTGGTGCCGGTGCCGGCGGCGCCGATGCGGCGCCGGCGGCGCGGCTTCGACGCGGCCGAGCTGCTGGCCGGCGGGCTGGCGCGGCGGCTCGACCTGCCGCTGCTGTTCGGGTTGCGCCGCGGGCGCGGGGCGCCGCGCCAGCTCGGCGCGGGCCGGTCCCAGCGCCGCGCGCGCGGCCGCCTGGCGGTGCGATCCGTCGCGGCGGTCCCGCCGGTCGTGCTCCTGGTCGACGACGTGCACACCACGGGCGCCACGCTCGGCGCGTGCGCGGCGGCGCTGCGCGACGCGGGCGCCGAATGCGTCCACGCCATCACCTATGCGCGCACGTTGCGCACGCACTCCGGGTATTGAGTGCCTCCGGAGCGATGGCTAGCATCGCCGGAAGTCCCGCAGACCCACGAAGGGGGTCCCATGCAGATCGAGGTGAAGGGGCGCAACGTCCGGGTCACCGACGAGCTTCGCGAAACGGTGGAGCGGCGCTTCGGGAAGGTCTCGAAGCAGGTGTCGCCGCTCGCAGTGCTGCAGGTCGAGCTCTGCGAGGAGCGCAACCCCTCCAACCCGCACGCGCAGGTCGCCGAGGCCACGCTTCACCTCAAGGGGACGACCCTGCGCGCGCGGGAGAGCGCGCGCGACATGGGCCGCGCGATCAACCTGCTGGCCGACGACATCGCGCGCCAGGTCAAGCGCCACCGGGACAAGCGCCGCGGCCCGCGGGCCGGCAGCGCCACGGTCGCGCCGCCGGCGGTGCCGCCGCTGGCGGACGCCGACGAGCAGGTCGCCGAGGCGCGCTGACGCGGCGTCGCGAGAGGACGGAGAAGGGCGCGGCGGCGGGCCGTCGCGCCCCTTCGGAGCCACCGTGAACGCACCCCTCGGTCGCAGTACCGGTCGCTAGTCTTGAGCCATGCCCGCGATCCTCGACAAGGCGCTTCGGCTCGGCGAGGCGCGCCAGTTCAAGCAGTACTCGAAGCGCGTCGAGGCGATCAACCGCTTCGAGCCTGAGCTCGAGCTCCTCGACGACGACGAGCTGCGGGCGCAGTTCGACGCGCTGCGCGAGCGCGCGGGCAACGGGGAGTCGCTCGACGACCTGCTGCCGGAGTCGTTCGCGATCACGCGCGAGGTCGGCAAGCGCACGATGGGCATGCGCCACTTCGACGTGCAGCTGATCGGCGGCATGGTCCTGCACTCCGGCGCGATCGCCGAGATGAAGACCGGCGAGGGCAAGACCCTCACGGGCACCCTGGCCGTCGTCCTCAACACGCTCGCCGGCAAGGGCGTCCACGTCGTCACGGTCAACGACTACCTCGCCCGCCGCGACGCCGAGTGGATGAACCCGATCTACTCCTTCCTGGGCCTGCAGGTGGGCGTGCTGCAGAACATGCAGAACTACGAGGACAAGCGCGCCTCGTACGCCGCCGACATCACCTACGGCACGAACTCGGAGTTCGGGTTCGACTACCTGCGCGACAACATGGCGATGTCGCTCGAGGAGAAGGTCCAGCACGGCCAGCGCATCGGCCCGGACGGGCGGCCGCTCGCCACGCACAACTTCGCGATCGTCGACGAGGTCGACAACATCCTCATCGACGAGGCGCGCACGCCGCTGATCATCTCGGGCGCGCCGGAGGCCTCGAGCGACCTCTACGTCAAGTTCGCCCGCCTCGCCAAGCAGATGGTCGCCGGCAAGAAGCCCGAGGGGATGGACCCGCGGACGAAGAAGGAGTTCGTCGCCGACTACGACTTCGAGTTCGACGAGAAGCACAAGACGGTGTCGGTGACCGAGCGCGGCGTCGCCAAGGCCGAGCGCTTCCTCGGCATCGACCACCTCTACCGCGCCGAGAACGGGCCGCTCGTCAACCACCTCCACAACGCGCTCAAGGCCGAGTCGCTGTACAAGCGCGACGTCGACTACGCGGTCGTCGACGGCGAGGTGAAGATCATCGACGAGTTCACCGGCCGCATCCTCGACGGCCGGCGCTGGTCGGAGGGCCTGCACCAGGCGGTCGAGGCCAAGGAGGGCGTGGCGGTCCAGGAGGAGAACCAGACGCTCGCCACGATCACGCTGCAGAACTACTTCCGCATGTACGACAAGCTGGCGGGCATGACGGGCACGGCGCTCACCGAGGCGACCGAGTTCATGAAGATCTACAAGCTGCCGGTCGTCCAGATCCCGACCAACCAGCCGATGATCCGGCGGGACAACAACGACCAGATCTACAAGACCAAGGACGGCAAGTGGGGGGCGGTCGAGCGGGAGATCGCCGAGCGCCACGAGAAGGGCCAGCCGGTCCTGATCGGCACGATCTCGGTCGAGGTCTCCGAGCTGCTGGGCGAGCGCCTCGAGCGCCGCGGCATCCCGCACACCGTCCTCAACGCCAAGCCCGAGCACGCCGAGCGCGAGGGCCAGATCGTCGCCGAGGCGGGCCGCTCCGGTGCCGTGACGATCGCGACGAACATGGCCGGCCGCGGCGTCGACATCAAGCTCGGCGGCAACGCCGAGCACCTGACGCAGCTCGAGCTGGCCAAGCTGGGCCTGCGCCCGGGCGACCCCGACTACGACGAGCGCTTCCGCGAGGTGCTGCCGTCGCTCGAGGCGCGCGTCGAGGAGGACCGCCAGAAGGTCCTCGAAGCCGGCGGCCTGTACATCATCGGCACCGAGCGCCACGAGTCGCGGCGCATCGACAACCAGCTGCGCGGCCGCTCCGGGCGCCAGGGCGACCCGGGCGAGTCGCGCTTCTTCCTGTCGGCCGAGGACGACCTCGTGCGCCTGTTCGCAGGCGACCGCATCTACCGCATCCTCGACCGCTTCAAGGTCGAGGACGCCGAGGGCAACGAGGAGCCGATCGAGGCCAGCATCCTCTCCAAGCAGATCGAGAACGCGCAGCGCAAGGTCGAGGAGCAGAACTTCCTCATCCGCAAGCGCGTGCTCGAGTACGACGACGTGATGAACCAGCAGCGCGAGGTCGTCTACCGCTACCGCGACGACGTCCTCGAGGGCCGCGACATGGGCCCGGTCGCGCGCGAGGAGATCGCGAAGGTCATCGACCGCCTGGTCGACGAGTACACGCCGACCGACTACTTCGAGGACTGGGACCTCTCCGAGCTGTGGGGCCAGCTCGACCAGTTCTTCCGCGTCGACTTCGAGGTCTCCGAGCTCGACCCCCAGCAGACCGACCGCGAGGAGCTCAAGCGCCTGCTGGTGGAGGACGCGCACAAGCTCTACGACGAGCGCGAGGCCGAGCTGGGCTCCGAGCTGATGCGGACGCTCGAGCGCTACCTGCTGCTGCAGATCATCGACCAGCGCTGGCGCGAGCACCTCTACGACATGGACTACCTGCGCGAGGGCATCCACCTGCGCGGGTTCGCCCAGATCGACCCGCTCGTGGCCTACAAGAACGAGGCCTTCACGCTCTTCCAGGACATGATGAACACCATCTGGAGCGACTTCGCGCGGATGGTCTACAACGTCGAGGTCGAGGTGGAGGGCGCGGACGACCCGGCCGCGGCGCTGCCCAACCAGCCGGCTGCGGCGCGCGGGCTGGGGCGTGCCCCGCTCGAGTACTCGGGCGGGACGCTCGAGGACCAGCCGAGCGCGTACGGCGGCGAGCCCTACGCGGCCGCGGACGGCGAGGAGCAGCCCGCCGTGGTCGCGCAGCGCCGGCTCGACTCGACGGAGCAGCTCGGCCGCAACGACCCCTGCTGGTGCGGCTCGGGCAAGAAGTTCAAGAAGTGCCACGGCGCCTAGCGGCGCCGCGGCACGCCTAGCGCGGGAACTCCGCCCGCCACACCACGCGGCCGTCGCGCCTGGCGACGGCCGTGCGCGGCCGGGCGCCTCCGGGGATCTCCGCCAGGTACATCGTGAACGGCTCGAGCTCGAGCGCTCGCAGCGCCTCCGGGTCCTCGGCGCGCGCCAGCACCGCGTCGGCGCGGCCGCTGCGGCCGTAGGTGACCTCGACGGCGTCGACGGCCTGCGTGGTGGCGCCCACCGCGTTCTGCGTCCGCAGGCCGCCGGCGGTCCCCTGCGCGTGCTCGCTCGGGGACAGGCAGCCGGAGGCCGTGCCGTCGGCGAGCACGACGTCCAGGCACAGCGACCCGGCGCCGCCCGGGCCGGCGAGGTGGTAGCCGACCACCGAGAAGACGCGCTCGCCCTGACGCTCGCCCACCGCCAGCAGGCGCGGCCTCCGGGTGTACCGGTGGCCCTCCTCGGGCGGCGACGCGGCGTACCCGGGCGGCAGCCCCTCGGCCGCCGGCCGCTGCGCCAGCTCGCGCTCGCGCTCCCCCGCGGGCCAGGCGGCGATCGCGATCGCCGCGAGCGCGGCGACCGCGAGCGCCGGCGCCAGGCGGCGCGGCGCGAGCGGCCCGCGCGGGCGGCGGGCGGCCGCCGCCACGAGGTCGCGCTCGAGCTGCGGCAACCGGGTCATGGGGTCTCCTCTCCCGCTGCGCGCAGCGCCGCGAGCCCGCGGCTGACGCGCTTGCGCGCGACCTGCGGCGAGCAGCGCATGCGAGCCGCGATCTCGTCGTAGTCACAGTCTTCGAGCACGCGCGCCCGCACGGCCCGCGCCTGGTCGGCCGGCAGCCGCGCCAGCGCCGCCTCGACCGCGGCGTCCGCGTGCACGCGCTCGATCGCCGCGACCGCCGCTTCGTCGAGCTCGAGCGGCGGCAGCGCCAGCCGCCGCCGGGCGCGGTCCTCGACCTGCCGCCGGCGACGGGAATGGCCGAGCACGTTGCGGGCGATGCCGAACAGCCATGCCACCGCGGGCCTGCCGCCCGGCCGGAAGCGCCGCGCCGACAGCAGCGCGGCGGCGAACGTCTCGGCGGTCAGGTCGGCGGCCAGCTCCGGATCCCGGGTGCGGGCCAGCATGTACCCGAGCACCGCGTCCTCGTGGCGCCGGTAGAAGGCGCCGAACGCCTCCGGCTCCACGCGAGCGCGCCGCAGCAGCTCCTCGTCGGGGCGGTCGCTCTGCATGCCGGTACCTACCGCATCGGCGGCCGCGTGTGACCGATCAGGGATCGAGCTCGCGCTCGGCCTTGCGCAGCAGGCGCTCGAGCGTCTCGCGCTCGCGCGCGCTGAGGCCGGCGAGCAGGCGCTCCTCGTTGGCCAGGTGCGCCTCGACCGCCGCGTCGATGATCTCGCGGCCGCGCTGGGTGAGCTCGACGAGGATGCCGCGGCGGTCTTCCGGGTCGGGCCGGCGCGCCACCAGGCCGGCGGCCTCCATGCGGTCCACGCGCTTCGTGGTCCCGCCCGAGGTGATCATCAGCGAGTCCGAAAGAGCCGTCGGGCTCAGCGCGAACGGCGGCCCGGCCCGGCGCAGCGCCGAGAGGACGTCGAACCACCCGGGCTGCAGGCCGAAGCGCTCGGCGAACAGCCCCTCCACCGCGGCGCTCCACGCGCGCGCGACCCGGAGCGTGCGCCCGATCACCGCCATCGGCGACGGGTCGAGGTCGGGCCGCTCCCGCCGCCACTGGGCGATCAGGGCGTCGACCCGATCGTGCTCCATGCGGAGAACCATACCCCGAGGTTGCGCAGGAAGCATCTTCTCTGTATAAAGCTTCCTAGGAAGAAACTTACAGAGAAGGATCATCAGGATGCCGGCTCTCGCCGCCACCGGCGCCACCGCGCTCGCCCCGATGACCTGGGGCACGACCTACATCGTCGCCACGACCTGGCTGCCGCCCGACCGGCCGCTGCTCGCGGCGGTCGGGCGCGCGCTGCCGGCCGGGCTGCTGCTGCTCGCGCTCACGCGGACGTTTCCGCGCGGCGCGTGGTGGGGGAGGGCCGCGATCCTCGGCGCGCTCAACATCGGCGTCTTCTTCGCGCTGCTGTTCTTGGCCGCGCAGCGGCTCCCCGGCGGCGTGGCCGCGACCGTCGGCGCCGTCCAGCCGCTGATCGTCGCGGGCCTCGCGTGGCCGCTGCTGCGCGAGCGCCCCGGGAGCCGCCGCGTGGTCGCGGGGGTCGCGGGGGTCGCCGGCGTCGCCGTGCTCGTGCTGCGGCCGGACGCCGGTCTGGACCCGGCGGGCGTCGCCGCCGCCCTGGCGGGCGCCGCGTCGATGGCGGCCGGCGTCGTCCTGACCAAGCGCTGGGGGCGCCCGGACGGCGTCGGCGTGCTCGCGTTCACGGCGTGGCAGCTCGTGGCCGGCGGGCTGCTGCTGGCGGTGCTCACCCCGGCCGTCGAAGGCCTGCCGCCGGGCCTCGGCGGCGGCAGCGTCGCCGCGCTCGCCTACCTCGGCCTCGTCGGAACCGTGCTCGCCTACTCGCTGTGGTTCGCCGGCATCGGCCGGCTGCCCGCCGCGGCCGTGTCGCTGCTCGGCCTGCTGAGCCCGGTGGTCGCGGTGCTGCTCGGGGCGCTCGCCGCCGCCGAGCGGCTCGACCCCGTGCAGGTGGCCGGCGTCCTCACGGTCCTCGCCGCGGTGCTCGTCGGCCAGCTGCCGGCCAGCGGCGGGACCGCCGCCGCGCGGCGGACGTGGCCGCGAGCACGTGCCGCGTCCGCTCGGGGCGCCGCCTAGGATCTGCAGATGACCGCGACGGGACAGGCACGCGTCGGCGTCGGGCCGATCACGCTGCCTGAGCAGGGTGCGCTGCGGTCGCTCGCGGACGCGGCACTGAAGCTGTCGGCGGCCATGGGCGTCGACGACGTGCTCGAGATCGTCACGGAGGCCGCGGCCAACATCGTGGGCGCGCACCAGGCCGTCACGAGCCGGCTCGAGGACGGCTGGGAGAAGTCGAGCACGTACGTCGCCCTGTCGGAGCGCTACGAGGCCTACCGCGACTACGCCGAGGTGCCGAAGGGCCTCGGGGTGCTCAACGTCGTGACCGAGGAGAACCGCCCGCTGCGCCTGACCGCGGAGGAGCTGCGCGCGCACCCGCGGTTCCGCGGCCTGCGCGACGCCCCCGGGCACCCGCCGCTGCCGGACTACCTCGCGGCGCCGCTGGTGGCGCGCGACGGGTCGAACCTCGGGCTGATCCAGCTCTCGCACAAGCTCGACGAGAGCGACTTCCACGAAGAGGACGAGGCGGTGCTGGTCCAGCTCGCGCAGATGGCGTCCGGCGCCATCGAGTCGATCGAGCTGCTCGCGCGCGAGCACGCGGCACGGGTGCGCGCCGAGGCGCTCCAGCGGGTCGGCACCGCGATCAGCTCGCGCCTGGAGCTGCACGAGATCGTCCAGCTCGCCACGGACGCCGCGACCGAGCTGACCCCCGCCGCCTTCGGGTCGTTCTTCTACAACGTGATCGGCGGCGAGGGCGAGGCGTACATGCTCTACACGCTCTCGGGCGCGCCCGCGTCGGCGTTCGCCGGGTTCCCGATGCCGCGCAAGACGCAGGTCTTCGGCCCGACCTTCGACGGGGAGGGGATCGTGCGCGTCGACGACATCACGCGCGACCCCCGCTACGGCCACAACGACCCGCACGCCGGCATGCCGCGCGGCCACCTGCCCGTCCGCAGCTACCTCGCGGTGCCGGTCTGCCTCTCCGACGGCAGCGTCGCGGGCGGGCTGTTCTTCGGGCATCCCGACGCCGCGGTCTTCGGGGCCGATCACGAGGAGCTCGTCCGCGGGATCGCGTCGCAGGCGGCGATCGCGATCGAGAACGCGCGGCTGTACGAGGAGCGCGTGCGGACGGCGCAGACGCTCCAGCAGGCGCTGCTGCCGCCGGAGCTCCCGCAGATCCCGGAGATCCAGATCGCCACGAGCTACCGGGCCGCCGGCGAGGGCGCCGAGGTCGGCGGCGACTTCTACGACGTGTTCCGCCTCGCCGACGGCTCGTGGGGCGTCGTGGTCGGCGACGTCTGCGGCAAGGGTCCGCGCGCGGCGACGGTGACGGCGCTGGCGCGCTACACGCTGCGCGCCCACGCGCTGACCGAGTCCGAGCCGCAGCGCCTGCTCGCGCTGCTCAACGACGCCCTGCTGCGCCAGCAGGTGCGCGGCTTCTGCACCGTCGCCTTCGCGCGCGTGCGCCCGCACGGCGACGACCTCCACATCGAGCTGGTCTCGGCGGGGCACCCGCCCGCCATCGTCCTGCGCAAGGCCGGCGGCCACGAGGAGCTGGGGGAGATCGGGACACCGCTGGGCGTGCTGGACGCCCCCGTCCTCCCGCCCGTGCACGCGACGATCACGTCCGGCGACCTGCTCGTCCTGCACACCGACGGTGTGACGGAGGCCGCGGCGCCGGAGCGGATGCTGCCCGCGGATGAGGTCGCCGCGCTCGCGCGCGAAGCGGCGCCGTCGGGCCTGACGGCGGTGGTGGAGCAGCTCGAGCGGGCGGCCGTGCAGCTCGCCGACGGCGCCCCGCGCGACGACATGGCGATCCTCGCCCTGCGGCCGGCGACCCCCGCCGGCACGGTCGTCGAGCTGACCCGGCAGCTCACCACGGGCGGCGCGGCCGCCGCCGAGGTGGCCGAGGCCCTGGTGGCGCTCGAGCCGCGGCTGGGGCCCGAGCTCGTCGCCGACCTGCGCCTGCTCGCGACGGAGCTCGTGGCCAACGCGATCCGGCACTCGGGCAAGAGCACGCGCCCGATCGAGCTGCACGTGCGGGCCGGCGACGACCTCGTGCGGCTCGGCGTCGAGTCGGACGGGCGCGGCTTCGAGATGCCGTCGCGGCCGATCCCCCAGCCGGAGGGTGCCGGCGGCTGGGGCCTCTACCTGCTCGATCAGCGCGCGACCCGCTGGGGCGTCGAGCGGGTCGACGGCATTCGCGTCTGGGCGGAACTGGAGGTGCGGTGACCGAACCGGAGATCACGATCGAGGAGCTCGGCGACGGCGTCGTCATCGTCGGCGTCGCCGGTGACCTGACGTTCGCCAACGCGGAGCGCCTGGCGCGCGAGCTGCACGCGGCGCTCGACGCGGGCGCGGTCCGGCTCGTCGTCGACGTCAGCGACGTCGGCTTCATGGACTCCGCCGGGCTCGCGGCGCTGCTGCGCGCGGCCACCACGGCGCGCCGCTCCGACGCGGCGGTCGCGCTGGTGCACGAGCCGGCGGGGCCGCCGCGGATCCTGCACTTCAAGGGCGTCGAGCAGTTGATGCGGATGTTCGGCAGCCGCGAGCAGGCACTCGCGGCGCCCGGCGCCTGAGGCCGGCCCCGCCGCGCTCCTCAGACCGGCGGCAGCCCGATGGCGACCGCGCGCTCGCGCAGGGCCGAGATCACCGTGGCGACGGAGGGGCGAAGCGCGCCGCCCCGTCGCGCCGCCGCGAAGATGCGGCGGTCGAGCTCGGCGTCCGCGACCGGCCGCACCGCCAGGCTGGCCATCTTCTCCGGCTGGCCGAGCACCGGCATGAGCGTCACGGCGTGCCCCTCGGCCGCCAGCTGCGCGAGCAGCCGCACGTCATTGGCGCGGTGGCGGATCTCGGGCTCGAAGCCGCCGAGCGAGCGGCAGACGCGCAGGAGCGCCGCGCCGAACAGCGTTCCCTCGCGCGTGGAGCACCAGGGCTCGCCGGCGAGCTCGGAGAGCCGCACCGGCCCGCCGCCGGCGGCCGCCGGGTGGTCGGGGTGCAGGGCGAGCACGAGGCGATCCCAGGCGACGTCGGTCCGCTCGAGCGCCGGGTCGCGCGCGCGTGGCGCCTCGGGGTACTCCTCGGCCACCACGACGTCGACGTCGCCCACCCGCAGCAGCGGCAGCGCCTCCTCGGCCTCCATCTCGACGAGCTCGACGCGCAGGTGCGGGTGCTCCGCGGCCAGCGGGCGCAGCACGGGCGCGACCAGGAAGCGCGCGGCGGTCTGGTACGCGGCGACGCGGACGGTGCCGCGCACGTCCCCGCCGGCGGCCGCCAGCTCCGCCTCGGCCTCCTCGAGCCGGGCGAGCACGGCCTCGGTGTGCCGCACGAGCCCCTGCGCGGCGTCCGTGAGCCGGACGCCGCGGCCGATCCGCTCGAGCAGCTGCACGCCGGCCTCGCGCTCGAGCTGGGCGAGCTGCTGCGACACGGCCGACGGCGTGTAGGACAGCTCCTCGGCCACGGCGGCGATCGTCCCGCGGACGCTGAGCTCGCGGAGCAGGCGCAGGCGGCGCAGATCAAGCATGTAGTAGAGCTTACGCATTCCGTCAAGAAGCTCGACTTGCTCTACACCATGCAGACCCGGAGAATGTCCGCATGACCTCCCCGCTCTCCTCCCTCACGATCCGGCGCGCCGCCCGTGGCGACGGCGCCGCCCTCGAGCGCCTGGCGGCGCTCGACTCCAACGCTCCCCTGTCCGGCGAGGTGCTCGTCGCCGAGACCGGGGGCCGCCCCGTCGCGGCGCTGTCGCTCGTCGACGGCCGCACGGTCTCCGACCCGTTCGTGCCCGCCGCCCCCGCGGTCGCCGCGCTGCGCGCGCTGCGGCCCGCCGCCTGATCCTCCTCCAGCCCGCCGGACCCGCCGCGGAACCCCGCGGCGGGTCCGGTAGCCTGGGTCGGCCGATGGCCGCACCCGCCTCCTCCCAGCCGACGCCGCAGCGCCTTGCGGCTATCCGCGAGCAGCTCAAGCTCCTCGCGGACTACCTTTGACCCGGCTGGGCTGAAGGCGCGCGCCGCCGAGCTGGAGGCGCGCATGGGCGAGCCGGGCTTCTGGGACGACCCGGACGCCGCGGCCAAGGTCAACGCCGAGCACGCGCGCGTCACGCGCCGGCTGGGCACGTTCGAGAGCCTCGACCGCGACGCCGAGGACCTCGAGGGCATCGTCGAGCTGGCCGAGGAGGACCCGGAGCTGGCCGCGGAGGTCGAGGAGACGCTGGCCTCCGTCGAGGCGCGCCTGGAGGAGCTCGAGCTCGAGCGGCTGTTCTCCGGCCGCTACGACGCCGGCGACGCCCTCGTCACCATCAACGCCGGCGCCGGCGGCACCGACGCGCAGGACTGGGCCGAGATGGTGCTGCGCATGGAGATGCGCTGGGCCGAGCGGCGCGGCTTCAAGGTCGAGCTGCTCGAGGTCTCCGAGGGCGAGGAGGCCGGCATCAAGTCGGCGACGTTCCGCGTGGCGGGCGAGAACGCCTACGGGCTCTACGGCGCCGAGAAGGGCGTCCACCGCCTGGTGCGGATCTCGCCGTTCGACGCCCAGAGCCGCCGCCAGACCGCGTTCGCCGGCGTCGAGGTGTCACCCGTCGTCGACGAGGCGCCCGACATCGAGATCCGCGACGAGGACCTGCAGGTCGACACCTACCGGGCCTCGGGCGCCGGCGGCCAGCACGTGAACAAGACCGACTCGGCGGTGCGCATCACGCACCGGCCGACCGGCATCGTCGTGCAGTGCCAGAACGAGCGCTCGCAGACGTCCAACAAGCTCACCGCGATGAAGATGCTGCAGTCCAAGCTGATCGAGCGCTCCGAGCGCGAGCGCCGCGAGGAGCTCGCCCGCGAGCGCGGCGAGGCGATGGACGTCGGCTGGGGCTCGCAGATCCGCTCCTACGTCCTGCACCCGTACACGATGGTCAAGGACCACCGCACCGACTTCGAGGTCGGCGACACCGCGCGCGTGCTCGACGGCGACCTCGACGGCTTCGTCCGCGCGTACCTGCTGCAGGCCGCCGGGAGCGCCGCGTGACGCTCGCCGAAGAGGATCCGTACGCGACGACGGGCCCGCGCGAGAGCGGCGGCCCGACCGACGGCGAGCAGCCGATCGCGCCGTACCTCGACGCGGTCGTCGCCTACGGCTTCCGCGGCCCGACGCGCTTCCACGTCCCGGGCCACAAGGGCGGCGCGGGCGCCGACCCGGGGCTGCGGGCGGCGATCGGGCTCGACGCCCTGCAGCTCGACATCCCGCAGGACATCGAGGGCATCGACCTGGGTCCGAAGCCGACCCCCTACGACCGCGCCGAGCAGCTCGCCGCCGCGGCCTACGGCGCGGCGCAGACGTGGTTTCTGACCAACGGCGCGACCCAGGGCAACCACGCGCTGTGCCTGGCGCTCGCGTCGCTGGGCGCGCCGGTGGTCGTGCAGCGCAACTCGCACTCGTCCGTGATCGACGGGCTGGTCCTGTCCGGCGGGCTGCCGAGCTTCGTCGCGCCCGAGTACGACAGCGAGCTCGGGATGGCGCACGGCGTGACGCCGGACGCGCTCGCGGCCGCGCTCGACGCGGCGCCCGGCGCCCGCGCCGCGTTCGTGGTGTCGCCGACCTACTACGGCCTGGCCGCCGACGTGGCGGCGCTGGCCGAGGTCGCGCACGCGCGCGACGTCGCGCTCGTCGTCGACCAGTCCTGGGGGCCGCACTTCGGCTTCCACCCCGACGTGCCGCCGAGCGCGCTGCACCTCGGCGCCGACGTCGCGCTGACCTCCACGCACAAGATCGTCGGCTCGCTGACGCAGTCGGCGCTGCTGCACGTCGGCCCGACCGGCCGCATCGACCCCGCCCAGATCGCGCGCGCCGTCCGGCTGACGCGCTCGACCTCGCAGAGCGCGCTGCTGATGGCGTCGCTGGACGCCGCCCGCCGCCAGCTCGCCGTCCACGGCACCGCACTGCTCAAGCGCACGCTGCGCGCCGCCGCCGACCTGCGCGCGGCCATCGACCAGGTGCCCGGCTGCCGCGTCGTCGGCCACGAGATGGTCGGCCGGCCCGGCGTCGGCGCCTGGGACCCCCTGCGCGTCGTCATCGACGTCCGCGGCACCGGCCGCTCCGGCTACCAGGTCGCCGCGGCGGTGCGGGCGGCCTACGACGTCCACCTCGAGCTGGCCACCCACGCGACCTGCGTGCTCGTGCTCGGCCTCGCGCAGCCCGTCGAGGACCTCGAGCGCTTCGCCTCCGACTTCGCCGAGACCATCGCCCGCATCGAGCATCCGGGGGAGTCGCCCGCCCTCATCCGCTCGCCGGGCGCGCTGCGCAACGAGGTGGTCGTGCCGCCGCGCGAGGCCTTCCTCGGCGAGTCGGAGGCCGTCGAGGCCGACGACGCCGTCGGGCGCGTCTCGGCGGAGACCATCGCCGGCTACCCGCCGGGCATCCCGGCGCTGCTGCCCGGCGAGCGCATCACCGACGAGGTCGTCGGCTACCTGCGCGAGCTCGTCGCGGCGGGCGCCCGCCTGCACGGCGCGAGCGACCCGTCGTTCCACACGGTCTACGTGCTGCGCTGAGGCGGCGGCGGCCGCCGCAGGCGCGCGCCGCGGGCGCAGGTGCGAGGCGTCGCGGCGCCTTCTTCGGCTATACGCCGAACTTCGCGCCACCGGTGGCGCGCGGCCGCTCACCGGCCCGGCGCGCCCTGGCCGCGCCGCCCGGCGGGCTGCTGGCGGA
>DATLGB010000195.1:0-9513 GCA_035540675.1 Solirubrobacteraceae bacterium | reverse complement strand
GCCGGCGCCGGCGTTCGCGCTCTTCACGAAGTGGCCGATACGGCCCATGTCGTGGTTGCCGAGGAAGGTCGGCAGCTGGTACGCGTTGGAGTCGGCGTCCGTGTACCAGTCGTCGCCCACGAAGAAGTCGCGCAGGACGTCCGTCGGAGCCGACTGCGCCGCGAAGCGCCGCGCCGCCTCCTGGAACGGGAAGTCGAGCACCGCCTGGGCCCGGTCGCGCGTGGTGAAGTGCGACGTGAACGGCTTGGTGGTGTCGAACACCTCGCCGAACATGAAGAACTCCGGCTTGCCCGCGGCGTGGGCGGCCTGGAGCACCTCGGGCAGGAACTCCTGCCAGAACTCGTCGTTGACGTGCTTCATGGTGTCGATCCGGAAGCCGTCGATGCCGAAGTCGCGGATCCACGCCGTGTAGATGTCGACCATGCCGTCGACGACGCGCGGGTGCTCGGTGAACAGGTCGTCGAGGCCGAAGAAGTCGCCGTAGAGGGCGTCCTCGCCGACGAACGTCGTGTCACCGCGGTTGTGGTAGAGCGTCACGTCGTTCAGCCACGCGGGGACCTTGAGGTTCTGCTCGCCCGGCTCCAGGACGGGCGTGTACGGGAAGCTGACCGCCGGGTCGAGCGCCGGGAAGCTGTCCGTGCCGGCGAAGTCGCGGTCGTCGAACGGGGTCCCGCTCGCGTCGCGGTACGGCTCGGCGTCCTTGGAGACGTACCCGCGGCGCGCGCCCTCCGCGTAGCCGATGACGTCGGCGGTGTGGTTGGTGATGATGTCGAAGTAGACCTTCATGCCACGCGCGTGCGCGGCGTCGACCAGCGCCCGCAGGTCGGCGTTCGTTCCCAGGTGCGGGTCGATCTGCGTGAAGTCGGTGATCCAGTAGCCGTGGTAGCCGGCCGAGCCGTCCTCGGGCTGGACCGCCTTGTTCTTGAAGCTCGGCGTCAGCCAGATCGAGGTCGTGCCGAGGCCCTGGATGTAGTCGATGCGCTGCAGCAGGCCCTGGAGGTCACCGCCGTGGTAGAAGCCCTTGTGCGTCGGGTCGTAGCCCGTCGTCATCCGGTCGCCCGCCAGCCCGCCCGTGTCGTTGGCGCTCGAGCCGTTCTCGAAGCGGTCGGCCATGACGAAGTAGAAGTGCTCGTCGGTGACCGGCGCGCGCAGGCTCCGCGCGCCGGACAGCGGCGGGTCGCCGCCCTGGCCCTGGCCGGGGTCGGGGCTTGGGGTGACCGGCGTCGCCGGGGGCTTCCCCGGCCGCGGCGTCACGGTCAGGCGGCGCGAGCGGCAGTTCGCCCTCCCGGTCGTCCGCACGCAGGCCCGCAGGAAGTAGGCGCGCGGCGCGATGCCGCTCGGGATCCGCATCCGGACCGTGAACGGCCGCATGCGGCCGGGGCGGGTGCGGGCGCTGCGCGCGTGCCGCAGGCCGATGCCGCGCCGCGCGGTGCGCGTGGTGCGCAGGCTGAAGCTGAGCTTGCCGCGCGCCGCACGGCGGCGCTTGGCGTTGGCGACGCGGCCGCGCACGGCGATCCGGTTGCCGGCCTGGACGCGGCTCGGCGCGCTCACCCGCAGGATCCGGAGCTTGGCCGCGCGCTTCGCGGCGGCCTCGGCGGGAACGGCGGCGGGCGCGGGTGCGGGCGCCGCCGCGGCGAACGTGACGAGAACGCCACCTGCGATGGCGGCGAAGCGCAGCGACATGACCGACCCCCTGCTCAGTTTGACCCCCGGTGACCGGCTTCTATCCGATCGCCGGCGCCGGCACAAGCGACCGCGTCACTCCAGCGGCGCGTCGAGCAGTCGGACGATCGCCTGAGCGGGGATCCCCGCCCAGTCGGGCCGGTTGTTGAGCTCGTAGCGCAGCTCGTAGACCGCCTTCTCGAGCTCGTAGATCGACAGCAGCTTCGAGATCGACGCCTGCCCCGCCGGCAGCAGCGCGGGCTCGACCGTCTCCAGGTAGCCGCGCAGGAACGCGTCCCGCGCCGCCGCCTCCCAGCCCGCGGGCGCGGCGGCGCCGGGGTGGCGACCGCCCGCCGCCGCGACGTACGCGAACGACCGCAGCATGCCGGCGACGTCGCGCAGCGGCGACCGCTTGCGCCGCCGCTCGGGCAGCGAGCGCGCCGGCTCGCCCTCGAAGTCGAGGATCACCCAGCGGTCCGGCGTGACCAGGGTCTGGCCGAGGTGGTAGTCGCCGTGGTGGCGGATCAGCCGGCCGCCGGCGCTCTGGTGGGAGAGCATCTGCAGGCGGTCGCGCACCTCCTGGCCGCGCCCGGCGATGTCGGCCACGCGCTCGTCACCCTCGGGCAGGTCGCGGAACGCGCGCTCGATCTCCTCGTCGATCGTGGCGGTGACGAGCCCGAGCGCCTCGTCGCTCGGCGCCTCGGGCGCGAAGTCGGGATCCATGGCGTCTGAGGCGAGGATGGAGTGCATGCGGCCGGTCGTCGCTCCCAGCTCGCCCACCCGCTCGAGAAACGCGTCCGGCTCGCTCAGCGCGAACTCCCAGCCGTCGCGGCCGCCCGTGACGAAGCGCTGCAGCACGCCCAGCGTCGCCTCGAGCCGCTCGCCCGAGACCTCGTACCAGCCCGCGAGCTCCGCGATGTTCTCGAAGCCGTGCGCCGACAGGAAGCGCAGCATCTCGAGCTCCGGGTTGTCGCCCGGCAGCAGGCGGCGGAACACCTTCAGCGCCAGCGCGTCGTCGAGCACGATCGTCGAGTTCGACTGCTCCGCGCCGATCGGCCGCACCGACGGCGCGTCGGCGGGAGGCGCGACCGCGCCCGTCCAGTGGAAGGCGACCGACCCCTCCGCGGCGTCGATCACCGCCGACTCGCGCATGAACCGCACGAGCACCGCCGCCTCGGCCGGGTCGGCCAGCGCGTCGTAGACCTCGCCGCCCTCGAGCGTCGCGATCAGGTCGTCGGCACCCGCGTCGCCCGCCGCCGCCGGCGGCCGGGCACCCACGAGCAGCTGGTAGAGGTCGTGCGTGCCGCTGTGGAAGCGCGCCTCGACCAGCGCGCACGCCAGCGGCGGCGCGGCCTCGCGCAGCGGCACCACGTCGAGCACGCCGAAGTGCGACATGTCGGCCGCCTTGGCGGCGAACCAGCGCTTCTCGCGCAGCCACGCGCCGAGGCGCTCCTCGTCGACCGCGCGCAGCAGCGCACCGGGGTCAGCCACCGCCACGCGACTCCTCCTCCTCCTTGAGCAGGAACCAGAAGAACCCGCGCGGCCCGAGCGTCAGCAGGTACGGCAGCTCGCCGATCGGCGGGAAGCGCGTGCCGCCGAAGAACTCCTCGGGATAGCGGCCCCGGAACTCCGACAGGTCGATCTCGACCGCTTGCGCGGACCGCGCCATGTTGTGCACGCACAGGGCGATGTCGTCCTCGAAGCGCCGGATGTGGGCGAAGATCCGGTGGTTGGACCCGCGCATCGGCTCGTAGGTGCCCATGCCGAAGACCGGGTGCTCCTTGCGCAGCGCGATGAAGCGGCGCAGCCAGCGCAGCAGCGACGTCGGGGTGCGCAGCTGCGCCTCGACGTTGACCGCCTGGTAGCCGTACACCGGGTCCATCAGCGGCGGCGCGTACAGCTGCGCGAAGTCGGCGCGCGAGAAGCCGCCGTTGCGGTCGGGCGTCCATTGCATCGGCGTCCGCACGCCGTCGCGGTCGCCAAGGAAGATGTTGTCGCCCATGGCGATCTCGTCGCCGTAGTACAGGACGGGTGAGCCCGGGAGGCTGAACAGCATGGCGTGCATCAGCTCGATGTCGTCGCGGCCGTTGTCGAGCAGCGGCGCCAGCCGGCGGCGGATGCCGACGTTGATCTTCATCCGCGGGTCCTTCGCGTACTCGGAGTACATGTAGTCGCGCTCCTCGTCGGTGACCATCTCGAGCGTGAGCTCGTCGTGGTTGCGCAGGAAGAGTCCCCACTGGCAGTTGTCCGGGATGGCGGGCGTGCGGTCGAGGATCTCGTAGACCGGGTTGGCGTCCTCGCGCCGCAGCGCCATGAACATGCGCGGCATGACCGGGAAGTGGAAGGCCATGTGGCACTCGTCGCCGTCGCCGAAGTACTCGACGACGTCCTCGGGCCACTGGTTGGCCTCAGCCAGCAGCACGCGGTCGGGGTACTCGGCGTCGACCGTGGCGCGGACCTTCTTGAGGAACTCGTGCGTCGCCGGCAGGTTCTCGCAGTTGGTGCCCTCCTCCTCGTAGAGGTACGGGACGGCGTCGAGGCGGAAGCCGTCGAGCCCGAGGTCCAGCCAGAACCGCAGCGAGTCGAGCATGGCGTCGTGGACCGCCGGGTTCTCGTAGTTGAGGTCGGGCTGGTGGGAGAAGAAGCGGTGCCAGAAGTAGGCGCCGCGCACCGGGTCCCACGTCCAGTTCGACGTCTCGGTGTCCGTGAAGATGATGCGCGCGTCCTGGTAGCGCTCGTCGGTGTCGGACCAGACGTACCAGTCGGCGTACGGGTTGTCGGCGCCCTTGCGCGACTCCTGGAACCACATGTGGTCGCTCGAGGTGTGGTTCATGACCAGGTCGGCGATCACGCGCATGCCGCGCTGGTGGGACGCCTCGAGGAACTCGCGGACGTCGTCGATCGTCCCGTAGTCGGGGTGGACGTGCTCGTAGTCGGAGATGTCGTAGCCGCCGTCGCGCAGCGGCGACGCGTACATGGGCAGCAGCCAGATGCAGTCGACGCCGAGCCACTGCAGGTAGTCGAGCTTCTCCGTGAGCCCGCGGAAGTCGCCCGAGCCGTCGGCGTTGCCGTCGAAGAACCCGCGCAGGTGGATCTCGTAGAAGATCGCCTTCTTGAACCACAGCGGGTCGGACTCGAACCAGTGCCCGGCGGACGGGCCGGTGCGGGAGCGCGGCGCCAGGTCGGTCATGCCGCCACGCGCAGGATGTGGGCCACGCGGTGGTACGGGTCCAGGCGCACGTAGTTGCGACCCAGGCGCCAGTCGAAGCGCTCGCCGCTGAGCAGGTCCTCGAGCGCGAAGGCCGGCGGCAGCCCGAGCTCGTACGGCACGACGGCGACCCCCTCCTGCGCGTGCTGCGGGTCGAGGTTGACGACCGTGATCAGCACGTCGTCGCCCCAGCGCTTGGCGTAGGCGATCAGCGCGTCGTTCTCCGTCTCGAGGAACTGCACGTTGGTCAGCTGCTGCAGCGCGGGATGCGCGTGGCGGATCTGGTTGACGCGCGCGATGAACGGCAGCATCGGCCCGTCGAGCGCGCGCTGCTTGACCTCGTACTTCTCCGAGTCGAGGTACTCCTCGGAGCCTGGCTCGCGCGGCACGTTCTCGTAGTGCTCGAAGCCCGAGTAGATGCCGTACGTCGGGCTCAGCGTCGCCGCCAGCACGTGGCGGACGTAGAAGGCGGCGGGCCCGCCGTCGACGAGGTAGGCCGACAGGATGTCCGGCGTGTTGGCGAAGAAGTTGGGCCGGAAGTACTCGCGCTCGGGGCCGTGGGCGAGCTCGTTGACGTACTCCATCAGCTCCCAGCGGGAGTTCTTCCAGGTGAAGTACGTGTAGGACTGGTTGAAGCCGAGCTTGCCGAGCTGCTGCATCACCTTGCGGCGCGTGAACGCCTCGGCCAGGAACAGCACGTCGGGGTCGTCGCGGCGGATCTCCTCGATCAGCCACTCCCAGAACGCGAACGGCTTCGTGTGCGGGTTGTCGACGCGGAACACGCGCACGCCCCGGTCGACCCAGAAGCGCAGGACGTCGTGCAGCGCCTGCCACAGCCCGCGCCAGTCCTCGCAGTTCCAGTTGACGTTGTAGATGTCCTGGTACTTCTTGGGCGGGTTCTCGGCGTACTTGAGCGTCCCGTCCGGCCGGTGGTTGAACCACTCGGGGTGCTCGGTCAGCCACGGGTGGTCGGCCGAGCACTGGATGGCGAAGTCCAGCGCGACGTCGATGCCGTGCTCGCGCGCCACGGCGACCATGCGCTCGAACTCCTCCATCGAGCCGAGGTCGGGGTGCAGCGCGTCGTGGCCGCCGTGCGCGTGGTGGCCGATCGCCCACGGCGACCCGGGATCCTCCGGCCCGGCGGTCACCGCGTTGTTGCGGCCCTTGCGGTTCTTGGAGCCGATCGGGTGCACCGGCGGCAGGTAGAGGACGTCGAAGCCCATCTCGGCGAGCTTCGGGATCTGCTCGGTGACGCCGGCGAAGCCGCCCCAGGAGCGCGGGAACAGCTCGTACCAGGTGGAGAAGCGCGCGCGCACGCGGTCGACCTCGAGGATCAGGTACGGCTCGAGCGTCGTGCACTCGTGGCGCTCCTGGTGGCGCTCGACGAGCACGAACAGCTCGCTGCCCAGCGCCGCGTCGTACTTCGCGGTGGCCGGGGCGGCGGGGTCCTCGAGGATGCCCAGCGCGTGCTCGATCACCTTGCGGTCGGCGGCCTTCGCGCGCGCGGCGACGTCGCGCAGCATCAGCGCGCCCTCGGCCAGCTCGCTCGACAGGTCGGGCTCGCCGAAGGCGATCTTGCGCTCGAGCTCCTCGCGCCAGGCGGCGAACGGGTCGGTCCAGGCCTGGATCGTCCACGTCCAGTCGCCCATCTCGTCGACCGCGAACGACCCGGCCCAGCGATCCCCCTTGACGTGCGCGTCGATGTGGGTCAGCGGCGCCTCGCGCCAGCGCTTGTCGCCCGGCCCCTTGTAGCGCACGCAGGCGCGCAGGACGTCGTGGCCGTCGCGGATGATGTCCGCCGACACGTCGACCGTGTCCCCCACGCAGCGCTTCGCGGGGAAGCGGCCGCCGTCGACGGCGGGGTACGGCGCCTCGATCCGGATGCGGTCCGGCGCCGGCCCCGGGCGCAGGCTCGGCGTGGCCGCCTTCGACGGCGCCCGGCGGGCCTGCGACTTCGCGCCCGCCGCCTTCGCGGTGGCGGCGGAGGAGGGACGCTTCGGCGCTGGCACGACGTGCATCCTTTCCGAATCTCCGGGGGAGAAACGTCGCCGTGAAGCTCCCCCACGCGAGCGGCGTCCAGCTGCATCCGACGTCGTTGCCCGACGGTCGGCTGGGCCCCGGCGCCTACGAGTTCGTGGACTGGCTGGCCGCCGCGGGGCAGCGGGTGTGGCAGATGCTGCCGCTCGGTCCGCCGGACCGCCACGGCTCGCCCTACAAGGCCAAATCGGCCTTCGCCGCCTGGCCGGGGCTGCTCGGAGAGCCGGGCGCCGAGGTCGATCCCGAGGAGCTCGACCGCTTCCGCGAGCGCCACGCCTTCTGGGTGGAGGGCTGGGAGCGCGTGGCCGGCACGGGCGCGGTCGCCGACCAGGTGCGCTTCGAGCGCGAGTGGGCGGCGCTGCGCGAGCACGCCCGCACCCGCGGCGTCGCGCTGATGGGCGACGTGCCGATCTACGTCGCGCCGAAGTCGGCCGACCAGCGCGCGTGGCCGGAGCTGTTCCGCGGCGACGCCGTCGCCGGCGTCCCGCCCGACGCCTACAGCGACGACGGCCAGCTGTGGGGCAACCCGCTGTACGACTGGCCGGCGCTGCGCCGCCGCGGCTACCGCTGGTGGACCGAGCGGCTGCGGCGGACCTTCGAGCTGTTCGACCTCGTGCGCATCGACCACTTCCGCGGGTTCGTGTCCTACTGGGCGGTGCCGGCGGGCGCGAGGACCGCCAAGGACGGCGGCTGGCGCCGCGGCCCCGGCGCCGCCGTCTTCCGCGCCGCCGAGCGCGAGCTGGGCGAGCTGCCGGTCGTCGCCGAGGACCTGGGCGACATCACGCCGCCGGTCACGCGCCTGCGGCGCGAGCTCGGGTTCCCGGGGATGGCGGTCCTGCAGTTCGCCTTCAACCCGGGCGACGAGGGCGGCACCCACGACCCGGTGAGCCACGAGCGCCACCAGGTCGTCTACACGGGCACGCACGACAACGACACGGTCGTCGGCTGGTGGGCCGAGCTGCCCGAGGAGCGGCGCGCGCTGGCGCGCCGCGCGCTGCGCGAGGCCGGCATCGACGAGGCCGACGGCATCCACTGGGCGATGATCCGGCTGGCGCACGCGTCGCCGTGCGGCCTGGCGATGATGCAGGCCCAGGACGTGCTCGGCCTGGGCAGCGAGGCGCGCATGAACACGCCGGGCCGGCCGTCCGGCGCGTGGAGATGGCAACTCGAGCGCGGCGCGCTGACGGCCGAGCACGCGGCGCGGCTGCGCGAGCTGACCGAGGCCGCCGGCCGATGACCGAGGTGCGCCAGGGGCTGGTCGCGCTCGGCGACTCCATCACCCGCGGCCGCGGCGGGTCGCCGACGCTCGGCGTGCACCCGCAGTCGTGGGCGCTGTGGCTGGCCGAGGCGCTCGACCTGCCGTACTCGAACCTGGGCATCGACGGGGAGGTGGCGGTGGGCCTCGTCGTGCGCCAGCTCCCGCGGCTGCGCGGGCCGTACGACCTGGCGACGCTCTACATCGGCGCCAACGACACGCGCGGCTTCGCGTTCGACGCGGTGGAGTACGAGGACGCCGTGCGCACCGCGCTCGCGGCGCTGCAGGAGCGCGCCGAGCGGATCCTGCTGCTCACGATCCCGCTCGACCTCGGGCGCCCGCGCGCCGGCGAGGACGTCGTCACGGCGAACGCGGTCCTGCGCCGGCTGGCGCCGGAGTTCGCGGCGATCCTGTGCGAGCTCGACGACTTCGGCGGGCGCCGGCACGTCCTGCCCGACGCGGTGCACCCGACGTCGGAGGGCATGGTCGAGATGGCCGAGCGCGCGGCCGCGGCCCTCGCGGCCGCCGGCTTCCCCGTGCCGCGCCGCCCGCGCGAGCTGCTCGAGCTCGACCCGTCGCCGGCCGACCTCGCGCGCTTCGAGCTGTGGTGGGCGCGGCAGGCGGTCCGCGACCGGCCGCAGGCCGCTTTCGCGGACGGCGTCGCGGCCCCACGGCCCGGGCTGCTCGACCACGAGGAAGCCGGCGGCGGCCGGCGCCGACCCCGCCATGTCCTCGCCGAGCGCCTCCGCCAGCTCCGAGCAGGGCAGATCGACGGTCATCGCCGCGCCGGCAGGACGGCGTGGGCGCCGACCGTCGCGCCGGCGCGCACGCGCGCGCCCGGGCCCAGCACCGCGCCGGGGCCGATCCGCGCGCGCTCGCCGATCGTCACCGGGTCCGCCTGCAGCGGCTGGTGGCGGACGGGCCGCTCGACGTCGGCGTGGTCGTGCTCGAAGTCGCAGATCACGACGCCGTCGGCGAGCCGCGCGCCGCAGCCGACCTCGGCGCCGGCGTGGACGAGCAGCACGCAGCGCTCGCCGAGCACGGCGCCCGCGCCGATCCGCACGCGCCCGCCGCGGACGTGCAGCCGGCAGCCGTCGAGCAGCACGCACCCGTCCTCCAGCACCACGTCGGCGTCGCGGGCGACGTCGAGCACCACGCCGCGGCCGAGCATGGGCAGGCCCTCGACGCGCACGCGGCGGCGGGACGCCGCGGTTGAGCGGCAGGTCGAGCAGCTCGCCGATCGAGCCGACCTCGAAGCGCACGAGCGAGCGCGCACCGGGCTGCACGCGCGCCACCCACGCCGCCGCCGGCTCCGCGGCGTAGCGGCGCACCGAGCGGCGGACGACGTGAA
>DATLGB010000194.1:0-4780 GCA_035540675.1 Solirubrobacteraceae bacterium | reverse complement strand
GTGCCGCGGCGCGACATCGCCGCGATGCCTTCGCGGCCGGAGATCTGCGGCCGCCGGCGCGCGCCGGGCGCGTCGCCGTAGCGGCGCGCGTACGGGTGGTGGTCGATGCCGGAGCCGCTGCGCGAGTAGGCGGCGTAGATGATCCCCACGAGGAGGACGAGCATGGCGCCCATGAAGGTCCAGGCGCCGTCGGCGACGGCCAGAGCAAAGGTCATGGCACGAGTTTCCGGCGTGGCGGGCGCAGCGTGTGTGAGGTTCGTCACGAGCGGCCGGCGAGGCGCAGCACGACGCGCAGCGACGGCTCGGGGCCCGGCCAGTGGCGCGCGATCACGTCGGGGCCGGCGGTGCGCAGGACGTGGCGCAGCAGCACGGCCACGAGCAGCGCGTCGTCGAGCAGCCCGACGACGGGCAGGAAGTCCGGCACGAGGTCGAACGGCAGGGCGAGGTAGCCGACGGCCGCGGCCAGCAGCAGCCGGCGGCGGCGCGGGATGGCCTCGTCGCGCGCGAGGCGCGCGAACAGCCGCGCGCAGTCGGGCAGGAAGCCGGCCAGCGCGCGGGCGGACGCGGTGCGGCTCAGCGGGCGCTCGCGCCCAGGCCGACCGGGCACGAGACGCCGGTGCCGCCGATGCCGCAGTAGCCGTTCGGGTTCTTCGCGAGGTACTGCTGGTGGTAGTCCGCGGCGTAGTAGAACGGGCCCGCCGGCGCGATCTCCGTCGTGATCTCGCCGTGGCCCGCGGCGCGCAGAGCGGCCTGGTAGCGGTCGCGCGAGGCCTCGGCCGCGGCGCGCTGCGCGTCGCCGGCGTAGTAGATCGCGCTGCGGTACTGCGTGCCGACGTCGTTGCCCTGGCGCATGCCCTGCGTCGGGTCGTGCGCCTCCCAGAAGGTGCGCAGGACGTCGTCGAGGCTGACCTGCGCGGGATCGAAGACGACGAGCACGGCCTCCGTGTGGCCCGTGCGGCCCGAGCAGACCTCCTCGTAGGTCGGGTTCGGCGTGTAGCCGCCCGCGTAGCCGGCGGCGGTCGTGTAGACGCCCGGCAGCTCCCAGAACTTGCGCTCGGCGCCCCAGAAGCAGCCGAGGCCGAGCACGATCTGCTCGAGGCCTTCGGCGAACGGCGGCTTCAAGCGGCGGCCGGTGACGAAGTGCGTGTCGGGCACCGGCAGCTCGGCGTCGCGCCCGGGCAGCGCCTCCGCCGGAGCCGGCAGCGTGGTCTTGTGGCGTGAAAGGAAGAGCATGGTGGGTGGAACCTCCGCCGAGAGCGTGAATCCAGGGTAGTCGTGCCCGCCTCACGCCCTGCGCCAGGTCCGGTGCACGCCCCATCGCGGACGCGCCCGCTTTTGCCGACCCAGAGCGGTGGGAAGTCTCCTGTAGATGATCGTCGTCGTCGCCCACCCGTCAGCCGACCTGCGCCGCTCCGCCGCGGGTGCGCTGGAGGCCGCCGGCTGCACCGTGGAGGAGGCCGCCGACGCCGAGGGCGCGCTGGCCGCGTGCCGGCACAGGGGCGCCGACGTGCTGCTGGCCAGCTGCGCGCTCGAGGGCGGCGCGCTGAGCGTCGTCGACGCGATCAAGCGCGATCCGGACCTGTTCCGCACGGCCGTCGTCGTGGTCGGCGACCTCGACGCGCCGGAGGTGCTCGCCGCGCTCGACCGCGGCGCCGACGACGTGCTGCGCCTCCCGTTGCAACCGGGCGACCTGATCGGCCGCGCGTTCGCCGCCGCCCGCACCAAGGCGCTGGTCGAGGAGCTGACCGCGCAGAACGAGCGGCTCGAGGAGCTCGTGTTCTTCGACGAGCTCACGGGCCTGCGCAACCGGCGGGCGATCCTGCACGAGCTCGAGATGCTGCTGGCCGGCGCGCGCCGCCACGGCCACAAGCTGTCCACGCTGATGGTCGACGTCGACCGCTTCAAGCCGATCAACGACCGCTACGGCCACGGCGCGGGCGACGACGTGCTGCGCGAGGTCGCGCGACGGGTCGGCGAACGGCTGCGCCAGGCCGACGCGGCCGGCCGCCTCGGCGGCGACGAGCTGCTCGTGGTGCTGCCGGAGACCGACGGCGCCGGCGCCGCGATCGCGGCCGCGTCGATCCGCGAGGCGGTGGCCGCGACGCCGATCGCGACGTCCGCGGGGCCGATCGCCGTGACGATCAGCGTCGGCAGCGCGGAGTGGCGCGGCGAGGAGCTGCCGCGCCTGCTCGAGCAGGCCGACCGCGCGCTCTACGCCGCCAAGGCGGCCGGCCGCGACCGCTCGATCGCCGCCGCCTGACCCGCGGCGAGCACCGCCCACACGAGCGCCGACCACAGCACCGCCGCCAGCGAGGCGTGCGCCCACACGATCTCGGCCGGCAGCGCGAGGTGGTACTGCACGAGCCCGAGGACCCCCTGCGCGGCCATGAGCAGCGCCGCCACCGTCAGCGCGCGCTGGAGCTGCGCCGAGACCCCGCGGCGGCGCGCGTACAGCCACAGCGCCACGAGCGCGACGCCCATCGCCGTGGCGGAGTGGCCGTGCAGATGGATGAGCGTCCGCAGCGTGTCGGCGCCGAACGCGTCGAGGCGCGCGACGTGGTCGCCCGTCCCGGCGCCGCCCGCGTGCGGCCCGGCGGCGGTGGCGAACGTCCCCGCCACGATCACGTAGCCGCCGTAGACCGCGAGCGCCCGGACGGCGCGCACGATCCCGCGCGGGTGCTCGGGCCGCGCGGCGTCGGCCGGCCGCCGCACGCGCCACACGAGCACCACCGCCGCGATCAGGAGCACGATCGACAGCAGGTAGTGGCCGATGACCACCTGCCACGACAGGTGCAGGAGCACGGTGAGGCCGCCGAGGATCGCCTGCGCCAGCACGCCGAGCGGCAGCAGCACGGCCGGGACGACGAGGTCGCGCCGGAAGGGGCGCCGGCGGAAGGCCCCGACCGCCGCCAGGATGCAGGGCAGGCCGACCACGCCGGTCACCAGGCGATTGCCGAACTCGATCAGCGTGTGCGTCTCGAGCGGCGGCACGAACGAGTCCTCGCAGCGCGGCCAGTTCGAGCAGCCGAGGCCCGACCCGGTGAGTCGCACGGCGGCGCCGCTGAAGATGATCAGCGTCAGGGTCCCGAGCGCCGCGTAGGCGAACCAGCGGTAGGTCTCCGGGGTGACGGTGAACCGCTCGCGGGCGCGGCGGGGCGGGGCGGTCTCGGCGACGGCCATGGGCGCTGCCATTGTGGCGGACGGCCGTGGGCGCCGGGGCGCCCGTACGATCCCGCGCGATGCCCGCGGAGCCCGTGCCGGTGGTGTGCGTCCCCGCCGAGGGGACGTTCGGCGCTGCGGTCAACGCCGCAGGGCGCGCGGCCGGGCGCGCGCCGGTGGTCGTCCTCGAGCCGGGAGTCGCGCCGCCCGCCGCCGACGCGCTCGAGCGCCTGCGCGCGGCGGCCGCCGAGACGACGGTCGCGACGGCGAGCGCGCTGCGCCACGGGCTGCACGTCCCCGACGGCGTCACGCCGGAGCAGGCGGCGGAGCGCGCGCAGCGGCTGCGGCCGCGGATCGCCGATCCCGTGCCGGGCGCGGTGCTGCTCACGCGGGCGGCGCTCGACCTCGCGGGGCCGCTCGACGAGGACGAGCGGTCCCCGGCCGCGATCCTGGCCGAGTTCGGCGAGCGCTGCCTGGCGCGCGGGCTGTCGCACGTGCTCGCCGACGACGTGCTGGTGCCGGGGACGCCCGCGCCGATGACGGACGCCGAGGCCGCCGCGCTGGCCGAGCGCTTCCCGCATCGCGCCGTCGCCGCCCGCGCCTTCGCCGCCGCCGGCGAGCCGGTGGAGCGCGCGCTGGCCGCCGTCCGCGTCGGCGCCGCGCCGCTGACGGTGACGATCGACGGCCGCGCGCTCGGGCCCTACCGCGCCGGGACGCAGGTGCACCTGCTCGAGCTGGTCGCCGCGCTGGCCCGCACCGGCCGCGCGGCGCTCCGGGTCGTCGTCGCGCACGACCTGGCGCCCGACGCGGCCGCGCTGTTCGCGCGCGAGCCGGCGATCTCGACCATCTCCTACGAGGAGGCGGCCAACGGGTCGCCCGAGCCGACCGAGGTCGTCCACCGCCCGTCGCAGGTGTTCACGCCCGACGACCTCGCGCTGCTCGTCCCGCTCGGCGAGCGCCTCGTCGTCACCCATCAGGACCTGATCGCCTACCGCTCCCCCGCCTACCACCGCCACGCCGAGGACTGGGCGCGCCTGCGGACCACGACGCGGCTCGCGCTCGGCTCCGCCGACCGCGTCGCGTTCTTCAGCCGGCACGCGCTCGAGGACGCGCTGGCCGAGGACCTGGTCGAGCCGGCGCGCGCCGCCGTCGTGCCGATCGGCGTCGACCACCACGTCGCGGCGGCCGCCGAGCCGGCGGCGCCGGAGGGCTTCGACCCCGCGGTCCCGTACCTGCTGTGCCTGGGCGCGGACCTGCCGCACAAGAACCACGGCTTCGCGGTGGCGCTGCTCGACGCGCTGCGCGGCGGCGGCTGGGCCGGCCGGCTCGTGCTCGCGGGGCCGCGGGCGGACGACCACGAGCCGCTCGCGCACGAGCACGTCGCCGAGCTGGGCTCGGTGTCCGAGGCCGAGAAGGCGTTCCTGCTGGCGAACGCGGCCGCCGTCGCCTACCCGACGCTGTACGAGGGCTTCGGCCTGGTGCCGTTCGAGGCGGGCGCCGCTGGCGTCCCGTGCGCGTTCGCGCCGGTCGCCTCGCTCGCCGAGGTGCTGCCGCGCGAGCTGGCGGTCCTCGTGCCGTGGGACGCCGAGGCGAGCGCGGCGGCGCTGCGGCCGCTGCTCGA
>DATLGB010000193.1:0-4670 GCA_035540675.1 Solirubrobacteraceae bacterium | reverse complement strand
GTTCACCGGCTTGCTCACCGACCATTCGGCCGCCAGCGCATCGTCGCCGGCCAGCACGGAGACCACGATCACCGGGATCCGCCGCAGCTCCGGGTCGTCGCGCATCTCGCGCAGCACCTCGAAGCCGTCCATGCCGCCGAGCAGGATGTCGAGCGTGACGGCGTCGAAGGTCTCGCGCCGGAGCGCCTCGAGCGCCGCCTCGCCGTCCTGCACGACCGCGGCGTCGACGCCGTACGGCGCGAGCTGCGCCGCGATCAGGCGGCCGCCCGCCGGGTCGTCCTCGATCACCAGCACGCGCCGCCCGCGCAGGGCCGCGCGCGGCTCCGTGAGCGCGGCGGCGGCCTGGGCGCGAGGCAGGCGGACCGTGACCGTCGTGCCCTCGCCGGGGCGCGAGCTGACGTCGATCGACCCGTCGTGGAGCTCCACGAGCGACTTGACGATCGAGAGCCCGAGGCCGGTGCCGGGGCCGTGGCCGTCGCCGCGGTAGAAGCGGTCGAAGATGCGCTCCAGCTGATCGGGCGTCATGCCGCGGCCGTCGTCGGCCACCGTCAGCAGGACGTCGTCGGCGGAGGCCCCGACGCGCACCTGGATGCGGCCCCCGTCGGGCGTGTAGAGGTGGGCGTTCGTGACCAGGTTGGTGACGATCTGGCGCACGCGCGCGGGGTCGGCGTCCGCCCCCGGCAGCGCCGGCGCGATGTCGAGCTCGAGCGTCTGGCGCTTTGCGTCGATGCGCGGCGCCATCAGCGTCGCCACCTCGCGCACCGCCTCCTCGACCGCGATCGGCCGCCGCTGGATCTCGAGCTGCCCGGCCTCCACCCGCGCGACGTCGAGCAGGTCGCTGACCAGGTCCGAGAGGCGGTTGGCCGACAGCAGGATGATGTCGACGAACTCCCGCTGGCGGGCCGGCAGCTCGCCGGCCGCGAGCAGCTCGACGAAGCCCTTGATCGACGTCAGCGGGCTGCGCAGCTCGTGCGAGGCGGTCGCGACGAAGTCGCTCTTGGCGCGCTCGAGGCGCGCCCGCTCGGTGACGTCGCGGACGGTGAAGACGACGCCGTCCTCCAGCCGGGTCCCGATCCGCGCGGCCGTCACCGCCAGCGTGCGGTCGTGGTGGACGATCTCCACCTCGTTGTCGAGCGCCTGGTCGAGCGGGGGCAGCGGCCCGTCGGCGTCGGCGAGGGCGACTCCCGGCGTCACCTCCGGAACCAGCCAGCCGGCGCGCGGGTTGACTTCGATCACGCGACTGTAGCCGTCGCAGACGACCAGCCCGTCGCCCAGGCTCTCGATCACGGTGGCCAGCCGCCGCCGTCCCGCCTCGACGCGCTGGAGCGCCGTCTCGAGGTCCGCCGCCATGGAGTTGAAGGCGGCCGAGAGCTCGCGCAGCTCCGCGGGGCCGGAGGGCTCGACGCGGGCGTGGAGGTCGCCGGCGGCCAGCCGCCGCGTCGCCGCGACCAGCCGCTCGAGCGGTCGCCGCAGGCCGCCGACCATCAGCGACACCAGGCCGAGCGCGGCCACGAGCGCCAGGGCCCCGGCGACCGCAGCGGCGATGAGCGCCAGCTCGGTCCGGCGCTCGACCTCGTCGCGGGCGTCCGCGCGGCGCGCCGCCTGACGGCCCGCGAGCGCCGCCGCCGCCGTGCGGGCGTCGCGCAGCGCCGCGGCCAGCCGCTCGAGCGCCGCGTCGCGCCGCCGCGGGGATCCGCGCCCGGCGCGGCGGGCGTCGGCGGCCGCGGCGCGCACGCGCCGCTGCGCCGCCGCGGCCCGGGCGGCCAGTCGCTGCGAGCGCTCGTCGCCGCGCGCCGCGGCGGCCGCCGCCTCGGCTGCGCGGTCGTACGCGGCGGCGGCGCGCGTGCGCGCCAGCCGCAGGCCGCGGCGAGCCCGCAGCACGGTCTCCTCGACGACGCCGGCGGCCAGCAGGTTGGCGGCCGCCACCTCGCCGGCGTAGGTGCGGGCGAGCGAGTTCTCGTAGTCCTGCCGGGCGTCGTAGAGGCTCGCGACCTCGAGCGCCGCCACGGCGGCGAGCGCCAGCGTCAGGCCGACGAGGGCCAGCAGCAGCGAGCGGGCGATCGAGAGCCGGTGCATGGCAGCGTCATCCTGACGGGCGCGGAGTGGCCGCGCCGCTGTGAGGGGTCTACTCTCCCAAACAGCATGGACCTGCTCTCGGACTGGCGTCGGCGGACCTTCGGAGCCGCGGCGGGCGCGGTGGTCGCGCCCGTGGCGATCGTGCTCGCGGCCGTCGCCGTCGGGATCGGCGGCGGCGGGCTGCGCGGCATCGGCGCGGTCGGCCAGGCGGTCCACGGCCCGGTGGATCCGCGCGTGGCGCCCGCTCCGGGGGCGCGCAACCGCGACGCCGCCGAGGAGGCGGGGCGTCTGCTGACACGGATGCAGGCGCGCGAGCGCGTCGCTCGTCCGGCGGCGCGCCGTCCGGCGAGCGCGCCCACTCCCGCGGTGCGGCGGCCCGGCAGCGACCGCGGAGGGCGGCCGGCGCGGCCGCGTCCGCAGGCGCCTGCGGCGTCGCCGCCCCCGCCCGCTCCGACGCCGCAGCCGACCCCGACGCCGACACCGGGGCTCGTCCGCCAGGTCGGCGACGAGGTCAAGAAGGTGACCGACCCGGTGCCGGTCGCGGGCCCGCCGGCCGGGCAGGTCGTCGACCTGATCGTCGAGACCGCCGAGAGCCTGCCCGTCCCGGCGAAGCCGCGCGCGGCGCTGCCCTAGATCGCCTCGTTCGGGCGCTGGAAGACGATCTCCGGCACCACGCAGGCGGGGGACAGGCGCAGCAGGAAGCGCACGGCCTCGGCGATGTCCTGCGGCCTGATCATGTCCTTCGGGTCGATCGATCCCTTGACGAAGTCGGTCATGTCCGTGTCGACGAAGCCGGGGCAGAAGGCCACCGACTTGATCCCGTCGCCGCCGAGCTCCTTGTTCATCGCCTGCGTGTAGCCGACGACGGCGAACTTCGTCGCCGAGTACACCGACAGCCACGGCTGGCCGCTCTTGCCCGAGATCGAGCTCATGTTCACCACGAGCGCGTTGCGGTGCTCGGCGCCCGCGGCACGCAGCATCTCCACGCACTCGCGGTAGAAGAGGACGATGGCGCGGACGTTGACGTCGAGCTGGAGGTCGACGCGCTTGGTCTCGTGGTCGCCGGCGGCCGCGCCGACGCCGACGCCGGCGTTGTTGACGAGCACGTCCAGGCGGCCGAAGCGCTCGCGGTGGCGCGCGACGACGTCCCTGATCGCCTGCTCGTCGGCCATGTTGGCGGCGACGTGCTCGACGTCGTAGCCCTTGCCGCGCAGCTCGTCGGCGGTCTGCTCGAGCGTGTCCGGCTTGCGCGCGGTGATCGTGAGGGCGTAGCCCTCGGCGCCGAGGAGGTCGGCGATGGCGAGGCCGATGCCCCGGGAGGCTCCGGTGACGAGGGCGGCGCGGTCGGGCATGGCGGTGTCTCTTTCGGTGGGAGGCGGCGGGCGGAGCGCGGAAATCTAAGCTGCCTCGGGTGCGCACGCCCCTGACGATCATCGTGGTGCTGCTCGCGCTGCTCGTGCCGCTCGCGTTCGCCACGCACGACGAGGGAGGCGGCGCGGCCGCGGAGGAGCCGGCCGGGACCCCCGTCGCCACGGTCGCGCGCCGCGTGGAGGAGCTGCGCGGCCTGCGCTTCGCCCGCGTGCCGGAGCCGGTGCGCGTCAGCGCCAAGGAGGCGCGCGAGGAGGGGATCGCCGATCTGGACCGCAGCTACCCCGACTGGCGGCGGACCGCCGACGAGGCGCTGTACACACGCCTCGGGCTGCTGCCGCCCGGCACCGACCTGCGCAAGGTCCAGTCCTCGGTGTTCGGCGAGCAGGTGGCGGGCTATTACGACCCGCGCACGGACCGGCTGAGCATCGTCGAGGACGCGGGCGGCACCGCCGTGGTGGACGAGGTGACGCTGGCGCACGAGCTCGTGCACGCGCTCGAGGACCAGCGGGCCGGCATCGACCTGCCGCGCGTCGACGCCACCGACGACACCGGCCTCGCCTACCGCGCGCTGGTCGAGGGGACCGCGAGCGCCGTGATGTTCGAGTACCTGCGGCGGCACTTCCCGCCCGACGTCGCCCTCGGCGGCCTGCTCGGGGGTGTGTTCGCCGGCACGGACACGACCGGGCTGCCGCCCTTCGTGGTCCACACGCTGGTGTTCCCGTACGTCCGCGGCCAAGCCTTCGTCGAGGAGCTCTACCGGCGCGCCGGCGGCCGCTGGGGGCTCGTCGACCACGCGCTGCGCGACCGCCCGCCGGCCTCCACCGAGCAGGTCCTGCACCCGGACGCCTACCTGCGGGTCGAGATGCCGGAGGCGGTGCGGCTGCCCGACGTCGGCGGCGCCCTCGGCGCCGGCTGGACGCGGCTCACCTCGGGCGCGCTCGGCGAGTGGCAGACGGCCCAACTGCTGTCGCACCACGGCCAGCCGTCGCGCGAGCCCGCCGCCGGCTGGGGCGGCGACCGCTACGCCGTCTGGCGCCGCCAGGCGAACCTGCCGTGCCTGGCGCCGTGCGTGGAGCGCGACGTCATCGCCATCCGCTGGCGCTGGGACACGCGGGCGGACGCCGCCGAGTTCGAGCCGGCGCTGCGGGCCGCCGTGGCCGCGCTGCCGCACGCGCTGGTCGCGACGGCCGGCCGCGAGACGACTCTCGTGCTCGCGCCCGACC
>DATLGB010000192.1:0-4071 GCA_035540675.1 Solirubrobacteraceae bacterium | reverse complement strand
GCCCACCGCCCGTCGCTGTACACGAAGTTCCCGAAGTAGCCCACGACACCCTCAAGTTCGCTCTGAGCGCTCGATCCTTTCACGGCATGGCCTTCGGCGGCCACGCCCGCTGATATACCTCTGTACGGCGGCACGGAACGTTGCCGGCATCAGCCGGGCGCCCGCGCCGAGCGGTTGCCATACAGACCGCCGCAGTGAGCCCGCTGGGCCTACCGCGACGAGAACTCCAGCTATCGAGGGGCATAGAAAAGGCCCCGTTTCCGGGGCCTTTTCCGTAGCAAGCCGGTAAGCCGGATCCTGTCTTGTGCAGCCATCCATCTGAGCGGCCTACCTGGACCTTGGCGGGCAACCTGCAAGCGGTCCTGCTCGGCCTTGCACCAGGTGGGGTTTGCCTGGCCGCCGCGTCACCGCGACGCCGGTGCGCTCTTACCGCACCATTTCACCCTTGCCGGGCTGCGAACCGCGCGGATTCGCAGCCGTAGGCGGTGTCATTTCTGTGGCACTTTCCCGCGGGTTTCCCCGGGTCGGCGTTACCGACCACCTCGCCCTGTGGTGTCCGGACTTTCCTCGAAGGCGCGATCACCTCCGCGACTGCTCGGCCTGCACGGCAAACGGTAGCGATCCGGACGCCGCGTGCCGGGCGGAGGCTTGCGCGCGGTAGCGTCCCCGCCTCGATCCGGCGAGGAGGATGAGCATGCGCGTAGCGGTCATCGGTGGCGGGCTGATGGGGTCGGGCATCGCCGAGGTCTGCGCGCGCTCGGGCGTCGACGTGACGGTCGTGGAGGCCGACGACTCGCGCGCGGAGAAGGCGCGGGCGTCGATCGAGACGTCGCTGGACCGCGCGGTGCGGCGCGGCAAGCTCGAGGACGCCGACCGCGGCGCCGCGCTCGAGCGCCTCGCGGTGACGGCGCGGCTCGACGACGTCGAGGGCGCCGACGCGGCGATCGAGGCGATCATCGAGGACGAGCTGGCCAAGCGGGAGCTGTTCCGCCGGCTAGACGCGCTGCTGCCCGACGCGCGCTGGCTGGCGTCGAACACGTCCTCGGTGCCGATCATGAAGCTGGCCGCCGACACCAGCCGGCCCGAGCGCGTGCTCGGGCTGCACTTCTTCAACCCGGTCCCCGTGCTCAAGCTCGTCGAGGTCGTGCGCTCGATCATGTCGGCCGACGACGTGCTCGACGACGCGCGGGCGTTCGCGGAGCAGACGCTCGGCAAGAAGTGCATCGACTCCCAGGACCGCGCCGGCTTCGTCGTCAACGCGCTGCTCGTCCCCTACCTGCTGGCCGCGATCCGCATGTACGAGTCGGGCTTCGCGTCGCGGGAGGACATCGACACCGGCATGGTCCTGGGCTGCGCGCACCCGATGGGGCCGCTCGCGCTGTCGGACCTCGTCGGCCTGGACACGCTGCTGGCGGTGTCGCAGTCGCTGTATGAGGAGTTCCGCGACCCGTCGTCGGTCGCCCCGCCGCTGCTGAACCGGATGGTCGAGGCCGGCCTGCTCGGGCGCAAGACGGGGCGCGGCTTCTACGACTACTCCGCCGCCGGCGCGTAGGCCGCCCCCCGGCGGCGCCGGACGTCGGGCGGCGCCGAAGGCGGGCCACCGCACGTGCGTCAGTCGAGCAGCGCGCCGCAGCCGCCGCAGCGGCCGCCCACCACGCCGGCACCGGCGGTCCAGCGCGGCGTCATCGCTTCGCCGCAGGAGAGGCAGGCCGTGGTGCGGCCGACTTCGAGCGCGCGCCAGGCGCCCGTGAAGGCGTCATCGAGCGTCGGGACCGCCGTGAGGCGCGGCCGCGCGGGTGCGGGCGCAGCGGCGCCGGGCTCCGCCGTCGCCGCGCCGCCCGGCAGCGCGAACAGTCGCGGCTGGCCCGGGCGCGGCGGCTCGTCGACGACCGGCAGCCTGCGGACGGCGAGCGCGCCCATCACGCCACCTGCCGGAAGACGCCCACGACGCGGCCGAGCACGCGCACGTCGCGCGAGCGGATCGGCTCGAGCGTCTCGTTCTCGGGCTGCAGGCGCACGTGGTCGGCCTCCTTGAAGAAGCGCTTGACCGTCGCCTCCTCGCCGACCAGCGCGACGACGATCTCGCCGTCGGCCGCCGTTTCCTGGGGGCGCACCACCACGTAGTCGCCCTCGAGGATGCCTGCGTTCTTCATCGAGTCGCCGCGCACGCGCAGGACGTACTCGCCCTCCTCGCCGCCCGCGAGCTCGGGCACCGAGACGTAGTCCTCGATGTTCTCCTCCGCGAGGATCGGCTGGCCGGCGGCGACGTTGCCGACCAGCGGCAGCCCGTTCGGCTTGACCACCGATCGGAGCGCGTCGGCGGCCACCGTCGTCGCGCGATCGAGCATCTCGATGGCGCGCGGCTTCGACGGATCGCGCCGCAGCAGCCCGGCCTTCTCGAGGTTCGCGAGGTGCGCGTGCACCGTCGACGACGACGCGAGCCCCACGGCCTTCCCGATGTCCCGGACGGTCGGCGGGTAGCCGTACTTCGCCGAGTACTTGCGGATGAAGTCGTAGATCTCCTGCTGGCGCTTGGTGAGTTCCTTGCCGATGTCCATGACGCCGGGGGCTCCTTGATTGGCGGGCGAACCGAACGTGTGTTCGTCACAGTAGCGAGGGGGTCCGACGGAAACAAGGGCTGCCGCCGGACCGCTACCCTTCGCGGTCGCCGCGCGGCCGTGGCGGAATTGGTAGACGCGCAGCGTTGAGGGCGCTGTGGGTGAAAGCCCGTGGTGGTTCGAGTCCACTCGGCCGCATGAGATGAGGAAGCCCCGCCGACCGCGGGGCTTCGTCGTTAAGCCTGGCACGTTGGCGAACGGCCGTTCCGGGTACGCCGGGCGCCGTGCCCGACGAGCCGCGCCGCACCGTCACGTTCCCCACCGTCGCCTGGGTGAGCATGATCGCGTTCGCGGTCGTGCAGATCGGCCTGCTCACCTTCCAGGCGGTCGACATCGAGCGCCAGCGCCGCGAGGTCGCCCACCAGCGCCGCGACCTCGACCGCGTGCAGATCGCGCTCCGGCCGAGGCTCCGCGAGCTCGACCGCGAGCTGGGGCCGCTGCTCGACGACGTGGACCCGCTGCGCGACGGCGCCCGCCGCGCCGACTCGCTGGTGCGCGGGCTGCGCGAGACGGACGCGCCGAGCGCCATCGCCGCGGCCGGGCGGCTGGCGCTCCAGCTCACCCAGCGCGACCGGCTGGCGGATTTCGTCGGCCGCGCGGACCGCCTCGTCGCCCGCGCCGAGCGGCAGGGAACGGTCGAGGACGTCGACGAGCTGCGGCGGCTGACGGTCGAGCTGCTCGGCATCCAGCGGCCCGCCTACGAGACGAACCGCTCGTCGCTGGCCACCCAGCGCCGGACGGAGGGGCTGCTGCGCGAGTCGCTCGCGATCCAGCGCCAGACGCTCGTGCACATCCGCTCGATCGACCGCAAGACGGGCGGCCCGGCGCCGGCCGCTCCGATCCCGTAGCGCGCCCGCCGGGCCGCGGGTGCTGCGCGCCGCAGGAACCCTGCCGCCCGCGGCGAAGGGACAGCCCGACCCAGGTGCAGGGTCCGACGGGCCGGGCGTGTCCTTCCGTCGTCCCGGGTGTTGCAGCCTCCCGGGACATACAGGATTTCGGTCGTTCGGCCGCGAGGCTCCAGCAAATCCCGAAGAGCTCGACTTTCGGCGCGGCGGCCGACCATCTGGCGGCGTGTCCCGCGCGGCGGCAAGGCCGGCGCGGCAAGCTGCGCACGCGCCGCCGGGCAGACGCCCGGCTGGAGGCGCCGACGGGGCGCGAGCGCCCGGCCGCGGCCGGGCTTTCGCCGTTTCTTCGGCCTCAGACCGCGAGCGCCAGCTCGAGGCGGCCGGCCTCGAACTCCCGCCCGACCTCGACGAGGATCTCGAGCATCGCCGCCGTGGCCGGCGAGCGGTAGCCGCCGGCGAGCGTGCCCGCGACGATGTGGCGGACCGGCGCGCGCGGCGCGATCGCCCGGATGATCACGTCGTCGCGGACGTTGGCCAGCGCGAGGTCCGGCACGATCGACACGCCCATGCCGGCGGCGACGAAGCCCTGGATCGCCGCGTAGTCGTTG
>DATLGB010000191.1:0-3857 GCA_035540675.1 Solirubrobacteraceae bacterium | reverse complement strand
AGCCGCTCAGGTCCTCGCTGACCGCCGCCGCGGCGGAGCCGCCGTTCGTGCTCTCGTTCTCGTCGTCCCCGCAGGCCGTGACGCCGAATGCGAGGGCACCCGCGGCAACGACGACCGCGCCGAAGCGATGGAGCTTCAAGGTCTGTCCTCCTGTGTGAATTCCCATGTCGGGACAGACCGTCGCAAGGGCACGCCGCCATCCTGTTACCGGCTCGTGCTCGCCATGTGAAAAGGATGTGAAGCCCCGGTATCGAGGCGATAGCCGAAGCCGACGTGCGTATGGATGAGGCGCTCGCCCGGCAGGGCGCGCTCGAGCTTGGCGCGCAGCTTGTGGACGTAGACGTCGCACGAGCGGTCGCCGCCGCGCAGCGTCCTGCCCCACGCCTGGCGGTAGAGCTCCTCGCGCGACACGATCCGGCCGGCGCGGCCGGCCAGCGCGACGAGCAGGTCGAACTCACGCACCGACAGCGTCAGCGCGCGGCCCCGCGCGAGCGCGAGACCCTCCCTCGGTCTGATCTCGAGCTCTCCGACCCTGACGAGCTCGGCTTCGCTGGCCTGCGGCATGGGGCGAGGCTCCCTCGCGCGGCAGGCGACGGCGTCATGGCGTTGTGACCGCCCGGTGAAGAAGGTGTGAACGCAGGCGCGACCGCTCGCCGCCCGGCGCCTCCCGCACGAGCGCGGCGCGCCACGGGGTTGCGGCCGCGGGCGTCGTCACGACCCCGAATCCCCGGTGTTTGCGGCCCTTCGCTTGTGAACATCCTGTGTACGCGACCCCCGCGGAGCCCAATCCATCGCGAACGACCCCTAGACTCGGCTGCGTGATCAGCGACGTCAACCCGGTCGCATCGACGCCCCCGCTGCGGATCGCGGTCATCGACGCGGACTCGGGCTTCGTCCAGGTTCTGGCCAACCGGCTGGACCGGCTCGGCTGGGAGCACCGCGTGCTGACCAGCGCGATCGGCGTCGATCGGCTCGTGTCGATGCGCCTCGGCGCGCTCGTCATCGACGTTGCGCTGCTCGGCCCGCAGGCCTGGGACTACCTCGCGCGCGTCGCGAGCGCGCTGCCCGCGCTGCCGATCGTCGTGTGCACCGGCCGGTCGACCGTCGCGCAGCGTGTGCGCGGCCTGCGCCTCGGCGCCGACGACTGGCTGACCAAGCCGTGCCATCCCGAGGAGCTCATCGCTCGCATCGAGGCCGTCGCGCGGCGCCGGCGCCGGCAGGACGCGGTGGCGGGGGAGACCGTCGCGGCGGGCGAGATCGAGATTCGACCCGACCAGTTCCAGGCGTTCGTCGCCGGCCGCTCGATCGACCTCACGCGGCGCGAGTTCGAGCTCATCTCGCTGCTCGCCTCGGCCGCCGGGCGGGTGCTCGAGCGCGAGGAGATCTACCAGCGCGTGTGGGGCTACACGATGGCTCACGGCGATCGCTCGGTCGACGTCTTCGTGCGCAAGCTGCGCGCCAAGCTGCAGGACGCCTCGCCGGACTGGGACTACATCCACACGCATTTCGGCGTCGGCTACCGGTTCGCCGCGGTGTGGGCGGGGGACCCGGCCCTGAACCCTGCCGCGCCGGTTGAGCCTGCGCTCGCCCCGCCGGCTGCGGCGGTCGCCGCCGGCGCCGAGCTGACGCGCACCGCTTAGCCGGCTGGCGCGCTCGCCGCCGCGAATTGGCCGGACGGCGCGCTCGCCGGGGTGCCCCGCTCCGACCGTGGCCTGCGCCTCGACGCACGGTTGATGGAAAAACGCCGGCGTTTTGCAGAGAATCGGCGCCATGCCGCCGCGAAGCCCCGCGCCCCGGCGCCGCCCGCCCGTCCTCGCCGTTCTCGCGGCGTTCGCGAGATCGCGCTGCGCGCTGCTGTTGGCGGCGGGCGCCCTCGTGAGCGCGAGCGCCCTGGGCGGCGGGGCGCCCGCGGTCGCCGCGCATCCGCCGGCGCTGGGCTGGAACCTCGAGGCGATCCGCGTCGCCGAGGCCCATCGGGTCACCCGCGGGGCCGGAGCCGTCGTCGCCGTGGTCGACACCGGAATCGACGTCCGGCACCCGAGGCTCGGCGGAACCGTGCTGGCCGGCGCCGATCTCGTCGACGGCGACCCCAGGGGCCACGACGAGCACGGGCACGGCACCCACGTCGCGGGCATCATCGCGGCGCGGCCGCAGCCCGGCAGCGGCGTGCTGGGGGTCGCGCCGGCGGCCCGGCTGATCGCCATTCGCGTCTTCGACGACCAGGCGCACGGCGACATCGCGCGGGTGGCCCGCGGCATCGATGCCGCCGTGGCGGCGGGCGCCCACGTCATCAACCTCTCGATGTCGCAGGTTCCCGCCGACGAGCTGGCACCGGCGGTCGGCGAGCTGACGCAGGCCGTCGAGCGGGCCGCGCGGGCGGGAGCGGTGGTCGTCGCGGCGGCCGGTAACCAGAACCTGCCGTCATGCGGTCAGCCGCTCGTGGCGGGCCGGATCCTGTGCGTCGGCGCGATCGACCGCGAGCGGCACCGCGCGCCGTACTCGAACCATGCGTCGCGCGTCAACGTCATGGCCCCCGGCGGGTCGCATGCCGACGGCAGCGCCATCGTGTCAACCGCCCTGGGCGGCGGGTACCGCCGGATGGCCGGCACGTCACAGGCGACGCCGCACGTCGCGGGCGTGGCCGCGCTACTCGTCTCGCTCGGCGTGCGCGGCAGCGACGTCGTCGACCGCATCGAGCGCGCCGCGATCGACCTCGGCGCGCCCGGCGTGGACGGCGTCCACGGCCACGGCCTCGTCGACGCCGGCGCCGCCGTCCGCGGGATCCGGCCCGCACCCCCGGCCCCGACCGCGTTCGCGCACGCACCGCGCAGCGTGCGGCTGGTGACCCTGCGGCGCAGCGGCCTGGCGGTGCTCTGCCACGCCGCCCGCGGCGGGCGCTGCAGCGCTCGGGTGCTGACGGGAGGCGGCCGGCTGCTGGCGCAGGGGGCGCGCGAGCTGCGGCCCGGCGCCACGCGCACCGTGCGCGCCCGCCTGACGCCGTACGGGCGTCGCCTCGTCCGCCGCGCCGCGCCGCGGATGAGCCTGCTGCGCGTCAGCGTGCGCGACGCGCCGGTCGTCGATCAACGGGTCGCGGTGCTGCGCTGACGCCCGATCGGGCGCAGCGCCGTCACACTCCAGCCGATGCGTCCAGCCTCCGAGGTCGAGCGCCGCCGGCTCAACGACACGTTCGCGCGGCTGTGCGCGATCCCCAGCCCGTTCGGCTCCGAGCGCGCCTGCGCCGAAGCCGTCGCCCGCGAACTGCGCACGATGGGCCTCGGTGTCGAGGAGGACGGCGCGGCCGCCGACACCGGGGCGGAGTGCGGCAACCTGCTGGCGCGCGTCCCCGGCCGCGGCGAGCGCACGATCCTGCTCTGCGCGCACCTCGACACGGTGCCCGAGGCGGGGATGGTCGAGCCGGTGGTCGAGGACGGCGGCTGGGTCAGTGCGGGCGACACGATCCTCGGCGCCGACAACAAGGCGGCGGTCGCGGTGATCCTCGAGCTCGCGCGGCGCTGCGCGGTCGAAGGCTCTCCGGTCGGCCTCGAGCTGCTGTTCACGGTCAGCGAGGAGAACGCGCTGGCGGGCGCCAAGGCGTTCGACGTCGGTTCGCTGCAGGCCGACTGGGGCTACGTCTTCGACCACGCCTCGCCGATCGGCGAGATCATCGTCGCCGCGCCGACGTACTACCGCTTCGACGCCGAGTTTCGCGGCACGCCGGCCCACGCCGGCATCCGCCCGGAGGACGGACGCAGCGCGATCGAGGCCGCGGCGCGCGCGATCGGCGCGATGGCGCTCGGGCGCATCGACGAGGAGACGACGACGAACATCGGCCGCATCGAGGGCGGGCAGGCGGGGGG
>DATLGB010000190.1:0-9445 GCA_035540675.1 Solirubrobacteraceae bacterium | reverse complement strand
GCAGGACGCGGTGCGCGCGTCGCTCGTGGACACGGCCCGACGGCTCTTCGGCTGGGCGGGCGTGGCCGCCGGGGTGATCGACGCCGGACGCGGGCGGCACGAGGCGCTCGCGCCGGTGCCCGCGGCCGTTGCGCGGTAGCGGTCGGTGCCCGACGGGCCCGTTGATAGGCTCCCGACGGCAACAGGGGTGCTGAGAGGACAACCGCTCGGCTGAGATGGATCGCGCCAGATCCAGACCCTTCGAACCTGTGGGGTAATCCCCGCGCAAGGGAGCCATGCTGACGCGCACACGAGCGCCCGAGGACGCGCCGTCCGAGAGGGGCACCGCACTCGGGTCGGTGGGACTACGCGATGTAGCCAAGACGTTCGCCGCGCCGCGCCGCGGGGCCGACCCGGTCGCCGCCGTGCGCGAGCTGAGCCTGACCGCCGGGCCGGGCGAGATCGTCGCCGTCGTGGGCCCGAGCGGCTGCGGCAAGACGACCCTGCTGGAGCTCGTCTGCGGGCTGATCGCGCCGGACGCCGGCACCGTCGACGCCGCGCCGGCGGCGCTCATGGCGCAGCGCGACCTGCTGCTGCCGTGGCGCACGGCGGTCGACAACGCCGCGCTCGCGCTGGACGTCGCCGGGGTGCAGCGCGCCGCCGCGCGCGAGCAGGCCGCGGCGCTGCTGCGCGACTTCGGGCTGGGCGGCTTCGAGCGCGGCGAACGGCTCGTCGAGGCACAGCACCGTGCGGCCCGACAGCAGCGTGCGCGCGAACGCGACGCGCTGGCGCATGCCGCCCGACAGCTCGGCGGGCCGCGCGCGCTCGAAGCCGCTCAGCCCGAAGTCGGCCAGCAGCGCGGCCGCCTGCTCGCGCGCGGCGCCACGCTCGGCGCCCGCCACGTCCAGCGCGAGCGCCGCGTTGTCGACCGCGCTGCGCCACGGCAGCAGCAGGTCGCGCTGCGCCATGAGCGCCGCGGGCGCGGCCTCGACGGTGCCGGCGTCGGGGGCGATCAGCCCGCAGACGAGCTCCAGCAGGGTCGTCTTGCCGCAGCCGCTCGGGCCGACGACGGCGACGATCTCGCCCGGGCCGGCCGTCAGGCTCAGGTCGCGCACGGCGGCGACCGGATCGGCCCCGCGGCGCGGCGCGGCGAACGTCTTGGCTACATCGCGAAGTCGCACCGACCCGAGTCCGGTGCCCCTCTCGGCCGGCGCCTCCTCGGGCGCCCGTGTGCGCGTCAGCATGGCTCCCTTGCGCGGGAATTACCCCACAGGTTCGAAGGGTCTGGATCTGGCGTGATCCATCTCAGCCGAGCGGTCGTCCCCTCAGCACCCCTGTTGCTCTTGGCTGCAGCCTAGCCTGGACGCCGATTCAAGGCGGCGGGGGCTCCGGCCGATAACGATTGGACGGGAGCATTTGGAGCCTGACGTCGTTCCTCGGTTCACACCGAACCGAGTCCGAACGGGGAAGCGCCATACACCTGAATCCTCCGAGTCCACGCGTCGCTTGCGACGAGCAGAGGATCACCAATGCAGACTTCTCCCATCCGTACGACCCGGGCACGTCCCGGCATCCGCCGGGCCGCCCAGGTCGCGACGCTCGCGCTCGCGCTCACGCCGTTGGGGGCCGCCAGCGCGGCCGCCGGGCCGAGCCCGGTACTGCTCGGGACCGCCGGCACCTACGCGGTGCTCGCGGGCTCGGGCATGACGAACACCGGGGTGAGCACGATCGACGGTGACGTCGGCTCGTCGCCGACGCATTCCGAGACCGGCTTCGAGCCCTGCCCGGGCGGCAACTGCGTGAGCCTCACGGGGGTCAACCACAACGTGGCCGACCCCAACGATGCCGAGACGGTGCAGGCCAAGAGCGACCTCACGACCGCCTACGACGACGCCTTCGGCCGGACGGGCGGCACGGCCATCACGGCACCGCTCGGGGGTGGCCAGACGCTTGTCTCCGGCGTCTACACGTCCGCGGCCGACGTCTTCGTCGGCGGCGACCTGACGCTCGATGCGGCCGGCGACCCGAACGCGGTGTTCATCTTCCAGGCCAAGACCGGCACGCTGACGACCGCTGCCGGGATCGCCGGCGACATCCCGAACACGCGGGTGCTGCTGACCAACGGCGCGCAGGCCTGCAACGTCTTCTGGCAGGTCGGCAGCTCGGCCACGATCTCGACGTACTCCCAGTTCGTCGGCACGATCCTCGCCGACCAGAGCATCACGGTGAACACCCTCGCCACGCTCATCACCGGCCGGGCGCTGGCGCGCCACGGCGCGGTCACGCTGGACACGAACACGATCCGTCGGGCGACGTGCGCGACCCCGACCGGCGACGGCGCAGGCGGCGATGACGACACGACCACCGGCGAGACGCCGACCACGGGCGGCACGCCGACCCCCGGCGGTACGCCGGCGACCGGCGACACACCCTCGAGCGCCACGCCGACCCCCGGCCTGACCGCGCTGCTGACGGCGCTGGTCCGGGCGCCGTTCGCGCCGGTCGCGACGCCGCCCGCCACGCCGAAGGGCAGCGCCAAGATCAGCGGCCCGAGCCGTCCGGTCACCGGCCCGTTCACCGTCTCGGTGACCGGGCGCGCGATCGCCAAGGTCGTGTTCTACGTCGACGGCAAGCGGCGCACCACGGTACGCGCCAAGACCGGGCGCACGCGGTTCTCGCTGCGGATCAACCCGCGCCGGCAGAGCCGCCGCGTCCACCGGGTCACCGCGCGCGTGACCTTCAGCACGTCGAGCCGCACGCGGGGCACCTCGATCCGCGTGCTCTACCGCCGTCCGTCCGCGCCCGCCACACCGCGCTTCACCGGCTGAGCGCGTGCGGCTCGCGACAGCAGCCGCCGGCCTGAGCTGCGCCGTCGTCGCCGCCTGCGGCGCGGCGGCGCCGGCCGCGGCGGCGCAGGCGGCCGGCGACGACGAGCGGATCGTCCGGCCCGCGAACCTGCGCGGCCCGCTGGGCGACGAGCGGCTTTCCGACGAGCGGCGCCTGAGCCGCTACGCGGGCGCGCTCTCCCGCGCGATCGTCCGGCTGCACCCCAGCCCCTCAGCACGTCGCGTCGGTCGCCTGCGCTACCTCACCGAGGACGGGCCGTACGAGGTCTACCCGGTGCTCGAGAGCCACGTCGACGCGGCGGGGCGCACGTGGCTGCACATCCGCCTTCCGCAGCGCCCCAACGGGCGGACCGGCTGGGTTCCCCGCGGCGACCTCGGCAAACTCAAGGCGGTCCGCACGATGCTGCGCGTCAACCGCGCGACCCGGCGGGCGACCCTGTACCGCGCGGGCCGGCGCGTCTGGTCCTCGCCGATCGGCGTCGGCACGCGGTCGACGCCGACTCCGCGCGGCACCTTCTGGATCCGCAGCCGGCTGCGCGGGCTGGCCGGCCGCCCGGCCTACGGACCGTACGCGTTCGGCACGGGCGCCTACTCGACGCTCAGCGACTGGCCGGGCGGCGGCGTGATCGGTATCCACGGCACGAACCAGCCGGCGCTCATCCCGGGCGCCCCCTCGCACGGGTGCATCCGGGTGCCCAACGCGGCGATCACGCGGCTCTGGCCGCTGCTGCCGATCGGCACGCCGGTCGTGATCCTCTAGGCGCCGGGCACGTCCACCGGCGCGCTCGGCAGCGGCGCGAGGTCGTCGTGCCGGCCCTGCGCCGCGGCGATCACCCCGGCGGCGACGCCGTCCCAGCCGAACCGCCGGCAGGCGGCGGTGCGCGCGTCGCTCGTCGCCACGGCCCGCCGCCTGCCGGTCCGGCGCCAGGGCCAGCCACGTCAGCAGCCGGTCGGCGATGTCGGCCACCGTCCGTGGGCCGATCTCGAAGCGCAGCAGCGTCTGCGCCTCGGGCGGCAGGCCGGGGGCGAGCACCGCCGCCACCTCGTCGAGACCCGAGTGCGCGGCCACGATCGGCAGCGCCCCCGCCGCGGCTGCCTCGGCGGCGACCATGCCGAACGCCTCCGGGAACGTGCTCGGCACGACCTGTGCGGTGCAGGCCGACAGCAGCGGGGCGAGCTCGTGGTGCTCGAGGCGTCCCGTGCGCGTGACGCGCGCCGGCATCCCGCGCGCGGCGGCGAGGTACGGCGCGTCGGCGCCGCCGGCGTCGAGGAACGCCGCGAGGTGGCGCAGGCCGTGGGCGACACACAGCTCGCGCACGCGGTCGAGGTCGCCGGCGCCCAGGGCGGTCACGAGCGCGTCGAACGGCGCGGCGAAGTCGCCGAAGCCCACGACGACGAGCTGGGCGTCGGGCCGCGCCGCGAGGACGATCGGCCAGGCGGCGGCGAGCAGGTCGACGCCCTTGTTGCGCAGCAGCTTGCCGACGTACGCGACGTGCGGCCCGGTGCTCAGGTCGAGGCTCAGCAGGGCGCGCGCGATCGCGTGCTCGTCGCGGGCGAACGAGCCTCCGTCGCCGGCGCGGGCGGGGGCGGCGAGCAGCCCGTCGGCGACCGCGCGGACCTCGGCGCGGGCCTGCGCGCGGGTCCGGGGGGCGAACGTCAGCGTGTCGACGCCGGGCGGACCGAGGCGGGTGCGCGCAGCGAGGCCCGTGTCTCCGAGCAGCTCGAACATCCGGCGGGCCGTGTGCCCCGAGCCGACGAGCAGCGTGGCCGCGCGCGTGACGCCCTGAAGCGCCGCGCCGACGAAGCGGCCGGGGGCGATGGCGACGGCGTACTCGAGGTCGGAGCCGTGGACCTTGACGGCGTAGGGGACGCCGGGCGGCAGGCCGCGCGCGGCGGCCAGCGGGCCCATGACGAGGTGGTTGACCAGGGCGAGGTCGGGGCGCCGACGTTGCGCGACGGCGGCGATCGCGCTGGCGTTGGCGGCGACGTAGGTCTCGACGTCTTCGGCGGAGCACTCGACGAAGGTCTTGACCGCGAAGCCCGGGTAGCGATCCTTGACGTAGACGGGCAGCAGGCCGCCGAGGTCCGGCTGCCAGACCGTCACAGCGACCGGCTCGCGCAGCACTTCCACGCCGGTGACGGCGCCGTCGGCAGCGAGCCGGCCGACCGCGTCGACCCAGTCGAGCTCATGGGCCTGCCCATCCTGCGCGAGGAGGTCGACCGTGTGGCCCGCGCGGACGAGCGCCGGCACGAGCCGGGCGTTGTAGACGTTGGACCCCGTTCCGCGGAGCAGGTAGCCATGGAAGACGAGCAGGTGCACGGGGCCACCGCATACTGACGCCCCCGGCTACTTCTTCTTGCGATCCACCGCTCGCCTGAGCTGCTCCTTGTTCATGTTCGAGCGGCCGTCGACGCCGAGCTGCTTGGCCTCGTTGTAGAGCTGGTCGCGGGTGCGGCCCTTCTCGCGGTTGGTGCCCGAGCGCCGGCCGCCGCGCCTGCTGGGCGACATGTCCTGCGTCGAGCTCTTGGAGGCGGTCCTCGACTCGCCGCCCTGGGCCTTCTCCTTGTTGACCGTTCGCGCGGCGATCTCCTCGGCGCGATCCTCGGACTTGCCCTGGTCGAGCTGGCTGTCCTTGATGTGCTCGTACTGGCGGGCGCGTTTCGTGCCCTTCTTGACGCCTGCGGGTGGCATGACGCTCCTTTCGTTCGTCTGGATGTGGCCCTACCCCGGTGTGAGAGCGGGCATACGCGGGGAGTTCGTGCCCATGACGGTCAAGGGCGCGGACGAGATCGAGGTCGGCGGCCGCCGCCTGAGGATCAGCAGCCTGGACCGCGTCGTGTTCCCGCGCGCCGGCGTGACGAAGGGCGCGCTGCTGGACTACTACGTCCGCGTCGCCGACACGATGCTGCCGCACCTGCGCGAGCGGCTGCTGCACATGCACCGCTACCCGGAGGGCGTCGAGGGCCCGCGCTTCTGGCAGAAGGGCTGCCCGGAGCACCGGCCGGACTGGATGGCGCTCGCGCCGGTGTGGAGCGAGGCGAAGGCGGCGACGATCGGCTTCTGCGTCGTCAACGAGCTCGCGTCGCTGCTGTGGGCGGTGAACATCGGCTCGATCGAGCTGCACACGTCGCTGCACACACGCGACGCGATGCGGCGCCCGACCGCGCTGGCCTTCGACCTCGACCCGGGCGATGGCGTCGACGTGCTCGGCTGCGGCGAGGTCGCGCTGCGCCTGCGCGCGCTGCTCGACGGCGTCGGGCTGTGCGGGCTGGTCAAGACCTCGGGCTCCAAGGGGCTGCAGGTCTACGTGCCGCTGAACAGCGAGGTCACGTACGCGCAGACCAAGCCGGTGGCGAAGGCGGTCGCGCAGGCGCTCGAGGCCGAGTCGCCCGACCGCGTGATCTCGCGGATGGCGCGCGCCGAGCGGCGCGGCCGGGTGCTCGTCGACTGGGGGCAGAACACCGAGCACAAGTCGATGGTCTGCGCCTACTCCGTCCGAGCGAAGGAGCGGCCGACGGTCTCGACGCCGGTGACGTGGGAGGAGGTCGAGGCCGCGGTGGGCCGCGCCGAGCCCGGTGCCCTGGTCTTCGAGATGGGCGATGTGCTCGACCGGATCGCGCGCGACGGCGACCGCTTCGCGGGCGTGCTGAGCGTCGAGCAGGATCTCGCGCGGCTGACGGGCGGCTGAGCCGCAGGGCTAGCCTGCCCGTATGACCCTATCGCCGCAGAGTCTGTACGACGCCGTCGGCGGCGAGCCGACGTTCCAGCGGCTCGTCGCCCGCTTCTACGCGCTCGTCGCGGTCGACGAGGTCGTGCGTCCGCTGTATCCCGAGGCCGATCTCGGGCCGGCCGAGGAGCGCTTGCGGCTGTACCTCATCGAACACTGGGGCGGCCCGGCGGCGTACACCCAGCTGCGGGGGCCGGCGCGTCTGGCCGCGCGCCACGCACCGTTTCGGATCACGCGTGCGCATCGGGACGCCTGGCTGCGAGCGATGCGCATCGCCGTCGACGAGGCCGGCCTGGCGCCCGAGCACCACGATCGCGTCTGGGGCCATCTCGAGACGGTGGCGTCGAACCTGACGACCCACGACACCCCGTCGACGCTCCGCATCCGCTAGCGCACCTGCGGCGGGAGCACGTCGCCCGGCGCGGCGAGCGGCTCCTCGAGCTGGTCCATCCGGCACGACGTGGGCGCGCGATCGGGGCGCCAGCGCACGAGCTTGGCCGGGTGGCGCAGGCGGCGGCCGTCGATCTGTGTGTAGGACACCTCGCAGACGCGGGTGGGAGCAAGCGGGACCCAGTCCATCGTCATCCCCGGCTCCCAGCGCCCGGCGGCGCCCTTCAGCCGTCCGGTCGCGCCGCCGCCGAGCAGGAACCCCTGCTCCCAGGGATGTCCCTCGAGCGCCACGACGAGCGGCGCGAGCTCGCGGGCCAGCCCTTCCTGAGTCGTCCTGGCGAACGAGCTCGCCACGCCGATGTGCTCGAGGCGATCGTCCTCGTCGAAGAGCCCGAGCAGCAGCGCGCTCACGCGGGGCGGGCCGCCCGTCCCGCGCACGCCGGCGACGACGCAGTCCGCGGTGCGCTCGTGCTTGACCTTCAGCATCGCGCGCGCGCCGGGCTCGTAGCGACCGTCGCACGGCTTGGCGACGACGCCGTCCAGGCCGCCGCCGCGGAAGTCCTGCAGCCATCGCGCCGCAACCGCGCGATCGTTCGTCGCCGGCGTGACGAACACCGGCGGCGCCGCGTCGCCGAGCAGCGCGACGAGCCGCGCGCGGCGCTCGCAAAGCGGCCGGGCGCGCAGATCCTCCGCACCGGCGCCGAGCAGGTCGAACGCCACGAAGACCGCCGGGGTGCGGCGCGCCAGCTCACGCACGCGGCTGGCCGCCGGATGCAGCCGCGCCATGAGCGCCGGGAAGTCGAAGCGGCCGTCGACGAGGACGAGCAGCTCCCCGTCGAGCGCGGCGCGGGCGGGCAGAACGGCCTCCAGCGCCGCGGCGATCTCCGGGAAGTACCGTGCGAGCGGGCGGCCGTGGCGGCTGCGCAGGTCGACCGCGGCGCCGTCGCGGTAGGCGAGGCAGCGAAAGCCGTCCCACTTCGGCTCGTAGAGCATGTCGCCGGCCGGCAGCTCGCGAACGAGCCGCGCGAGCATCGGCTTCTGGTCGACGTCGAACATCCTGGGCGCCCCTGGTGGTGCGGGCGCCGCGCGGCCGGCCCGCGCGGCGGGATCGGGCTTCGGCGGGTCTAGACCCGCCGGCCTCGCACCACGTAGATGTCCTCCTCGTCGAGATCGGGCCGCTTGGCCGCCAGCAGCGGTCCGAGCGGGCCGGTCTGCTGGTGGACGATGTCGGCCTGCAGGCCGGCCTGCTCGAGCGCGTCGAGCGTGCGCTGCACGTCGTTGACCGAGGAGTGCACGAGCAGCACGGTCCCGCCCGGGCGCAGGTGCGACGCGACGTCGGCGCAGATGCGCTCGAGCAGCGCGCGGCCGTCCGGGCCGCCGCCCTCCCACGCCCGCGAGGCTCCGCGGGTGGGGATGTCCTCGCTGGGCAGGTAGGGCGGGTTGGACACGATGAGGTCGAACTGCTCGCCGGCGACTGGCGCGAACAGGTCGCCGCGCCGCGGCTTGACCCGGACGCCGTTGAGCCGCGCGTTGATCGCGGCGGTCACGAGCGCGCGGCGCGACACGTCGACGACGGTGACCGAGCGCGCGCCGCCCTGCGCGGCGGCCACCCCGACGGCCCCGCTGCCGGTGCCGAGCTCGAGCACGTCGGCGTCGCGCGGCGGCTGCTCGCGGCGCATGACGTCGGCCAGCATCCAGGTGTCGCTGCGCGGCTCGAAGACGCCGGGGAGGGTGATGATTCGCATGGTCTCGGGGTATGCCTCGCCCGCCGCGGTGACAAACGTGACGCTCGAGCCGACGATCGACATCCCCTCCATGCCCGCGCTCGACGGACCCTCGCTGCGCGACGTCTTCGACGCTCCGCGCGCGCCGACGATCGGCATCGAGGAGGAGCTCATGCTGCTCGATCCGGCCACGCTGGACCTCGCGCCGCGCGGCGAGCAGGTGCTGGCCGGGCTGGCCGGCGACACGCGCTTCAAGCCCGAGCTGATCGCCGCCCAGATCGAGACCGTCACCCCGCCGCGGCGAACGGTCACCGACGCCGCGAACGTGCTGCGTTCCGCGCGCAGCGACCTGCTGGCCGCGCTCGACGGCCGCGCGCTCGCCGCGGGCGCCGGTGTGCACCCGTTCACCGCGGCACTCGGCGAGCTGCACGGGGCCGCGCGCTACCACGAGCTCGCCACCGAGTTCGCCAGCATCGCCCGCCGCCAGCTCGTGTTCGGCGTGCACGTGCACGTCGCCCTGGGCGACGCCGACCGCGCGGTGGCGGTGCACGACGCGCTGCGCTCCTACCTGCCCGATCTCGCCGGCCTGGCCGCCAACGCGCCGTTTCACGAGGGTCGCGACAGCGGGCTGGCGTCGGTGCGCCCGACGATCTCGGCGATGCTGCCGCGCCAGGGCGTGCCGCCCGCGCTGGGCAGCTGGGACGCCTTCGAGCGAGCGCTGAGCTGGGGCGAGGACGCGGGCGTACTGCCCGCCCGGCGGCGCTGGTGGTGGGAGCTG
>DATLGB010000189.1:0-9698 GCA_035540675.1 Solirubrobacteraceae bacterium | reverse complement strand
GGTCATCGGGGTAGGTAACCCACGTGTTACTCACCCGTTCGCGGCTCTGCCCCGGGGCAAGCCCCGGTTCGTCGCTCCACTTGCATGTGTTAAGCACGCCGCCAGCGTTCGTCCTGAGCCAGGATCAAACTCTCCGTGAAGTGAACTTCATGAAGAGCGCCGCCGCACCGTGTGCGACCCGCACGTACACGGTCGGATCGCGATGCAGCGACGATTGAATGCTTGAGCCTGTCCGCCAAGACGGGGTCCGGCGGTCAGGTCGAATCTGGACGCACAACTCGACAGCCCGGCTGGGCTGCCTGTGTGCATGCTGTTGAGTTTTCAAAGACCGTCGCGCCCACTCGCTGGAGGGGATTCCTCCGGGGGTGGTGCTGCCGCCGTCCGGGTCGGTGGACCCTTCCGAGCGGGCAGTGGAGTATAGCGCTTCCGCCGGATCCTCCAAGCCTTGCGAGGGTCGGCGCCGCGCGGGGCTCCACTGCAGCGGCCGGGGAATGTAGCAGCCCGTCCGAGGCGCCCCGGGCCGGGGGCGTCAGCCGGTGGTCACCCGGCGCCGGACGGCGCTCTGCGACGGCGCTAGCCGGCGCGCCGCAGCCGCTTGAAGCGGCGCTTGCCGACCTGCAGCAGCGCGCCGTCGAGCCGCTCGGGCGCCAGCTCGAGGTCGTCGGGGCCGAGCGGCATGCCGTCGAGGCGGACGCCGCCCTGCGCCAGCAGGCGCCGCGCGTCCGAGCGCGACCCGCCGAAGGCCGCGGCGATCAGCTCCGGCATGAAGACCGCGGCGCCGTTGGCGGCGAACGAGTGCTCGGCGATCTCCTCCGGCGCCTGCCGGTCGACGAACACGCGGTCGAAGTGCGCCTCGCCGGCGGCCCCCGCCCCCTCGCCCGCGAAGCGATCCGCGAGCGTGCGCGCGAGCGCGCGCTTGGCGTCGCGCGGCCCGAGCCCCTCGGGCGCCGGCTCGCCGAGCAGCACGCGGTGCCACTCGGCGATGAGCTCGTCCGGAATCCGCATCGTCTTGCCGTAGATCTCCTCGGCCGGCTCGGTGATCCCGACGTGGTTGCCGTAGGACTTCGACATCTTGCGCGCGCCGTCCGTGCCGTTGATCAGCGGCATCGTGAGGACGATCTGCTCGGGCTGGCCGTAGGCCGTCTGGACGTCACGGCCCATCAGCAGGTTGAACTTCTGGTCGGTGCCGCCGAGCTCGACGTCCGCCCGGACGGCGACGGAGTCGTAGCCCTGCAGCACCGGGTACAGCAGCTCGAGCAGCGAGATCGGCTCGCGCGCGGCGTAGCGCTTGGCGAAGTCGTCGCGCTCGAGCAGCCGGGCGACGGTGACGGTGCGCACGAGCCGGAACAGGCCCTCCATCGGCATGTCCAGCCACTCCGAGTTGTGGCGGACCTCGAGCGAGCCGTCCGTGCGCAGCACCCGCGCGGCCTGCTCGGTGAAGGTGCGCGCGTTCGCGTCGATCTCCTCGCCGGACAGCAGCGGGCGGGTCGCGCTGCGCCCGGAGGGATCGCCGACGCGCGCCGTGTAGTCGCCGATGATCAGCACGACGACGTGCCCGGCGTCCTGGAACTCGCGCAGCTTGCGCAGGACGACGGTGTGGCCGAGGTGGATGTCGGGCGCCGTCGGGTCGATCCCCAGCTTCACCCGCAGCGGCCGGCGCTCCCGCTCCGCGAGCTCGAGCCGCTGCGCGAGGGCGCCCTCGGGCAGGCAGTCCACGGCGTCGCGGGCCAGATACGCGGCCGTCCGCGCCGCCTCCGAGATCGGGTCTGCCATCCGGCCCAATGGTAGACTTCCGCCCCCGCTGCGGCTCTCGCCCGCGGCGCCCCGGGAATCCGCGCCGCCCGTTCCATCGCGGCGCCGGCGCCTCGCGCGCGCTGGGGATCCGTCCAACAAGAGCGGACGGACGCAAGCCCATGAGCCGTCACGAGCGCAGAGAGCCCACCGACCTCGTCACGCCCCCCGACGGCAATCCGGGAGTGGACTCCGAGACCACGGAGCGGATCGCGGCCATCTACGGCGACGGCGCGCTCGCGCAGCCGTTCGGCGCGGAGCCGCCCGCCGAGCCGGCGGCGCCGGCCGCCGCCGGCGGCGGCGCCCCCGCCGAGGCGGCGCCGGAGCCGGACCCGCTCCCCGGGCGGCCGAAGATCAAGTGGCTGCGGCTCGTCGCGCTGCTGAGCGGCCTCGGGCTGCTGGCCGCGGTCTCGACCGTGTTCGGGATGATGATGGCCGTCGCCTCCGACCTGCCCGAGGTCGAGGCGCTGGACGTCGCGCAGCGGTCGTCGAAGATCGTCGACCGCCACGGCCGCGACCTCGGCGTGCTGACCGGCAACGAGAACCGCATCCTCGTCCGCTCCGACGAGATCGCGCCGGTCATGAAGCACGCGATCGTCGCCATCGAGGACCGGCGCTTCTACACGAACTCCGGCGTCGACCTGCGCGGCATCGGCCGCGCGCTGTGGCAGGACATCCGCGCGCAGCGGGCGGTCCAGGGCGGCTCGACGATCACCCAGCAGCTCGTCAAGAACCGCCTCGAGGCCCAGGACGACCGCACGCTGTTCCAGAAGCTGCGCGAGGCTGCGATGGCGTTCCACATGACGCGCAAGTGGGACAAGGAGCGCATCCTGCGCAACTACCTCAACACGATCTACTTCGGCAACGGCGCCTACGGCGTCGAGTCGGCGGCCCGGACGTACTTCGGGGCCGAGTACGGCGTCGGCACCGAGCAGCCGCTGTGCGGCAGCGCGAACGGCCAGCGCCGCTGCGCGGAGATGCTCGAGCCGCAGGAGGCGGCGCTGCTGGCCGGCATCGTCGCGTCGCCGAGCATGTACGACCCCATCGCCAATCCGAGCGCCGCGAAGGCGCGGCGCGATCTCGTGCTCACGCGGATGCTCGAGCAGGGCTACATCACGCAGCCGCAGTACGAGGCGGCCGTGCAGGAGCCCGTCCCCACACGCGAGGACATCCGCCCGCCGGAGGAGACCTCGCGCTACCCCTACTTCACGACCTGGGTCCGCCAGCAGGTGGTCGACAAGGTCGGCGCCGGCCGGGCGTTCGAGGGCGGCCTGACCGTGCGCACGACGCTCGACTCCAAGCTCCAGGACGCCGCGCAGGAGTCGGTCAACCAGCTCACGCAGTCGAGCCCCGACGCGCCGGCGGCGGCGCTCGTGGCGCTCGACAACGACACGAGCGAGGTGCTCGCGATGGTGGGCGGCAGCGAGGGCGGCTACAACGAGCGGCCCTTCAACCTCGCCACCCAGGGTCAGCGCCAGCCCGGCTCGGCGTTCAAGCCGTTCACGCTCGCCGCCGCGCTGTCGGAGGGGATCTCCCCGAACTCGACCTGGGCGTCCCAGAAGCGCTCGTTCTGCGTGGTGCGCCGCAAGGGCCGCTGCATCGAGCACTTCGAGGTCAACAACTACGAGGACGCCTACTCGGGCGTCACCACGCTGGCCAACGCGACGGCGTTCTCCGACAACTCGGTGTACGCGGAGCTCGGGATCAAGGTGGGAACGAAGAAGATCGCCCGCCTCGCGCGCCGGATGGGCGTGCGGACGCCCGTCTCGAGCAACTACGCGATCACCCTGGGCGGCCTGCGCGAGGGCGTGACCGTGATGGACATGGCGCACGCCTACGAGACCTTCGCCAACCGCGGCCGCCTCACCTACGGCACGCTGAGCCCGGGCGCCGAGAGCTACGAGCGCGACAAGGGGACGGTGCCCGGCCCCGTCGGCATCCGCCAGATCCTCGAGCCGCGTCAGGGCAAGCTGCGCACCGCCGAGCTGCTCAACGGCGAGCGGGCGGCCAACCGGACCGAGCGCGACCGCGTGATCAGCGAGGGCGTGGCCACCCAGGTCGAGTCGATGCTGCAGGGCGTCGTGCGCTACGGCTCCGGCCGGCGCGCGTCGCTCGGCCCGGAGATCATGGCGGCGGGCAAGACCGGCACCACCGAGGACTACGGCGACGCCTGGTTCGTCGGCTGGACGCCGCGCTACACGGTCGCCGTCTGGGTCGGCTATCCCGACTCCGTGCGGCCGATGAAGCCGCCGACCTTCTCCTTCATCGACGGGGAGCCGGTGGCCGGCGGCACCTGGCCGGCCACGATCTGGCAGTCGTTCATGAAGCGGGCCTTCACGATCTATCCGCTCAAGCGCGACGACGACGAGCTCGCGCCGACGACGGCGCCCGTCGAGTCGGCTCCGGCGCCGGCCGGTGGCACCGCGACGCCGGCGCCGCCGGGCGGCGGCGCGCCATCGGCCGAGGAGGCGCCGGCGCAGCAGCCCGACCGGCCGTCGCCGCCGCAGCAGCCCCAGCAGCAGCAGAGCACCCCGCCCCAGCAGCAGCAGCCGGAGACCGTGCCCGACAACGGCGGCGGTGCGGCGCCCGAGGGCGGCGCGGCCCCGCCCCCCGGCGAGTAGCCGCCGTCAGCCGGCGCGTGCCGCCACGCGCCGCCGCGGCATGGCCGCGGGCCACGGGCGCGACACGCAGCGCGACGACGCGGCGCAGAAGCGCCACGGCAGCTCGACCGCCCGCGTGATGCCGATCCGGATGCCCTCCACGATCGGCGGCGCCTCCCACCCGGGCGGCCGCGGGCCGACGACGATCGGGCCGCTCGCCAGGTCGGTGTCGTTGAGGTCGAGCCCGATGCCGAGCGCCTGGCTGAGCTTGCCCGGCCCCGAGCAGAGGTCCTCCGGGCGCTCGAGCCCGCGCCGGGCGCGCATGGCGTCGAGCCCCGCCGTCGGCTCGAGCGCGCGGATCAGGACGGCGGCGCCGGTGCCCTCCTCCTCGCACACCGCGTTGAGCAGCGCGTGGATGCCGTAGGACCGGTAGACGTACGCGCGGCCCGGCGGGCCGAACAGGACGCGCGTGCGCGGCGTCAGCCCCACGAACGCGTGGCAGGCCGGCTCGGTCTCGTGGTAGGCCTCGGTCTCGACGATCACGCCGGCGCAGTCGCCGTGGGTCACGGTGCAGCCGACGAGGTCGCGCGCGACGTCGACCACCGGGCGGGCGTAGAAGTCGGGCGGAAGCGCCGTCACGCGGGCTGCTCTTCGAGCGCGGCGCGCGCGTGGGCGAGCTGCTCGCGGACGCGCACCAGCGCGGTGCCTCCCTCGGAGACCTTCGACTCGAGCCAGGAGCGCTCCGACAGCACGTCGTAGTACTCCTCGTCGAGCACGTCGGAGTGCCGCCGGATCTCCTCGAGCGGCAGGTCCGACAGCGCCCGCCCGGATTGCACCGCCTCCCGCACCAGGCCGGCGACCACGCCGTGCGACTGGCGGAACGGGACGCCGCGGCGCACGAGCAGGTCGGCGATGTCGGTCGCGGCGATCAGCTCGTCGCCCGCCGCGCCGGCCAGGCGGTCGCGGTCGAAGCGGATCGTCGTGAGCATCCCCGTGGCGGCGGCCAGGCACAGGTCGAGCGTGTCGACCACGTCGAACAGGCCCTCCTTGTCCTCCTGCATGTCCTTGTTGTAGGTCAGCGGGAGCGCGTGCATGACGCCGTGCAGCGCCGCCAGCCGGGCGACGACGCGCGGGGCCTTGGCCCGCAGCAGCTCCGCGGCGTCCGGGTTCTTCTTCTGCGGCATGATCGAGGAGCCCGACGCCCAGGCGTCGGAGACCTCGCAGAAGCCGAACTCCTCGCTCGACCACAGCACGACCTCGGCGCCGAGCCGTGACAGGTGCGTGGCGCAGGTGGCGGCCGCCGACAGGAAGTCCAGGACGAAGTCGCGATTGGAGACCGCGTCGATCGAGTTGGGGACGACGCCGGTGAATCCGAGCTCGCTCGCGATCAGGCCGCGGTCGGTCTCGAAGTTCACGCCGGCCAGCGCGCCGGCCCCGAGCGGGAGCTGGTCGGCCGCGCCGAGGACGAACTCGAAGCGCCGCGCGTCGCGCCGGAACATCCAGAAGTACGCCAGCAGGTGATGTGACAGGTAGACGGGCTGCGCGCGCTGCAGGTGCGTGTAGCCGGGCATCGCCCAGTCGAGGTGGCGCTCGGCGAGCTGGACGATGGTGCTCTGCAGCCCCTGCAGGCGCTGGAGCGTCTGCAGGGCGTGCGCGCGCACGAACATGGCCATGTCCGTCGCCACCTGGTCGTTGCGCGAGCGCGCCGTGTGCAGGCGCGCGCCGGCGGACCCGGCGATCTCGGTGAGCCGCCGCTCGATCGCCATGTGGATGTCCTCGTCGTCCTCGCGGAACGGGAAGTCGCCGCGGTCGAGCTCCTCGGCGACGCGGGCGAGGCCCTGGTGGATGGCGTCGCGGTCGGCTTCGCTGATGATGCCGGCCGCCGCGAGCATCGTGGCGTGGGCGCGCGACTGCTCGACGTCGTAGGGCGCGAGCCGCCAGTCGAACCCGATCGACGCGTTGAGCGCGCGGAAGACCGCGTCCTGGGGCTCGCCGAAGCGGGACATACCGGCATCATGCCGCCAATGCAGCCGCTCGTGCGCCCCGCCCGGCCGGACGACGCGGCGGCCGCCGAGCTGCTCTACGAGTCCGCCGCGCCCTACTACGACGCGTACGCCGGATCGCCCGCGCGGGCCCGCCGGCTGGTGCACTCGATCTGGCCGAAGCCCGGCCACAGCGCGAGCTTCGAGATCGCCCACGTGGCCGAGGTGGACGGGCGCGTCGCGGGCGTCCTGTCGGCGTTCCCGGCGCCCGACGCCGACCGCCTCGCGCGGCGCTTCCTGGCGATCTCGCTCGTGCGGCTGCCCGCCTGGCGCTGGCTGACGATCGCCCGCCACCTGCGCGCCGCGTCCTCGGTGATGCCGGTGCCGCCGGGCGACGCGCTGTACGTCGACGGCCTGGCGGTGCGCGCCGAGCTGCGCCGGCGCGGGATCGCCCGGGAGCTGCTCGAGCACGCGGAGCAGCTGGCCCGGCAGCACGGCTGCCGCGGCGTCGCCCTCGACACCGGGATCGAGAACGGCGTGGCGCGCGCCCTCTACGCCGCGTGCGGCTTCGAGGAGCGCGACGAGCGCCGGGCGCGCGACGAGCGCGTCGCGCGCGCCGTCGGCGGCCCCGGCTTCGTCTCGCTGTTCCGTCCGCTGCGGCCCTAGGGGTCAGCGAGCACAGCGCGCAGCGCCTCCGCCACGCGCGCCACCTGGCCCTCGGTCATCTGGGGGAAGAACGGGATGGCCAGGCTCCGCGCGGCGACGTCCTCGGCCACCGGGAAGGCGCCCTCCCGGTAGCCGAAGCGCTCGCGGTAGAACGAGAACAGGTGGATCGCCGGCATGTACGGCTTGGCGTCGACGCCGCGCTCGCGCAGCGCCACGATCGTCGCGTCGCGGTCGACCCCGGCCGGCACGCGGACGGGGTACACGAACCACGAGCGGCGGTCGGGCGGCAGCTCGAGCTCGAGGCCGGCCAGCGCCTCGGCGTAGAGGCCGGCGATGCGGCGGCGGGCGGCGAGCAGGTCGTCGAGACGGTCGAGCTGGACGATCCCGATCGCCGACGCGACGTCGGACAGGCGGTAGTTGAAGCCGAGGCGGTCGTGGTCGAGCCAGCCCATGTTGGCGGCGCGGCCCTGGTTGCGCTCGGAGTCGATGCGCGCCTTGAGCGCCGGGTCGCCCGTCACGACCATGCCGCCCTCGCCGGTGGTCATCTGCTTGTTGGCGTAGAAGGCGAACACGGCCGGGTGGCCGCGCGAGCCGACCGGCGTGCCGTCCTCGTGCACGGCGCCCAGCGCCTCGCAGGCGTCCTCGACGATCGGCAGGCCGAGCCGCTCCATCGCCGGCACGTCGGCGGCCCAGCCGAAGATGTGCACGGGCAGCAGCGCCGCGGTGCGCCCGGTGACGGCGGCGGCGACGGCGCCGGCCGGGATGCACAGCGTGTGCGGGTCGATGTCCACGAACACCGGCCGCGCGCGCTCGTAGAGGATCACGTTGGCGGACGCGGCGAACGAGAACGGCGAGGTGATGACCTCGTCGCCGTCGCCGACGCCCACGGCGCGCAGGGCGAGGTGCAGCCCGGCGGTGCCGCTCGAGACGGCCGAGGCGACGACGCCGTCCCCCAGGCGCGCCGCGAAGCGGCGCTCGAACTCCGGGACGCGGGGCCCCAGCGAGAGCTGCTCGGAGCGCAGCACCTCGACGACCGCGCGCTCCTCGGCCTCGCCCAGCACGGGGCGGGCCATCGGGATGAGTTCGTCGCTCACGTCTGCGCCGGGGCCTGGCGCGTGTGGCGGATGCGCCCGGGCAGCATGCCCGCCTCGAGCGAGTCCACGAGGGCGTCCCACGACGCCTCGATGATGTTCTCGTGGACGCCGATGGCGCCCCAGGTGTCCGTGCCGTCGGAGGCGTCGAGCAGGACGCGCGTCGTGGCGCCGGTCGCCTTCCACTCGTCGAGGATGCGGACCTTGTAGTTGACCAGGCGGATGTCGCGCAGGTGCGGGTGGCGCTCGCCGATGGCGTCGCGCAGCGCGCGGTCGAGCGCGTTGACCGGCCCGTTGCCCTCCGCGGTGCGGACGTAGCGGCGGCCGTCGACCCAGATCTTGATCGTCGCCTCGGTCTGGACCTTGCCGTCCTCGCGCTTCTCGGCGATCACGCGCCACGACTCCAGGCGGAACAGCGGCTCGTACTCGCCGGTGGCCCGCCGGATCAGCAGGTCGAAGGAGCCGTCGGCCGCCTCGAAGGCGAAGCCGCGGTGCTCGAGCGCCTTCACCCGGTCCACCACGCGCGCGGCGCCCTCCCCGTCGAGCTCGAGGCCGGACTCCTGCGCGCGCGCCAGCACCGTGCCCTTGCCCGCCAGCTCGGAGATGAGGATCGCGCGCGAGTTGCCGACCGCGGCGGGGTCGACGTGCTCGAAGGTGGCGGGGTCGGCGTTGACGCCGGCGGCGTGCATGCCGCCCTTGTGCGCGAAGGCGTTGCGCCCGACGTACGGCTGGTCGGGGTCGGGCGTGAGGTTGAGCAGCTCGTCGAGCAGGTGCGCCGCCTCGGTCAGCCCCTCCAGCGACGGCAGGCAGTCGATGCCGAGCTTGAGCTGCAGGTTGGGGACGATCGACGTGAGGTTCGCGTTGCCGCAGCGCTCGCCGTAGCCGTTCATCGTGCCCTGCACCATCGCCGCCCCCTCGCGCACCGCGGCCAGCGAGTTGGCCACGCCGCATTCGAGGTCGTTGTGGCAGTGGATGCCGACGCCGGCGCCGAGGCCGAGGGCGGCGACGGCGCGCGTCGCCTCCGCCACCTGGTGGGGCAGGTGGCCGCCGTTGGTGTCGCACAGCGTCACCCACTCCGCACCGGCCTCCGCGGCGGCGCGGACGCAGCGCAGCGCGTATCCGGCGTCGGAGAAGTAGGCGTCGAAGAAGTGCTCGGCGTCGTAGACCACGCGCTTGCCCTGCGCGGCCAGGAAGGCGACCGACTCCTCGATCATCCGCAGGTTCTCCTCGGGCGAGACCTTGGTGACCTTCTCGACGTGGAGGTCCCAGGTCTTGCCGACCAGCGTCACCACGGGCGCGAAGCTCTCCGCGAGTCCCCGGACGGCCGGGTCCTCGGACGCCGCCATGCCGCGCCGGCGGGTCATCCCGAAGGCGGCGACCCTCGTGGCCCCGAGGTCCTCGCGCTCGAGCAGGCCGAAGAGCTCCCCGTACTTCGGGTTGCTGGCCGGGAAGCCCGCCTCCAGGTAGTCGACCCCGAAGTCGGCCAGGCGCACGGCGATGGCCAGCTGCTCGCCGGCCGACAGCGAGAGCCCCTCGCGCTGCATGCCGTCGCGGAGGGTGGTGTCGTA
>DATLGB010000188.1:0-22354 GCA_035540675.1 Solirubrobacteraceae bacterium | reverse complement strand
GTCGCGTCCGCGCGTGAGCGCGTGGTGCAGGCTCGCGTTCCACATCTCCGGCGACCACAGCCAGCGCTCGGCGACCGGCTCGAAGCCGTGGCGCCGCACGAGCGCCCTCAGCGAGTCGCTGGTGAAGACGTGCAGGTGCCGCGGCGGGTCCCAGCCGTGCCAGTAGCGCCCCGCCGCGGCGGCCGACAGCGCCCGCGAGTCGGGCGTCCCGAGGTACAGGGTGCCGCCGCGCCCGAGCGCGGTGTGCAGGCGGTCGAGCACGGATCCCGGGTCGCGGAGGTGCTCGATGACGTGCCGCATCACGGCGGTCCCGAGCGACCCCGGCGCGAAGGCGGCGCCCTCCGCCGTGCCCTTCTCGACGCGGATCCCGAGGGCCGCGCTCGCGGCCGCCGCCACCTCCCCCTCGGGCTCGACGCCGCGGCGCTCGCCGCGCCATCCGGCGCGCCCGAGGCGCCGCAGGAAGGCACCGGCGCCGCAGCCGATGTCCACCACCGGCAGCGCCGTGTCGGCCGCCGCGGCCACGAAGTCCGCCTCGCGCTGCGCGATCCGCTCGATGACGCGCTGGAGCGCGCCGTCCTCCGCCGGAAGGGCGTCGTGGTAGGTCGAGTACGCCGTCCGCAGCACCTCGTCGGGCAGGATCGGATGCTGCCGGACCGTCCCGCAGCGTTCGCAGCGCCAGTAGTCGAACTCCCCCTCCACGAGCCGCAGGAACCAGTCGCGCTGCCGGAACGCGTGGGTGTGCGGCGCGTCGCCGCAGACGACGCAGGCCAGCGGCGTGGCGGGTGGGGTCCTCACGGGCGGCGACACTAGCGTCGGCCTATGCTCGACCGCCGGCAACCGCGCGACCTCCTCCGACGCATCTCGTTACCGATCGGGACGCCGCCACGCGCGTGAGCCGCCGTCGCCGCCCCATGCCGCCGACCGATTCGATCTCAGAGCCGCGCCCCGCCGACTCCGCGGCGCCCTCCGAAGGGAGCCGTGCGAGCCGCGCCCGCCTCGCGTTCGCGGGCTCGGTCGGCGCCATGGTCGTGCTGACGTCGCTGGCCAGCGCGACCAACTACGCCTCGAACCTGGTCTTCAGCCGCGTCCTCAACCCGGTCGGCTTCGGCGAGCTGACGAGCCTGCTCGCCCTCGCGGTCATCCTCGCGCTGCCCACGGGAGCGGCGCAGACCGTGATCGCGGAGCGGGTCGCGCACTACCGCGCGCTGGGGCGCAAGGACATCGTCGAGTACCTGCTGCGGCACGCGCTCGCGCACGTCGCCGTCATCGCGGCCGCCGTCTCGGTGCTCTACGTCGCGGCGATCCCGCTCGTCGTCGACGTCCTCGACCTGCAGCACCCCGGGCCGGCGATCGCGCTCGCCCCGCTCGTGACGCTGATGTTCCTGCAGCCGGTCGCCCTCGGCGGGGTCCAGGGCCTGGACCGCTTCGTCGCCTACGGCATCATGGTGCTGGCGATCGCGGTGTCGCGGATCGCCTTCGGACTGCCGTGGGCCTGGGCGGGCGGCGGCGCCGGCGGCGCGATCGGCGGCCAGGCCATCGGTCAGCTCGTCGTGCTGGTCGGGGCGCTGTGGGTCATGCGCCGCCACTTCCGCCGGCGCGGGAGCGGCGCGGCCCGCGCCGGCCTGCGGCGCCGCCTCGACGCGCGGGCGCTGACGGCGAGCGCGGCGTTCATCGCCTTCGCGGTCATCTCGAACCTCGACGTCGTGCTCGCCCGCCTGTTCCTCAGCCCGCACGACGCCGGCATCTACGCCGCCGTGGCCACGGTGGGCAAGGTCGTGACCTTCCTCCCAGCCGCGATCGCCATCGCGATGGTGCCGAGCGCCGCCCGCGCCCGCCACAGCGAGGGCGACTCGTCGCGCATCCTGCGGCTGTCGGCGCTCGTCGTCACCGGCACCGCGCTGGCGGCCGCGATCCCCGCCGCGCTCGCGCCGGGCCTGGTGGTCGACGTGATGTTCGGGTCGGACTACCGCACCGCGGAGGCCGGGGTGCTGCCGATCGTCGCCGCCGGCGCCGGCTTCGCCATGGTCAACCTGCTCGTGGTCTACGCCGTCGCCATCCGCGACCAGAAGTGGGCGTGGCTGCTCGTGCTCGGCGTCGCCGCGCAGGTGGTCGGCATCACGCTGTTCCACGACACGCCGGCGCAGGTCGCGTGCGTGCAGGCCGTCGTGGCGGCGATGATCCTGGCCGTGAACGAGTACTGGTTCCACTCGATCGTCCGCCGGCGGCCGCAGGCGGCATGAGCGCCCCGGACGTCTCGGTCGTCGCGCCCGTCTACAACGGCGCGGGCTTCATCGCCAACAACGTGCGCGCGATCGTGGACGCGCTCGAGGGTCTCGGGCGCCCGTTCGAGGTCATCGTCGTGTGCGACGGGTCCACCGACGACAGCGCGGCGCGCGCCGCCTCCGTCGGCGACCCGCGCGTGCGCGTGATCCGGTCGCCGTCCAACGAGGGCAAGGGCGCCGCGATCCTGCGCGGCGTCGGCGAGGCGCGCGGGCGCCTGATCGGCTGGATCGACTCCGACCTCGACATCGACCCCGGGGTGCTGGTGGATGCGGCGCGGCGCTTCGATTCCGGCGAGATCGACGCCGTCGTGGGCTCCAAGCGCCACCCCGGCAGCGACGTCACGTACCCGTGGCTGCGACGCGTGTACTCCTGGGGCTTCCAGACCATGATCCGCGTCTTCTTCCGCGTCAACGTGCGCGACACGCAGGTGGGCGCGAAGCTGTTCCGGCGCGAGATGATCGAGACCGTCGCTCCGCTGCTGCTGGTCAAGCGCTACGCCTTCGACGTGGAGGTGATCGCGGTCGGCGCGGAGTTCGGCTTCGACCGGGTCGAGGAGGTGCCGATCCGGCTCGACTACCAGTTCACCGGCACGGGGATCGACTGGCGCGCCGTGCGGCGGATGGCGCAGGACACGCTGGCGATCGCCTATCGCGTCCACGTGCGCCACTGGTACGTGCGGCGCTTCGCGGCGCTGCAGCGGCAGCGGGTGGACGCGGCCGCCGGGCGCCCGCTCGAGCCGACGCCGCCCGAGGCGCAGGCCAACCCGCTGGTCGCCACTCAGTAGAGCGCGCGGCCGCCGCGGCGGTGGACCTCGCGCACGGTCCGCCACGCCAGGGGCCGCCGGTCGACCGGCGCCCGCAGGCCGGCGCCGAGGCCGCGGCGCCAGTGCCCGAGCCCGCCGACCCGCGCGGCGTCGCGGAGCGTGAGCCCCGCCCAGATCGTGCTGTGCAGCGCCGCCACCGGCGCGGGCAGGTGCGTGCGGGTGACGAGCAGGCGGTCGTGCAGCAGCATCGCCGGCAGGTTGGAAGCGGGCGCCCGCCCCTTCGGCGACGGCCGGTGCTCGACGCGCACCGCCGGGTCGTACTCGAGCTGCCAGCCGCACCGCAGCAGCTTGAACGCGAGGTCCTGCTCCTGCGTGGCGTAGAACAGCCGCTCGTCGTAGCCGCCCGCCTCGAGGTAGGCGCTGCGTCGCACCGCGTGGCCCGCTCCGACGAAGTAGGCGCACGGCGTCGGCGCGTCCGGGATGGCGAAGCCGGGCCGGAACGGCTGCTCCCAGCGCTCGATGCCCTCCGGGCGCTCGATCCGGAAGGCGACGAGCCCGAGCCGCGGGTCGCCGGCGAACCGGGCGGCGACGCGCTCGCGCGCGCCCGGTGCCAGCACCGCGTCGTCGTCCATGAAGACGACGACGTCCGCCGTCGTCTCCGCGACCAGGCGGTTGCGCCCGCCGGCCACGCCGAGGTTGCGCTCGGAGCGCACGAGCCGGACGTCCTGCGGGACGGTCAGCGCCGGCGCCGAGGCCATGTCCGCCACCACGACCTCGTCGAACACCTCGGCGGCCGCCGAGGCCAGCGCCACCTCGAGCTCCGCCTGGCGCTGGTGGCAGATGATCGCCAGCGCGATCCTCACTGGCTCCACCCGGAGCGGTCGAGTTGGGCGGGGGCGAGGCGGCCCTTGACGACCCCGTAGGCGTAGACCGCCAGCGTGATCCAGCACGCCGGGACGTGGAACAGCCAGGCCGGGTCCGGGACGCGCCGCATGCCGCGCGCGGCGGTCTGCAGCAGGGGCAGCACGAGCACCGTCGACAGGACGAAGTCCACGATGCCGCGCTTCTGCCGCGACGTCCACGGATAGCTGCGCTCGCCGCGCGAGGAGTGGTAGTGGAAGTCGTCGGTACGACGGCGCGTCTTGCGGTAGAAGCGCTCGACGCTGTCGCAGAAGTAGTGGCGGATCGGGACGTCCACGCGCGCGATCGTCCGGTGGCCGAGCTGGACGAGGTCGTAGACGAAGTCGATGTCGAACAGGTGGTCGCCGAGGCCGGCGAGCTCGAAGGCCTCACGCCGGACGAGGTAGCCGTTGGCGCCCATCGTCGGCACGTAGCGCGGGTCGAGCTCGACCTTCTCCCACCCGTCGCGCGGCTCGGAGCGGTGCGGGTAGTCGGTCCAGCGGCCGGTGAGGTGGCTGTAGCGGTCGTAGTTGCCGATGTAGAGCGCGAGCGGGTCGTTGATGCCGGTCAGCGCCTGGTAGCGGTTGATGAAGTGGTCCTCGCGCCGGTAGTCCCAGCGCAGCGCCTCGCTGGAGATCACGTCGGGGTCCTCGACCAGCGGGCGCACCATGCGCGCCAGCCAGTCCGTCCCGACGACGACGTTGTCGGAGTCGACGCTCAGCACCAGCTCGCCCGACGAGGCGCGGATCGCGGCGGCCTTGCCGGCCTCGCCCGTGCGCAGCGGGTTGTCGACGACGCGCTCGACGTCGTGCCGGCGCGCGATCTCCAGCGTGCGGTCGGTGGAGCCGGCGTCGGCGATCACGATCTCGACGCGGTCGCGCGGGTAGTCCTGCGCCCGCAGCGCCGCCAGGCACTCGTCGAGGTACTTCTCCGCGTTGAGCGTCGGGATCACGACGCTGACCGTCGGCGGCGCCATCACATGGCCTCGATCGAGGGGGTGACCAGGCCGCGCAGGAAGCCCCAGCCGTAGGCGCCGTGGCCCGCGGCGAGCGCGGCGGGGAGGCCGGCGGCGACCGGCGGGTCCTGGCCCTCGCGGACGGCGTGCGCGGCGACGCCCGCCCAGCCGGCGGCGGCGGCCGCGGCGAGCGCGCGCCGGCGCCGGGGCCGCGGCAGCGCCCAGGCCGCCGTCGCGGCGGCGGCGACCAGCGCCAGCGACGGCGCGAAGTAGACGGGCCGCAGCGACGTCTTCGGGTACGCGCGCACGAAGTAGCCGCGGTGGCGGCCGACGTTGCCGACCTGCCGCATGTGCGGCCGGAAGATCGGCCGCCGGTGGTGGAAGACGACGACCTCGGGGTCGTAGACGATCCGGTGGCCGCGCTCGTGCAGCGCGAGGCACACTGCTGTGTCCTCACCGCCGTAGAACTTCGTGCCCCAGCCGCCGACGTCGCGCAGGGCCTGCGTGCGCACCAGGAAGTTGTAGGCCGGGAAGTCGTCGACGTCGCGGACGCCCCCGTCGGCCACGAAGCGGTAGCGCAGCGGCCCCGAGCCCAGGGAGGACTCGTAGAACGCGCCGCCGACGCGCTCGCGCCAGGGCGAGCCCGGCGGCGTCACGCCAGGGCCGCCGACGGCCGCGATCGACGGGTCGGCGAGCCGCGCGCGGGCCTTCTCGATCCAGTCCGGGGCGGGGTAGGCGTCGTCGTCGATGAACGCGCAGACGTCGGCCGTGACCGTCTCCAGCGCGGCGTCGCGCTTCTCGGCCGGGCTCGTGTCGGTGGCCGACCCGGTGAGCACGACCCGCGCAGGCGGGGGCACGTCGCTCGGCGCGCGGTCGGCGGCCACCACCAGCTCCACCGCATCGTCGGCGAGGGCGAGCACGCCGTCGACGCAGCGGCGGAACGCCGGCGTGTCCCGGTGCAGCGGGACGATGACCGCGACGCTCAGCGTCATGCCGCGACGCGCTCGTGGCGCTCGGCCACCTCGCGCAGCCACGCGTCGAGCTCGTCGAGCTTGCGCGGCCACGCGTAGGCGGCGGCGGTGTCCTTGCCGGCGGCGACGAGGCGGGCGCGCAGCTCGCGGTCGTCCAGCACGCGCTGCAGGGCGTCGCGCACGGCGGCCGGCGTCGCGTCGGGCATCAGGCAGTTGACGCCGTCCTCGCAGAAGTCGCGGTTGCCGTCGGCGTCGGTGCAGACGACCGGCGTGCCCGACGACATCGCCTCGAGGATGGGCAGGCAGAAGCCTTCGTGGCGCGAGGTCTGCAGCAGCAGCGTGCAGGTCGCCATCAGCTCGTTGACCTCCTCGTCGGAGGGCTTGAGGTGGTAGGTCGCCTTCGGCCCGAGCCCCTCCGCGACCTCCGGCTCCACTCCGAACAGCCACAGCTCGGGCTTCGGCTCGGGCAGCGCCAGGTAGGCGTCGCGGGTGAGCGGGAAGTTCTTGAGCGGGTTGGCGCGGCCGAGCGCGAGGATGGCCGCGTCGTGGCGATCGCGGCCGAGGTCGCGGAAGCGTTCCACGTCGACGCCCGGGGCGATGATCTTCGCCTCCGGCACCAGCTTGGTGAGCTCGCCGTGGACCCAGGTCGACGTCGTCAGGTACGTGAACTCCGGCCGGTAGGCCGCGAGCACGTCGCCGTGGACGCCGAGGTCGATGTCGTAGTAGCTCGTCTCGATGTCCTGCACGAAGTAGACGCCGATGCCGCGCCGCAGCGCCGCCTCCCAGACCGCGGGCGCCGTCTGCCACCAGGTCGCGACCTTGATCGCGTTCTCGCCCGCCAGCGCGTCGGTGAGGTCTGAGTACTCGTGGAAGGAGCGCACGGGCACGCGCAGGTCGAACCAGTCCGGCGGCTCGTCGGCCAGCGTCCACAGCTCGGGGTGGTGGCCGCGGTCCAGCAGCCCGTTGAGGTGCTCGAAGACCACGCGGTGGCCGCCGCCCACACCGGTGTCCTGCGTCACGTAGATCACGCGCAGCCCGCCGTCTTCGGCGCGCACGTCGCGGCGGTCGAACCAGTCGCCCCAGCGCGACCAGAAGAGCTTCTGCGAGGCGATCTCGCGCTCGCCCTGCACGTCGAGGCCGCGGGTCTTGGACTCGAAGTGCGTCAGCTCGGCGGCGGGCGCGTAGATCACGCGCCGGCCCGACTCCCACACGCGCAGGCAGTAGTCGACGTCCTCGTAGGCCATCCCGTAGGCCTCGTCGAGCAGGCCGACCTCGTCGAGCGTGTCGCGCGTGATGTACATGCACGCGCCGGTCACCGACAGCACGGGCAGCATCACGTTGGCGGCATCGAAGTCGGCGGGCTTGAAGCGGTAGCGGTGGTCGAACCACTCCGGCGCGCCCGGGTTGCGGATCGTGCCGGCGAACTGGATCGTGTGGTCGGGGTACAGCAGCTTGCCGCCGGTGACGCCGACGCGCGGGCCGTTGGCCTTGCGCGCCGCGTGCTGGAGGACCTCGAGCCAGCCGCGGTGGGCGATCACGTCGGAGTTGAGCAGCACCGCGTCCTCGTCGGGGCGCACCTCGCGCAGCCCGCGGTTGCAGTTGGCGGCGAAGCCGCGCTGCTCGGAGCCCTCGATCAGGTGGATGCCTTCGATGGCGCGCAGGCCGGCGACGTGCTCGGGCGCCGAGCCGTCGTCGGCGACGATGATCCGGACGCGCCGGCGGTCGGTCGTCTTGCGGATCGAGCGCACGGCGGCGGCGACGAGGTCCGGCGGGCCGTAGGTCGGGATCACCACGGCGACCGGCCGCCAGTTGCGCCGGTACCAGGCGCGCGACGGCGCCGACGGGTCGTTGACGCGCGCCGACAGCCCGAGCCGGGGCCCGAGCGGCGTCAGCCGCAGCGGGAACGTGAGCACGCGCCACAGCGTCTCGCGCACCCCGTGGTAGCGCAGGGTCAGCCACGCCCGCCGCGGGAGGTTGGCGAACAGGCGGCGCAGGAAGCGGAGGTACGGGTGCAGGCGGTTCACGGGCGGCCTTCGAGGGACAGGCGCCGGCGGACGGGGGGCGGGAGGCGCGCGGCGCGGGTGCCGAGCGCGGCGCCGAGGGCGCGGGCGGCATGGTAGCCGAGCGATGCCGCCGTCCCGCCCGGCGCGAAGGCGCGGTCCTTGCGCACCTCGGCGCGGATCGTGCCGAGCACGCCGCGCGGTGCGGCGGGCGCCGTCCAGCCGTAGAGCTCGTGCAGCGCGCGGGCCTCGTCGAAGGAGCGCCGCAGCTGCTCGAGCGGGCGGTAGTCGTGGGAGTGCAGGACGGCGGCGTCCGGCACCCACGCCTTGGCGTGGCCGGCGCGCAGCAGGTCGAGCACGAGGCGCTGGTCCTCGGCGTAGGCGACGTCGCGGAACGGCACCGCGCGCCAGGCGGCGCGGGCCAGGCAGAGGTTGGCCGACGAGGCGAAGGTGGCGGGGCCGGGCATCGGCGGGTCGCCGAGGTCGGCCGCGGTGAACGTCCGCGCCTCGGGCATGCGCGCGAACCAGTCGTGCAGGTCGCGGCGCACCGCGCGCGAGGCGTCCGGGCGGGGCAGGTACGGGCCGCAGGCCAGCGCGGCGTCCGGCGCGAGCAGCCGCTCGAGCCAGCGGTCGTCGGCGGGCTCGGCGTCCTGGGTGAGGAAGGCGACGCGGTCGCCGGAGGCCAGCTCCATCAGGCGGTTGCGCGACCGCCCATGGCCGAACTCCGCCTGGGGGATCACGTGCACGGTCGCGCCGTGCCGCGCCGCCACCTCGGGCGTGCCGTCGGTCGAGCTCGAGTCGAGCACGACCACCTCGGCCTCGACGGTCTGGCGGCGCACGGCGGCGAGCGTGCGGTCGAGCTCGGCGGCGCCGTTGAGGGTCGGGATCGCCACGGAGATCACGCGAGGACCTGGATCCAGTCGAGCCGGCGGCCGCACAGGTCGCGCCAGCGGTCGGGCGCCAGCGTGCGCACCGGGTTGTCGTTCGGGTCGGGGTCCGGCGTCAGGAACACCGGGCCGATCAGCCGGTTGAAGCCGCCGTTGCCGGGCTCGACGTCGCCGCCGCCGACCTCGACGGTGATCGTGTGGCGCCCGCCGTCGAGGTCGAGCGTCGCCAGGCGCACCGACGACTGGCGCGGGTTGAGGTGGTCCTCGACGACGCCGATCACCTCGCCGTCGACGCGCACGCGCGCGGCGCGCACGGCCGACGCCTCGAACCAGATCGAGTGGCGGCCGTGGGAGGTGAAGACGTCGCCGTGCACGCGCCCGGGCCCGACCTGGCGGAAGACCTCGGGGTCGCTCGGGTCGACGCCCCAGTTGGCGGGCGCCCCGAAGCGCGTCGGGTGGAAGACGACCGTGCGCGGGCGCTCGACGTACGCGAGGCGCCCGCCGGCGGCGCGCGCCGTGCCCGCCAGCCGCCGCACGTCGGCGCACGGCGGCACCGCGCCGGCGTCGAGCCGGTTGCCCAGGCGCAGCTGCGCGAGAACCTGCGGCGCGCCGGCCTCCCGCTGCCACACGTCGTAGTGGTCGCCGTGGAAGACGCGCCGCCAGCCGGCGGGCGGGCGGCTCTGCGCCGGGCCCTGGCGCAGCACGATCAGCTTGAAGTGCTCGGCCAGCGACTGCGGGGTCCAGTCGCCGATGTCCGACGAGAACCCGAAGCGCACGGCGGCGCCCTCCTCCAGCACGGGCCAGGGCGGGCGGAACGTCTCCGCGACGCCCGTGGGATCCGTCCGGTGCAGGTAGTGCTTGGCGAACTCGTCGAACTCGACGTAGACCGACGGGCCCTGGCCGGCGAAGCGCTCGCCGATCTGCGCCAGCTCGCCGTGGCGGCCGGCCGGCGCGGCGTCGACGGCGTGGTAGGCGAGCGCGTTCGTCCACAGCACGCCGGCGGCCAGCGCGCCGAGCACGACCGTCCCCTCCAGGCGGCGCAGCCCGACCGCCCCCGCCGCCGCGAGCAGGACGAGCGCCGGCGACAGGAGCATCAGCGTCTTGCCGTACGCCCACGGCGACGCGCTGCGCGACACGACGAGGAAGGCGAGCAGCGAGACGCCGACGAACAGCGCGACGCCCCAGGCGCGGCGGCGCACGACGGCGATCAGGCCGAGCACGGCGGCCAGCACCGCGACGCCGACGAGCGCGATCGCCAGGCCGTTGGTCGGCGGCTGGCCGAAGCGGAAGTCGGTCACCGGCCACACGCCGAAGGCCTGGATGAAGTCCAGCGGGCCCTGGAGGTTGCCGAACTCCTGCTGCGCGGTCAGGACGCTCGAGTTCACGCGCACGAACGCGCCGAGCTGCATGATCCGCGGGATCGCCAGCACCGCCGCCAGCGCGGCGAAGACGGCGATCTCGAGCGCGAGCGCGCGCGGCCGCGTGCGGGCGTGGCGGACGGCGAGGATCGCGGCGGCGACGAGCAGGATCGGCCCCAGCCACGGCGCCAGCGCGAGGCTCAGCACCCCGAGCCCGCCGCCCGTCGCCACCGCGAGCGGGATCGCCGCGCGCCAGGTCGGCGTCGCACGCAGCAGCGGCGGGACGAGCGCGACGAGCAGCACGAGCATGGCGATCGCGCCCAGCTCCTTGATCGCCTCCTGGTGGACGGCGTAGCCGTAGACGAGGCCGGCCTGCGCGGCGACGCCGGCGGCGACGGCGGCCAGCCGGCGGTCGTCGGTCAGATCGCGCGCCAGCGGGTGCAGCCCGAGCGCGATCAGCACCGCGAGCACGGTCAGGAACGGCTGGAACAGCCAGGCGACGTCGGTGGCGACGAGCGCCTGCACCGCGGCCAGGACGCTGTGCCCGCCGGTCGGGTAGGCCGTCTGGAAGTAGGTGTCGGCGCTGAAGGCGAAGCTCGACGGCGGCAGCCCGGCGATCGAGTGCCCGCGCTCGAGCAGCAGGTCGACGATCTCGAAGTGGATCGCGGCGTCGCCGAGGTTGCCGTAGCCGAGGAAGGTCCGCGAGCCCCACAGCGCGGCCGGCGCCGCGAAGACGCAGTAGGTCACGAGCGCCAGGCCGGCCACCCACGGATCCGGCCTGAGCTCGCGCAGGCGCGTCCGCGCGAGGATCAGCCCCGCCGCGGCGACGACGAGCACGAGCGGCACCGTCGCCGCCGCGGTCGCCTCGCGGTAGGTCGTCAGCTGCGTGAGCGACACCAGCGCCGCGAAGCCGAGCGGCAGCAACAGCGGCCCGGGCAGGCGCGTCCCGGACGCGCGCTCGACCAGCAGGCCCGCGCCCGCGCAGAGCACGAGCAGGACGAGCGGGAACGCCAGCCACGGCACGAGGAGGCTCACGCGGCCACCTCGCGGCTAGCTCTGACGCCGCAGGCCCAGGATGCTCAGCAGGAACGACGAGAAGAAGACCTGCAGCCCGACGATGATGAGCGTCGCCGCCAGCACGGCGAGGCGCTCCTCGGACAGCTGGCCGAAGCCGCGGTCGATCCACGTGATGCCGATGATCGCGGCGGTCACGAAGCCGGCGAGCAGGATGGCGCCGCCGAGCATCAGGCCGTGCTCGAGCCGGAAGCGCGCGCGCATGCGGTCGAACCACGGGTCCTTCTCGCCCATGAAGTACGTGCCGTACGCGTGCGCGCACAGCCCCAGCGCGACGACCTGCGTGCCGACGATCATCAGCAGCGCGCCGGCGACCATCGTGTGGATGTCCCACTCGCGGCCGAAGATGTTGATCTGGCTGATCACCGTGACCGCGATCAGCGCGCCGACCGCGAGCAGGATCGCGCCCGGGATCATGAACAGGTGCGTCGGGCTGTGGACGAGCAGGAACCGCAGGTGGCGCCAGCCGTCGCGGAAGCTCGACAGCTTCGACTCGCCGCCGCGCGGGTGGTACTCGATCGGGAACTCGGAGATCCGCAGCTTCTCCTTGGAGGCGCGGATGACCATCTCCGACGCGAACTCCATGCCCGTCGTGCGCAGGTCGAGGATCGGCAGGATGTCCCGCCGGAAGCCGCGCATGCCGCAGTGGGCGTCGGACACGCCGGTGCGGAAGAACAGGTTGAGGATGCCGGTGAGGATCGGGTTGCCGACGTAGCGGTGCAGCCACGGCATGGCGCCCGGGTGGATGTTGTCCATCCGGTCGCCCATCACCAGCTGGTAGCCCTTGTCGAGCTCCTCGACGAAGTGCGGGATCTCGGCGAAGTCGTACGTGAGGTCGGCGTCGGCCATCACGATGTACTCGCCGCGCGCCGCCGCGAAGCCCGCCAGGTAGGCGCTGCCGTAGCCCGGCCGGGTCTCGTGCACGACACGGGCGCCGGCGCGTTCGGCGATCTCGCCGCTGCCGTCCGTCGAGTTGTTGTCGGAGACGATGACCTCGCCCTCGAGCCCCGCGCCGCGGATCGCCGTCCACGCGCGCGTGACGCATTCCTCGATGTTCTCCGCCTCGTTGAGGCAGGGGATGACCACCGACACCTTGGGCGCCGGGCCGGAGGCCGAGACGGTGCGCTCGGCGGAGGACTGCTGCTCGAGAGTGCTCATGTTCCCGCCGTAGAACGCGCGCAGGGAGAGGGAGTCGCGCGTTTGCTGCGCCGTCAGGGTAGCGGGCGCGCAGGCGGCGAAGGCGCGTCACCCGCCCACGAACGTCCCGGGGTACGCGCCATAGCGCGCACTGCGGGACGTTGGTGGCGCTGGTGGCGCCCGACCGGGTTGAATGCGCGGCCGATGCGCCGCGTCCGCCCGGAGATCGTCCTCGTCGCGCTGCTCGTCGCGGGCGCCGCGCTGCGCATCTGGCTGACGCTCCAGTGGCGCCCGGCGTTCCTCGGGCTGCCCGACTCGGCGGGCTTCATCCAGGCCGCCGACCTCGGGGTGTTCACGATCCCGCTGCGGCCGGCGGGCTACCCGATCGCGCTCGGCGCGCTGCGGCTGGTCCACGACGGGCTCGGCGCGATCGCCACGCTCCAGCACGTCCTGGGGCTCGCCACGGCCGTGCTGCTGTTCGCGGCGATGGTGCGGCTCGGGTTCTCCCGCTGGGTCGCGGTCGCGCCGGCCGGCGTGGTGGCGCTGCACGGGGCGTGGACGTGGCTCGAGCACTCGGTGCTGGCCGAGTCGCTGTTCCTGGCGCTCGTCGCGCTGGCGCTGTTCTGCGCCGCCGGCCGCTCGCCGGCGTGGTTCGCCGCGGCGGGCGCGGCGGTCGCCGCCGCCACCGCCGTCCGCACCACCGGCATCGTCCTCGTGCCGGTCCTCGTCGCCTTCTGCGCCTGGACGGCCTCCGGGAGCCGGCTGCGCGCGGCGCTGGCCGCCGCGGCCCCCGCCGTCGGCGTCCTCGCCGCCTACCTCGTCGCCGCGCACGCGACCTACGGGACCTGGTCGTTCGCGCGCAACGACGCGTTCCAGTCCTACGGCCGCGTCGCGACCTTCGCCGACTGCCGCGTGTTCACGCCCCCCAGAGGCGCCGAGCCGCTGTGCCCGCCGATGGACGCCCGCGAGCGCCTCGGCCACGACTGGTGGCTCTACACCGCCGCGTCGCCGGCCGTCATCGCCTACGGCCATCCGTCGACGTCGCTGCCCCGGCCCGAGCAGCTGTCGGCGATGAACGGCTTCGTGCGCAAGGCGGTCCTGAGCCAGCCGAAGGCGTACGCGCGGACGGTCGCGCGCGACCTCGTGCGCCTCGTCGACCCGGCGTTCCCGCAGAGCACGAACCCGGCGATCGCCAACGCCAGCGCCGGCTACACGCCCGACGACCTCGTCCGCGGTCTCAAGGACCCGTCCGGGGAGCAGTTCTCGCTCGACGCGCAGCCGGGGACGGCGACCCACCACGCAGGGATGGGCGGCCTCGAGAGCTACGAGCGCGCGACGCGGCTGACCGGGATCCCGATGGCGCTGCTGCTCCTGCTCGCGCTCGCCGCGCCGTTCGCCGTGGCGCGCGAGCGGCGCCCGGCGGCCGCGCTGCTCGCGGCCGCGGCCTACGCGCTGCTCGTGTTCCCGATCCTCACCTCCTCCTACGACTGGCGCTACGTCGTCCCCGCACTGCCGCTGCTGGCCGGCGCCGCCGCGGCGGGGGCGGCGGGACTGGTCGCGCGGACCCGGGCGCGCCGGTGAGGCAGTTCGGGCGTTTCGCGGTCGTCGGCGGGCTGTGCTTCGCGCTGACGCTCCTCACGTTCAGCGCCCTGACCGGGCTTGGCGTGCACTACCTCGCCGCCGGACCCGTCGCCTACGGTGCCGGCGTCGCGCTCGGCTTCCGGCTCAACCGGACGTGGACGTTCGCCGCCCACGCCGGGCCGGTGCGTCGCCAGCTCGCGCGCTTCCTCGCCGTGTCGCTGATGGGCAGCGGGCTCAACGCGCTGTTCCTGCACCTGCTCATCGACGGCGCCGACCTGGCCGAGCTGCCGGCCGAGGTGATCAGCGTCCTCTGCGTCGCTCCCGCCACCTTCACCGCCAACCGCATGTGGGCGTTCCGGTGAGGATCTGCCTCGTCTACGACTGCCTGTTCCCGTACACGGTCGGCGGCGCCGAGCGCTGGTACCGCAACCTCGCGCTGCGCCTGCGCGCCGAGGGCCACGAGGTGACCTACGTGACCATGCGCCAGTGGCCGCGCGGCGAGGCGCCGGACCTGCCGGGCGTGCGCGTCGTGTCCGTGGCGCCGCGGATGCGGCTCTACGCCGGGCCGGGGCACCGCCGGATCCCGCCGCCGATCGTGTTCGGCGCCGGCGTGCTCGCGCACCTGCTGGTCCGCGGCCGCCGCTACGACGTCGTGCACACGGCGTCGTTTCCGTACTTCTCGCTGCTGGCGGCGGCCGCCGCGCGGCGGCTGCACGGCTTCACCCTCGTCGTCGACTGGCACGAGCTGTGGAGCCGCGCGTACTGGCGCGAGTACCTCGGCGCCGCGGGCGGGTGGGTCGGCTGGACGGTGCAGAAGCTGTGCCTGCGCGTGCGCCAGCGCGCCTTCTGCTTCGCGCGCCTGACGGCGGGGCGGCTGGCCGCCGAGGGCGTCCGCGGCGAGGTGACCGTGCTGGAGGGCGAGTACGCCGGCTCGCTCGAGCCGGTCGCGCCGGCGCCGGCCGACCCCGTGGTCGTGTTCGCCGGCCGCCACATCCCCGAGAAGCGCGCGCCCGCCGCGGTGGCGGCGATCGCCGCGGCGCGGCGGCGGGTCCCGGAGCTGCGCGGGATCGTGTTCGGGGACGGGCCCGACCGCCCGAGAGTGCTCGAGGCGATCGAGCGCGAGAACCTGCTGGACGCCGTCACGGCGCCCGGCTTCGTGGCGCACGAGGAGCTCGACGCCGCGCTGGCGCGGGCGCTGTGCCTGCTGCACCCGTCGCGCCGCGAGGGCTACGGCCTGGTGGTGGTGGAGAGCGCCGCCGCCGGCGTCCCGGTGGTGCTGGTGGCGCACCCCGACAACGCGGCGACGGAACTGGTCGAGGAGGGCGTCAACGGCTTCATCGCGCCGTCGGACGACCCGGAGGCGCTGGCCGACGCCATCGAGCGCGTGCACGCGGCGGGGCCGGCGCTGCGGGCGTCGACCGCCGATTGGTTCGCCCGCAACGCGAAGCGGCTGTCGATCGACACCTCGCTCGACGTGGTCGCGCGCAGCTACGCGGCGCGCAGCGCCCGCTCGTAGGCGACAAGCGTCAGCTCGGCGGTGCGCGCCCACGTGAAGGCGGCGGCGCGCTCGCGCCCCGGCGCCGGGTCGGGCGGGTCCTCGATCGCGGCGGCGATCGACGCCGGGTCGCGCGGGTCGAAGTAGCGCGCGGCGTCGCCGGCGACCTCGCGGAAGACGGCGATGTCCGAGCAGGCGACGGGCACGCCGCGCGCCATCGCCTCGAGCACCGGCAGCCCGAAGCCCTCGGCCAGCGACGGGAACACGAACACGCGGCTGAGCGCGAACAGCCCCTCCACGTCGGCGGCCGGCAGCCAGCCCTCGAAGCGCACGTCCCCGTCGAGGCCGAGCCGCCGCGCGCGCTCGCGCAGCTCGTCCTCGTGCGGCGTCGGGTAGCCGGCGAGGATCGCCACCGGTCGGCGCTCGGCGGGGATGCGCGCCAGCGCGTCGAGCAGCGCGCCGAGGTTCTTGTGCGGGCGCTTGGCGCTCAGGCACAGCAGCACCGGGCGCTCGCCGAGCGCCAGGCGCGCACGCAAATCGGCCTCCGGCGCCGGCGGCTCGTCCGCCACGCGCCCGAGCCCGAGCGGGACGACGTCGACCTTGTCGGCCGGCACCTTCAGCCGCGCCACCAGCTCGTCGCGTGTGGCCGAGGCGTCGGTGAGGATGCGGTGCGACGTGCGCGCGGCGAGCGGGACGAGCACCCGCATCCCCAGCGCGCGCAGGCCGAAGTGCGCGTCCGGCACGGTCAGGTAGTTGAGGTCGTGGATCGTGGTGACGCGGACGAAGGGCCCGCGGGCGGGGGCGGTCGACGCCAGCGAGTGCACGAGCTCGCAGCCGGCGCGGCGCGCCAGCCGGGGCAGCTCGAGCTGCTCGCCGCGGACCCACTGCACGCGGCTGGTGGCGTGCACGGGCACGACGACCTGCTCGACGCCCAGGTCCTCCCCCGCCGTCTCGCGGTTGACGAACGCGGTGAAGCGCACGCCGGGCGCCGCGTCGCGCAGCGCCGGGATCACCGACCGCGCCGCCACCTCCATGCCGCCCGTCTCGCCGGGCACCATGAAGACGAGGTTCAGCCCGACGTGCCTCATCGCACCGCCCGGCTGGCGATCGCGCGGCGGTAGGCGCGCAGGGTCAGCTGCGCCGTCCGCTCCCAGGTGAAGTCGCGGGCGCGCTCGACGCCCGCCGCCGGATCGGGCGGCGCGTCGATCGCCGCCGCCAGCGCCCGCGGGTCGTCCGGGTCGAAGTAGCGCGCGGCGTCGCCGGCCACCTCGCGCAGGACCGCGATGTCCGAGCAGGCGACCGGTGTCCCGCGGCGCATCGCCTCCAGCACGGGCAGCCCGAAGCCCTCCAGCCGCGACGGCAGCACGCAGACGCGCGCCGCCGCGTACATCCCTTCCAGCTCGTCGGGGCCGACGAAGCCGGGCAGCACGAGCCGGTCGTGGACGCCCAGCTCGCGCGCCCGCGCCTCCAGCCGCTCGCGGTACGGCGTGTCGCGCCCGGTGATGACCGCGACCGTGCGGGGGTCGGCGACGTACGGCAGCGCCTCGACCAGCGCGAGCAGGTTCTTGTGCGCCGACAGCTGCGCGACGCACAGGGCGATCGGCGCGCCGGGCGCGATGCGCAGGCGCGCCCGCAGCTCGGCCTCGGGCAGCGGCGCCGCCAGCGGCGCGTCGGACACGCCGAGCGGCGTGACCTCGATCTTCGCCGCGTCGACGCCGAGCGTCGTGACCAGGTCGTCGCGCACCGCCTCGGAGATGGCGATCACGCGGTCGGCGGTGCGGCTGCAGACGTGCGAGAGCAGCCCGAACATCGCCCGCGCGAGGCCGCTGACCGCGTCGGGCTGGTGGTGCCAGGTGAGGTCGAGGATCGAGACGGCGGTGGCGACGCCGGGCGCGACCGCCGGCGTCGCGTAGGCGAGGCCGTGCACGACGTCCACCCCGCGCCGGCGCGCGTCCAGCCCGAGGCCCAGCAGCTCCACCGGTACGTGCACCGGCGATCCCGTCGAGGCCACGGGCACCCGCACCCACTCGACCCCCGGGTCGAGGCCATTGGGCGCGCCACGGCCGATCCAGGCGGTGATGCGGGTGTCCGGCTCGACCGCCCGCAGCGCCCGGATCAGCTCGCGGGCGTAGGTCCCGCTGCCCCCCGAGTCCGGCGTCAGGTAGACGAGGTTCAGCCCGACGTGCAGCGGCCTCATGCGCGGCGGCCCGCGATCGCGCGGCGGTAGGACTCGAGCGTCGCCGCCGCCGTCGCGCTCCACGGGAACTGCCGCGACCGCGCGAGCCCGCGCACGCGCAGGTCGTCGCGCAGCGCCTCGTCCTCCAGCAGCCGGCGGATGGCGCGCGCCATGTCCTGCGGGTCGTGCGGGTCGAACAGCACCGCGGCGTCGCCCGCCACCTCGGGCAGCGACGAGAGGTTCGAGCACGCGACGGGCACGCCGCGCCCCATCGCCTCGAGGATCGGCAGCCCGAAGCCCTCCTCGAAGCTCGGCAGCACGAAGCAGGTCGCCAGCGCGTACAGCCCCGACAGGTCCTCGTCGGTCAGCCAGTCCGGGAACACGACGCGGCCGCCCAGCGGCTCGGCCGCCCGCCGCAGCTCCTGCTCGTGCGGCGTCGGCGCGCCCGGCAGCACGAGCGTCGCCTCGGGCAGGTGCTCCATCGCGCGGATCAGCCCGAGCTGGTTCTTGTGCTCGCGCTTCTGGGCGACGTTGAGGACCACCGGCCGGGCGCCGAGGCCGAGCCGCTCGCGCAGCTCGCGCTCGGGCGTCGGCGGCGCCTCCTGCTCGCGCGGGTGCATGCCGAGGTGCGTGACGTCGATCTTCGACTCCGGCAGCCGCAGCGTCTGCGCCAGGTCGGCCTTGGCGGCGTGCGAGATGGCGATCACCCGGTCGGCGCGGTGCGCCGACGGCGGCGTGACCAGCTTCATCCCGACCGTCGCGCGGCGGTCGAGCGTGTGCGCGAAGCGGATCCAGATCAGGTCGAGCACCGTCACCACCGTCGCCACCCGCGGCGCCGCCAGCGGCGTGATGTTGGCCAGCCCGTGCACGACGTCGAGCCGGCGGCGGGCGGCCTGCCACGGCAGCGCGATCCACTGCGCGCCCATGGTCAGCGCGAAGTTGCCGGGCGGTCCGTGCGTGACGGTGATCGGGTAGGTCACGACGTCGATCTCCGGGCGCCACGGCGCCGCGTCGAGCCAGGCCGGCGCCTCGCTGGAGACGAAGGCGGTGATCCGCGTGCCCGGCTCGGCCTCCAGCATCGCCGGGATCAGCTCGCGGGCGTAGGTGCCGGCGCCGCCCGAGCGCTCCTCCAGGTAGACCAGGTTGAGGCCGATGCGCAGCGGGCGGCTCATGGCGGGGGCACCGTAGCGGCGCGCCGGCGGCGGACCTCGTCGAGCAGCTCGTCCGGCACGGCGCGCAGCGCGAGCAGCGCACCCACGAAGATCGCGAGGCCGAGCGCGGCGGCCGGCAGCGCCGGCAGCACCAGCCCGGGCGCCAGCGCGACGGCGGCCGCGAGCACGATCCGCGGCGCCTTGGCGATCCGCAGCCGGTGCCCGGATCGTGCGACGAGCAGCGCGCCCGAGCCCGCCAGCACCGCCTCGCCGATCACCGTCGCCACCGCGGCGCCTCGCGCGCCGTCGACCGGGACGAGGATCGCCAGCGCCGCCATCGCGAGATCCTGATCATGAACGCCGCGGCGCTGGCCTCGCTGGTGGCGGCGCAGCGACAGCAGCGCGTACCCCGCAGGCGCGGCCAGGAACGAGAACAGCAGCGCCACCGCGTGCAGCCGCAGCACCGGCTCGGCGCCGTCGAAGTCGGGTCCCGCCACGACGTCGATCGCCACCGGCGCGCCGAGCACCAGGCCGACCGCCACGGCGCCGCCGGCGATCAGCGAGGCCTGCGCCACCAGGCCGAGGCCGTAGCGCAGCCGCTCGGCGTCGTCGCGGGCGGCGCGCGAGAAGATCGGCAGCGCCGCGCTGAGCATCAGCTGGGGCACGACGACCAGCACCTCGACGATCCGGAACGACGCGCCGAACAGGCCGGTCTGGCGGTCGGTCGACAGCAGGTCGACGAGCAGGATCGCCAGCCGGAAGTAGATCGCGCCCACGGCGGCGGCGAGCGCGAACGGCAGCGTCTGCGCCAGCAGCTCGCGCCACTGCTCGCGCTCCGCCGCCGGGCGCAGCGGCACGCTGCCGCGCACCAGCCGCGCGGTGAGGGCGAGCGCGAGCAGCCCGGCCGCCGGCGCGACGACGAAGAACGGCACCAGCCCGGCGCCCGCCGCCGCCAGCGCGACGATGGCGATCGCGGTCGCCACCTGGCGCGCGAGGTCGATGACGGTCACCCACCCGAGCCGCAGCTCGGCCATCAGCGACGTCGCGTAGGTGCTCTGGAGGTTCTGCGCCAGCACGCCGGCTCCGGCGATTGCCGTCCCGGCGACCAGCGCCTCGCCCAGGCCGGCGCCGAGCGCGTACAGGCACGCCAGCGCGATCCCCGCCAGCGTGAACGCGATCCGCAGCCCGAGCAGGTTGCGCATGAAGCGCCGGCGGTCGGCGCCGCTGCGCAGCGACAGCTCGCGCACGCCGATCGACGACAGCCCGGCGTCGGTCACCCCGCCGGCCAGCGTCACGATCGACAGCACGAGCACGTAACGGCCGGAGTCCTCGACCCCGAGGTGGCGCAGCAGCACGGCCGCCGAGCCGACCGTGACCAGCACGCCGGCGACGTAGCCGGCGATGCGCAGGACGCCGCCGCGCACGGCGGCGGGCCCGGCGTCCGGCGTGTCGAGCAGGTCGCCCACGGCGGGGATCGTGCCGGATGGCGGGGCGTAAGCTGCGGCCGCCCGTGTACCAGCGCATCGTCAGCCACCCCTGGATCGCGCCGCTCAAGCCGTCGTGGCAGCGCTCGCGCCACACGTCCGCGCCGCTGCGCTTCTTCGCCCGCGAGGCCCTCCGCCGCCGCCGCGGCGCGCGCTACGAAGTCCGCCGCGCCCCCGGCGTCCCGCTCGCGCTGCGCCACATGACGCCCGACATCGAGACCTTCGACCAGGTGTTCCTGCAGGCGGCGCTGGCCGAGCCGCCGGAGGTCGCGGCCCTCCTCGACGGCCTCGGCCGCCCGCCGGTCGTGCTCGACCTCGGCGCCAACGTCGGCCTGGCCGCCGCCTGGTTCGCCGCCCGCTGGCCGGGCGCGCGGATCACCTGCGTCGAGCCCGACCCGTTCAACCTGGAGCCGCTGCGCGAGGCCGCCGCGCGCTCGGGCGGGCGCTGGCGGGTCGTCGCCGCCGCTGCGGCCGCCGAGCCCGGGACGCTGCGCTTCCACCCGGGCGGCTTCGGCGTGTCGCGCGCCGTCGAGGGCGGCGAGATCGAGGTCGAGGCGGTCGACTTCTTCGCGCTCGCCGCCGAGGTCGCGCCCGACCTGATCAAGATCGACATCGAGGGCGGCGAGTGGCCGCTGCTCACCGACCCGCGGCTGGGCGAGCTGACCGCGCGGGCGGTCGCGCTCGAGTTCCACCCCCACGGGTGCCCCGCGCCCAGCGCGCGCGACGAGGCCGTCGCGCGGCTGGAGGCGGCCGGCTACACCGTCCGCACGTCGCGGCCGGTGGCCGACGCCCCGCCCGACGAGGGCTCGCTGTGGGCGTGGCGAAGCTAGCGTGGACTCGATGGCCGTCCCGCTCTTCGACACCGCCAAGCCGCTCGCCCCGCTGCGCCCGCAGATCGACCGGGCGATCGCCGGCGTGATCGACTCGGCGCGCTTCATCCTCGGGCCGAACGTGTCGGCGTTCGAGGAGGAGTTCGCCGCCCACTGCGGCACACGGCACGCGGTCGGCGTCGCCAACGGCACCGACGCGATCACGCTCGCGCTGCTGGCGATGGGCGTCGGCCCCGGCGACGAGGTGGTCGTCCCGTCGTTCACCTTCTACGCGAGCGCGGAGGCGATCCCGCACACCGGCGCGACGCCCGTGTTCTGCGACGTCGACCCGGACACGATGTGCGTCACCGCGGAGACGGTGAAGGCGGCGCTCACGCCGCGCACGAAGGCGGTCATCGCGGTGCACCTGTTCGGCAACGTGGCGCCCGTCCGCGAGATCGAGGCGCTCGGCGTGCCCGTGCTCGAGGACGCCGCGCAGGCCGCCGGCTCGACCACCGTCGACGGCCGCCCCGGCGCGCTCGGCACCGCCGCCACGTTCTCGTTCTTCCCGTCGAAGAACCTCGGCTGCTTCGGCGACGGCGGGATGGTGACCACGGACGACGCCGAGGTGGCCGAGCGCGTGCGCGTGCTGCGCTTCCACGGCTCCCGCGACAAGGTCACCTACGAGCGGGTGGGCTTCAACTCGCGCCTGGACGACCTGCAGGCGGCGATCCTGCGCGTGCAGCTGCCCCACCTCGACGAGTGGGCCGCCGGCCGCGTCGCCGCCGGGCGCCACTACGAGGAGTCCGGCCTCGGCGAGCTCGTCACCCTCCCCGTCCCGGCCTCGGGCGTGACGCCGGCCTGGCACCTGTACGTGGTCCGCCACGACGCCGCCGACGAGCTGGCGGCGGCGCTCGCGGACGCCGGCATCGGGCACAAGGCCTACTACCGCCTGCCCGTCCACCGCCAGCCCGCGATGCGCGAGATCGGCGCCGCCTACGACCTCCCGGTCACCGACGAGCTCGCGCGCACGCATCTGGCGATCCCGATGAGCCCGGTCCTCACCCGCGCGCAGGCCGACGAGGTGACCGCCGCCGTCCGAAGCGCCGCTTTCACGGGGTTGGTCAGCTGACGTACATCAGGTGACGCCTGCAACTCCGGCTGCGCCACTCCGTACATGCCGGTACATCTGCCACGATGACGCGCATCGAGCCTGCTGAGAAACAGCGCAACCTCTCCGAGCGCGCCGCGTTTGGACGGTTCACGAAGCAGTCCTCAGCCTCGGAGCTCGTACCGGGGACGCCCCCGGATCCCATGCCCACCGCCACCC
>DATLGB010000187.1:0-7780 GCA_035540675.1 Solirubrobacteraceae bacterium | reverse complement strand
GGCGTGGTGGACCCGCGGCTGTGGTCGGTCGACCGGCTGCACGCGAACGCGGCCGGCCACGCCCGCATCGCGGCCGCGCTCGCCGAGGCGCTCGGCCTCGAGCCCGACGAGGACCCGTGGGCGCCGCTGCCGCCGGCCGATCCGGTGCACCGGGCGATCGCGCTGGAGCGCGAGGCGGTCTGGATCGCGCGGCACATGGCGCCGTGGGTGTGGCGGCGCGTGCGCGGGCGCTCCTCCGGTGACGGGATCCTCCCGAAGCGCCCCGAGCTCGCTCCCGTGGTCGATTAGCCCGGGCGACGCGAGCGCCGCCGGAGCGGTCCGCGTGGCACCATGCCGCCCCCATGGACGAGCCCGACCGCCGGCGCGCGGACCTCGACGAGGTGCTCGAGCGGCGCGCGCGCACGCAGGACGCCGCGCGGCCCGAGGCCGTCGAGCGCCGCCACGCGGCCGGCGGGCGCACGGCGCGCGAGAACGTCGACGACCTCGTCGATCCTGGCTCGTTCGTCGAGTACGGGCGCTTCGCGATCGCCGCGCAGCGCCTGCGCCGCGACGTCGAGGAGCTGATCGCGCGGACGCCCGCCGACGGCCTGGTCGCCGGCACCGCCACCGTCAACGCCGCGACGTTCGGCGACCGCGCCGCGTGCGCGGTGCTCTCCTACGACTACACCGTCCTCGCCGGCACCCAGGGCGCGCTCGGCCACCGCAAGAAGGACAGGCTGTTCGACCTGATCGAGCGGATGCGGCTGCCGACCGTGTTCTTCGCCGAGGGCGGCGGCGGCCGTCCGGGCGACACCGACTACCCGGTCGTGTCGGCGCTCGACGTGCGCGCGTTCGCCCTGTGGGCGCGGCTGTCCGGGCTCGTCCCGCGGATCGCCGTCGTCGCCGGCCGCTGCTTCGCCGGCAACGCGGTCATCGCCGGCTGCTCGGATCTGATCGTGGCGACCCGCAACGTCTCGCTCGGGATGGCGGGTCCCGCGATGATCGAGGGCGGCGGGCTCGGTCGCGTCGACCCGGACGACGTCGGCCCGATCGACGTACAGGAGCGCAACGGCGTGGTCGACGTGACGGCCGCCGACGAGGCCGAGGCGGTGGCGGTCACGAAGCGGCTGCTCGGCTACTTCCAGGGCGACGCATCCTCCGGCCGCGAGCCCGACCAGGCGCGGCTGCGCGATCTCGTCCCCGAGCGCGAGCGCCGCGCCTACCCGCTCAAGCCGATCGTCGAGGCGCTGGCCGACGAAGGCTCGGTCACCTTCCTGCGGGAGCGCTTCGCGCCCGAGCTGCTGACGGCGCTCGGCCGCATCGAGGGCCGGCCGGTCGGCTTCTTCGGCAACGACACGCGCCACGTCGCCGGCGCGATCACCAGTGCCGCGGCGGACAAGGCGGCGCGGTTCATGCAGCTGTGCGACGCCTTCGCGATCCCGCTCGTGTCGCTCGTCGACACGCCGGGGATGATGGTCGGGCCCGAGGCCGAGGCGACCGGGCTGGTGCGGCACACCTCGCGCCTGCTGGTGGCGGGCGCCGCGCTGCGCGTCCCGCTCGTGGCGGTCGTGCTGCGCCGCGGCTACGGCCTCGGCGCGCAGGCGATGATGGCGGGCAGCACGCACGAGCCGGCGCTGACCGTGGCGTGGCCGTCGGCGCACCTGGGACCGATGGGGCTCGAAGGTGCGGTGAAGCTCGCGCTGCGCCGCGAGCTCGAGGCGATCGACGACCCGCAGGAGCGCGAGCGCCGGGTGCGCGAGCTGACGGCGGCCGCGCAGGCCAACGCGAAGGCGCTCAACGCTGCGTCGCTGCTGGAGATCGACGACGTCATCGACCCGGCCGAGACCCGCGGCGTCATCGCCGCGACGCTGCGGGCGGCGCGGCTGGCCGGGCGGCTGCCGCCGTCGCGCCGCTTCGTCGACACCTGGTGACGCCGACCGGCATGGGACGCCCGGCCGTTCGCCTACGATCCCCGGCGATGGCCACCTCGTTGCGGCGCGAGCGGGAGCGCGACCTCGTGGCCGCCACCCGCGCGCTGTTCGACGAGCGCGGCATGCAGGACGCGCCGATCGAGGAGATCGCCCGTGCGGTCGGCATCGCCCGCGGGCTGATCTACCGGCAGTTCGCGTCCAAGGAAGAGCTGTTCGTCCTCACGGTGACCGACTACCTCGACGAGCTGCACGGCGAGCTGGCGGCCTGCGCGCAGCCGCCCGCCGACCCGCTCGCCCGCGCGCGCCGCTGCCTGGAGGCCTACGCGCGCTACTGCCTGCGCTACCCGGCCTTCCTCGACTGCTCGATGTCGCTGATGCGACGCCCGGCGTGGGAGCTCAACGCGATCGTGTCGGAGTCCGTCTGGCTGCGCCTCGGGCAGGGGATGGCGCGCTGCGTCCAGCACGTGATCGAGGTCGTCCGCGACGGCGCCGCCGGCGGCGTCTTCGAGGTCGAGGACCCGGAGTTCACCGCCAACCTGCTGTGGACGCAGGTGCTCGGGGCGATGCACCTCGCGCGCATCCGCGTCGGCATGCGCGAGACCGCGCCGGGGGTGCCCGAGCTGTTCAAGGTCGACGCGGACCGCATCGTCGCGGCCTGCGTCGACAGCGCGCTCGCCACGCTCGGCGCGCGCCGCTCCGCGTAGCGTCAGGTGCGGCCGGCGGGCGTCGCGGTCGCGCGCCGGAAGCGCCGGGTCGGCGCGAACGGCGGCCCGTCGGCCGGCGGCGACCCGCCGTCGTGGCCGAGGCGCGAGCGCACCCGCCGCAGCCCCCAGAACAGCACCGCGAACAGCCCGAGCGCCAGCAACGCCACGCCGAGGTAGGAGATCGTCGTGATCACGCCGGCGACGCCCTGCTTCTGCTCGCGCTGGAGGTTGCGCTTGTCGAGCACGAACGCCCGCGCGATCGTCGCGCTCGCCGGGACCTCCTCGGCGGGGATCGCCGGGTCCTCGGGCAGGAACACCGGCAGCCCGAGCACCTCGTCGCCCCGGTGCAGGCGCAGGATGGTCTTCCACGTGCCGTCGACCGGGACCGGCCGCGTGGTGCGGTAGGCGCCGGGGCCGGTGCGCTCGAGGCGCTGCACCACGCTCGGCTCGCCGCCCTGCCACGACGTCATCGTCAGCCAGCGCGCGCCCTCGGCCGAGTCGGGCGGCTGCAGGCGGACCGTCGCCTGCACGTGCCGCTCGCCGCCGCGCTCCGGCAGGTCGCGCAGCTCGAGCGTCGCGCGCGTCGAGCCGTCGCCCGCCGAGATCGGTACGACCGCGAAGCCGACCGCCACCGCCGCCACCAGCGCCGCCGGCAGCGCCCAGTACGGCGCCGGCGCCAGCCGCGTGCCGCGCAGGGTCAGCGCGCGGCCGACGAAGCCGCCGATCGTGCCGGCGGCGACTGCCATCACAAGCGCCAGCAGCGCCGCCTCGGGCAGCATGCTCGCCGTCCACGGGTGCACGAACCAGACGTGGGTCCACGCCCACTGGGCCGCCAGGCCGATCGTCCCGATCAGGAGGCCGCACAGCGCGCCGAAGGCGACCGGCCGCGCCGACAGCGGGCGGCCGGAGCGGATCAGCGCCACCGCCGCCAGCTCGACCAGCAGCGCCTCCGCCAGGTACAGCGGCAGCCGGGGCTCGGTCTGGCCGAGCCCGGGCCCGACGATCAGGTAGATGCCGCCGCGCAGCAGGATGAAGAAGCCGACGGTGGCCAGCGCGCCGTAGGGGCCGATGACCAGCCGCGCCGACACGAGTGCGACGCCGGCGGCCAGCGCCATCCCGACCGGGTGCACGTCGAGGCGGAACTGCGGGACGGCGAAGTCGAACTCGGCCAGGAAGGTGTTGAGGCCGATCAGCATCGCACCGGTCAGCGGGGCGAGCAGCCAGCCCGCCCGCGCCGGCACGGCCACCGTCTCGTCGGACTCCTCGAGCGACTCCCGGTACAGCGCGAGCGCGCCGAACGTCGACAGCGACGCGCCCGTGATCAGCATCAGGTGCGTCGGCGAGTACAGCGTCACGTCCTGGCCGAAGATGCGGTGCCAGACGTCGTCGAGCGGGAACGCCGTCAGCGAGAACGCGCCGCAGGCGGCGACCACGATCGCGCCGGCCGGCGCGTGGTCGCCGAGACCCGGCACGCGCACCGACGAGCGCAGCGGCCGGCGGTTGAGCGCGATGCCGAAGATCCCCGCCGCCATCACGCCCATCAGCCCGAAGAGGATGAAGAAGTGCGCCGGGTTGGCCAGCGGCCCGGCGTCGCGGCCCTCGTCGATGTGGATCGAGATGTCCCAGTACATCCCGAACACGGCGACGATCAGCGCGCCGCCCTGGATCGCCAGCGGCAGCGCCGCCCAGCCCGGCAGCCCGACGGTGCGGCCGAGCCGGTCCGCGAGGCGCTCGAGGGCGGCCAGGCGGCCGCGCCGGTACAGCAGGACCGGCCCGAGGACGAACGCCGTGGCGACCGCGCCCAGCAGGGTCGCGATGACGACTTCGGTCATCTCCGCCCCGCCCGCGGGGCGCACGTGCTCCGTGGCCAGCAGCCAGCCCGCAGATCCGATCCCCATGCCGTGTCCTCCCTCGCGTCGCTCCGGCGTCAGCGTCAGGCCACGTACCCGCAGCGCGCAGGTGTGACACTCGTTCTCATCGGCTTGAGACGGCTCGCTCGTGGGCAGTTCGCGATCATGAGCGACGATCGACGGGGCGAGCAGCGCAGCGGCGTGGAAGAGGGCGGCGGCGGGCTGCTGAGCCCGAGCGAAGAGGAGCGGGCCGAGGAGGGCCGCGGCGACAGCGAGCACGACGAGCAGGCGGTGCGCGAGTCGAGCGACCAGCTCGACACGGGCGGCACGCGCTGACGCGGCGGGCCGCTGCCGCGGCGGCGGCGGTCGCCGCATGGCCCCTCACGAGACGCCGAGCGACGCGCGCTGGACGCAGCCGCACCCGATCGAGCCGCGTCCGCTCCGAGGTCGCGGCGGCGTCGCCGGCTTCGGCCAAGAGCGGGAGGTGGTCTACCCTCGCCTCCTTGGAGGATCGGGTCGGAGGACCGTTTCCCTGGAGCCGGATCGCGGCGCTGACCGCCTCGTCGGCGAGCGCGCTCATCCTGACCGGCGTTCTCGCCTATGCAGCGTGGTGGCTGGCGGGGGACTGGGACGCGCTCAAGTGCTTCGACGGTGGCGAACCGGGTTGCGACCGGGGCTCGGCGCGGCCGGGATTCGCTGCGGTCGGAGCCGCCGGCTGGGCGCTCGGTGCCGTGGGCGTGGCGTCGATGATCGGGGCGTTCGCCGTGTCCTTGCGGACGCGGCGGCCCGCGCACCTGCTGATCGTGCTCGCGCTTTGCATGGTCACGGCTGCCGTCGCCGCCCTGTTGTACCTCCGCTTCTGGGGGATCGTGCTGTAGGCGGCCCGGTCGACTCGCGGACGACGAGGTCGGTCGGTGCCACGATCAGGTCGGGCCCGGGCTCGCCCTCCATCTCCTGCAGCAGGCGCTCGACGGCGGCGGCACCGAACGCCTCGGGGTGCACGGCGACGGTCGTCAGCGGCGGCTCGACCAGGCGCGCGATGTCGAGGTCGTCGAAGCCGACGACGCTGACGTCCGCCGGGATCCGCGTGCCGGTCTCGCGGGCGGCGAGGTACAGGCCGCCGGCGATCACGTCGTCGTCGCACAGCACGGCGGTGACGCCATGCGCGAGCAGGCGCAGCGCCGCCCGTCGCGCGTCGTCGATGTCGTGTTCGGCGCGCTCGGTCGGGATCTCCCCGAGCACCTCGGCGAGCGCCCGGTCGCGCGCGGCGAACGTCTCGGCGGGGTGCATCGAGCGCAGGCGGCCGATGCGCGCGTGCCCGAGCGCGAGGAGGTGCCGCGCCGCCGCCTGCACCCCGCCTTCGACGTCGAGGCGGACCTTCGGGGCCGCGCCCTCCCAGGCCTCGATCGCGACGGTCGGCTCGCTCCAGCCCGGCACCACGGCGCCCAGGTCGACCTCGAAGGTCAGGTAGCCGTCGACGGCCGCCGAGTGCAGCGCGTGCAGCGACGACCGGCGGGCGTCCGGATCGCGCTCGACGTCGACCAGCGCGACGGTGTAGCCGTGCCGGCGGGCGGCGCTCTGCGCGCCGCGCAGCAGCAGTCCGAAGAACGGGTTGGTCACGTCCGGGACGACGAGCCCGAGCGCGCGCGTGCGGCCCGTCCGCAGCGTGCGCGCAGCCGCGTTCGGCCGGTAGCCGAGCTCGCGCGCGGCCGCCTCGACCGCGGCGACCGTGCGCGCGCTCACCCGGCCGGCGGCCTTCCCCGACAGCACGAGCGACACCGTCGATTGGGAGACGCCCGCGCGCTCGGCGACGTCGCGTGAGGTCACGGCCACGGCGCGGATCCTCGCACTCCGCACCACCGAACGTCCCTCGCACCCCCTCTGAGGTGGCGCGGGGGACGTTCGGGGGTGACATCCCGCGTCATACGTACTACGCTGTTACGTATGACCTCAGCACGACGCCTCCTCCCCCTCGCGCTCGCCGCCTCCCTCGGCGCCGGCGTCGCGTCGGCGGGCGTCGGCGACGACCGGCCGCGCTACGGCGTGCTCGTCGAAACCACCCGCGGTCCTTCGCCGGCCGCGGTCGCCGCCGCCCGCGCCGACGTCGCCCGCCTGCGCGCCCGCGGCCTCGACGCCGAGCTGCGGGTCACCCGCAGCCCCTCCGAGTCGCTGTCGGCCGCCGCCACCCTCGCCACCCGCGGGGCGACCACGCTGGTCACCCGCGGCGCCGACGAGGCCCGGGTCCTCGCGCCGGTGCGGCGCGGGCACCCGCGCCTGCGCATCGTCCGCCGCTAACGCGGATGGCTGCGCAGGCAGACGACGCGGTCACCCGGATGGACCTCCGCCGCGCGCGGGTCGTCGAAGCGCAGCAACTCGCCGCCGCGGATGACGCCGAGCACCGGCCCGCTCTCGTGCAGGTCGCGCAACGGCCCCGCGTCGCCCTGGCGAACCTCCCGCTCGACGACGTCGAGCCCGGCGCCCACCGCGATCAGGTCCTCGAGCACCTGGGTGATGCGCGGCTCGTCGACCGCGTGGCCGAGCAGCCGTCCCGCCGCCCCCGACGACGTGATGACCGACGTGGCGCCGCTCTGCTCGAGCAGGTGGACGTTCTCCTCCTCGCGCACGGCCGCGACGATCGTCGCCCCCGGGTTGAGCTCGCGCGCGGTCAGCGTCGCCAGCACCGCCGCGTCGTCGCGGTCGAGCGCGACGACGATCGATCGCGCCTCCTCGACCCCTGCCTCGCGCAGCACCTCGGTGGACGTCGCGGAGCCGGCGACGGCGGCGATGCCCTGCGACGCCGCCCGCGCCCGCGCCTCGGCTCTCTCGTCGATCACCGTGATCTCCGACGGGTCGACGCCCTTGCCGCACAGCGTCCGGGCGGCGCTGCGGCCCTTGGTGCCGTAGCCGCAGATGATCACGTGGTCTTTCAAGGTTCTCCTCCAGCGTGAGCGGCGGAACGCCTCGCGGCTGCGTTCGGCGAGGATCTCGATGGTCGTCCCGACGAGCAGGATCAGGAACAGGATGCGCGCCGGCGTCACCAGCAGCGTCGTCACCAGGCGCGCCCCCTCGGTGACGGGCCGGATGTCGCCGTAGCCCGTCGTCGTGATGCTGACGGTCGCGTAGTAGAAGGCGTCGAGCAGGCCGACCTCGCCGTCCTCGGGATCGGTGTAGCCGTCGCGCCCGATGAAGCACAGCAGCGCGACGAAGACGATCAGCCCGATGGCCAGCGCGACCCGCAGCGCGAACGGCCGCAGCGCGCTCGTGGCCGGCGAGCCCGGGAGCTGGACGGGGACGCGGGGATCGCCGAGGGCCACCG
>DATLGB010000186.1:0-9577 GCA_035540675.1 Solirubrobacteraceae bacterium | reverse complement strand
CATCTGCGCCTTCTCGGCGCCGAGCGAGCCTCCGATCGCCACCCCCGGGCTCCCCGAGGCGGCCACGGTCTCGGCCGACTCGGTGCGCAGGTCCCGGTGGACCCCGCCCTGGACGATGCCGTAGACCACCTGCCCGGGCGGGCCGTGCTCGGCGTGCCAGCGCAGGCAGCGCTCGAGCCAGCGGTGGGTTCGCTCGGTCGAGCGGGCCGTGTAGTCGCGGTCGACGTTGAACGGCGTGCACTCGTCGAAGACCAGCGCGATGTCCGAGCCGAGCGCGGCCTGCACCTCCATCGAGGCCTCCGGGCCCATGAAGCGTTCGCCGCCGTCGAGGTAGGAGCGGAAGCGCACGCCCTCCTCGTCGATGCCAAGGATCTTGCCCGACCGCTCGCCCTGCGCCGTCACCTGCGCGGAACGGCCCTTGATCTCGTCCGCGACGGCGCCGTGGCCCATGGAGAAGACCTGGAAACCGCCGGAGTCGGTGATGATCGGCCCGCCCCAGCGCATGAACTCGTGCAGGCCGCCGAACCGGCGCACGAGCTCGTGGCCGGGCGTGAGGAACAGGTGGAACGTGTTGCCGAGGACCATGTCGAACCCGAGCTCGCGGACCTCGTGGACCTCGAGCGCCTTGACGACGGCCTTCGTCGCGAGCGGCACGAACGCCGGCGTGCGGACCTCGCCGTGCGCCAGGCGCAGCGTGCCGGTCCGCGCCGAGCTGAGCGGGTCGCGGGTGCGGATCTGCAGTGACGACACGCGGGCAGCGTAGGGGCGGTAGTGTCGCGCCGTACCGGCACCGACGAGGAGGCGCTGCACCGATGGACAAGGACCGTTTGCGAGCGATCCCGCTGTTCGCGAACCTCGAAGACCAGGACCTTCAGGTCATCGCCACGTTCGCGAACGAGACGAGCGTCTCCGAGGGCGACGTCCTCGTGCGCGAGGGCGACTTCTCCTACGAGCTGATGGCGATCGAGGAGGGAACGGCCGAGGTGCGCAAGGGCGCCGACGTGGTGGCGACGCTCGGCCCCGGCGACTTCTTCGGCGAGGTCGGCGTGCTCCAGAACGAGATGCGCAACGCCACCATCGCCGCCACCTCGGCCATGCGCCTGATCACGCTCACCACCTGGGAGCTCAAGCGCATGCGCAAGATGCCGGGCGTGATGGAGAAGATCGAGGAGACGATCGCGGCGCGCAGCGGGTAGGCGCGCGGCGGCCCGCGGCGGCGACGTGCCGCGCGCGGGCCACGGGATCGCCGGCGAGTGCCGGCGCTACGACGCCTCGCCCTCGATCACCGGCTGCCTGTCGCCCACGGCGATCGAGATGCGGCGCGGCTTGACCTGCTCGGGCTTCGGGATCCGGACCTCGAGCACGCCGCGGTCGAAGCTCGCCGCCACGCCGTCGACGTCGACGCCCTTCGGCAGCGTCAGCGAGCGCGAGAAGGCTCCGAAGGACCGCTCGAGGCGGTAGAAGCCCTGCTCGCGGGACTCCTGCTCGCCCTGGCGCTCGCCGGAGACCGTCAGGACGTTGTCCTCGATCTCGATCTTCACGTCCTCCTCGGACAGGCCGGGCAGGTCGGCGCGCAGGACGAAGTCGTCGCCGGTCTCGACGAGGTCCATGGCCGGCACCCAGCGGCGCATGCCGCCGGTGGCGCTGCCGCTGCCGTCGGGCGCGTCGAAGATGGTGTTGAACAGACGGTTCATCTCCGTCTGGAGCGAGGAGAGCTCGCGCATCGGCTCCCAGCGCACGATGGTCATCTCATACCTCCTGGGGTGAAGTCCGCGGTCACGGGCTGAACGCCCACCGGGAAGTATAGGAAATCTCAGTCGGTTCCTGTCAAGTTTTAGGTATCCGAGAAGTAGGCGTCCAGCACCCGCCCGCTCCGGAGCTCGACCACCAGCTCGCCGAACCCGTCGCCCGCGACGACCGCGTAGCGAAGCGTCCTCCCCCCGTCGCTCGCGCCGCCCGGTCCCAGCGCCGCTCGGGCCCGCCGCGCGCTCCAGCCGTCGAGCAGATCGCAGCGCCCGACGGCCTGCGCCAGCCGCTGCCGTTCCTGGGCGCCGGCCGCCGGCCAGCGGCTGAGGTCGGCGTGCTCGCACGCGACCGCGGGCTGGGCAGCGGGCGCCTGCACGACCTGCGCGACCGCGACCGCCGTGAACAGGGCGGCGCCCGCGCCCGCCGGGATCAGCGCCAGCCGCCGCGGACCGGGCGGCCGGCGCCCGCGCGCCACGGCGACCAGCGCCACCGCCGCCGTGACGACCAGGCCCCAGAGCGTCACGGGCAGGAGCGACCACAGCGCCGCCTCGAGCACCTCGTCGTAGGACGCGGGCGGGCCGAAGCACGGGTCCGCGCACGCTTCGAACGCGTCGGGCGCGCTCAGCGGGAAGAGCACGAACACGAGCACGACCAGCGCGCCGAGGCCCGCCACGGCGGCGAGGACGGCGGCGGCCAGGGCGGCGGAGACACGGAGCACCCGCGCACCGTAGACGTCCCGGAGGGCCACGCCCGAACCTGCACCGGATCCGCACGCGCAAGAAGCGCGACGAAGGGGTGCGTCAGTCGGTGGAACCGGGGAGCACGCGCTCCCACAGCGCGGCGAGGCGCGGGTAGTCGTCGTCCTCGAGGTGCTGCAGGAAGCTGCGGCGGACGCTCTCGAGGTGCGCCGGGCGTGCGCGGGCGAGCAGGGCGCGGCCGGCTTCGGTGAGGACCGCGAAGGAGCCGCGCGCGTCGGACGCGCAGTTCTGGCGCTTGAGCAGCCCGTCGCGCTCGAGGCGGTCGACGAGCCGGGTCATCCCCGAGCGGCTGAGCAGCGTGCGGTCGGCGAGCTCGGCCATCCGCAGCCGCTGGTTCGGCGCGGCGGCGAGGTTGATCAGCACCTCGTAGGAGCTCAGCGGCAGGTTGAGCTCGCGCTCGAGCTCGGCGTCGAGCTGCTTGGTGATGGCCGCGTGGACGCGCAGGAAGCCGCGCCAGGCCGCGAGCTCGGCGGCGGTCAGCTCATGCGTGATTGCCGGCGTCATGCTCCCATTGTAGTTGCATGAGCAACAGCCACAAGCCGGGCTCAATCCTCGAGCAGCGAGCGCCCGCTCATCGCGGCGGGCTTCGGGATCCCGAGCAGCTGCAGGACGGTCGGCGCGACGTCCGCGAGGATCCCCGGGCCACCCAGCTCGACACCCTCGCGTGTGACCAGGAAGGGCACCGGATTCAGCGAGTGCGCGGTGTTCGGCGACCCGTCGGGCTCGAGCATGTGGTCGCAGTTGCCGTGGTCGGCGGTGATCACGCACGTGCCGCCGCGCGCGCCGACCGCCTCGAGCACCCGCCCCAGGCACTCGTCGACGGTCTCGACGGCCGCGACCGCAGCCGGGATCACCCCGGTGTGGCCGACCATGTCCGGGTTGGCGAAGTTGATGATCGCGAACGCCGGCTCGTCGGCGGCGAAGCGGCGGGCGAACGCGTCCGTCGCCTCGCGCGCGCTCATCTCGGGCTTGTGGTCGTACGTCGGCACGTCGCGCGGCGACGGCACCAGCTCGCGCACCTCGCCCGGGTACGGCTCCTCCTCGCCGCCGTTGAAGAAGTACGTGACGTGCGGGTACTTCTCCGTCTCCGCCACGTGGAGCTGGCCGAGCCCGGCGCCCGCGATCACCTGCGCCAGGGTGACCGCGGGCCGCGCCGGCGGGAACACGACCGGGTAGTCGTAGTCCTCCTCGTACTCGGTCAGCGTGGTGATGCGGTCGATGCCGGCCTGCGACAGCGCCGTGACCATCTGGCGCATCCGGTCGGGCCGGAAGTTGAAGGCGAGCACGGAGTCCCCCGGCCGGATGCGTGCCTCGGCGCCGACCGTCGTCGGCGTGACGAACTCGTCGGTCTCGTCGCGCTCGTAGGCGGCGCGCACCGCGGCGGGCGCCGAGCCGGCGTGGTGGTCGCCGGCGCCGTCCACGAGCAGCCGCCGCGCGCGCTCGGTGCGCTCGGCGCGCATGTCGCGGTCCATGGCGTAGTAGCGGCCGACGACCGTCCCGACGCGCGCGTTCCCTTGCTCCGCGCACCACGCCTCGACCTGCTCGAGGAAGCCGGCGCCGCTGGTCGGCAGCACGTCGCGGCCGTCCGTGAAGGCGTGGACCACGACCTCCGGCGCCGCGTGCGCCGCGATCGCGATCAGCGCGCGCAGGTGGCGGTCGGAGGAGTGCACGCCGCCGTCGGACGCCAGCCCGATCAGGTGCACCCGCGGCGCATCGCGCAGCGCGGCCTGCAGCACGGCGTTGGCGGCCAGCGAGCCGTCCTGCACCGCCTCGTCGATGCGGACGAGGTCCTGCTTGACGATGGCGCCCGCGCCGAGGTTGAGATGACCGACCTCCGAGTTGCCCATCTGCCCCTCGGGCAGGCCCACCGCGGGCCCGCACGCGATCAGCTCGGTGTGGTCGTGGCGCTGCCAGAGCCGGTCGAAGACCGGCGTGTGCGCGAGCGAGATGGCGTTGCCGGGGCCGGGCTCGGCCAGGCCCCAGCCGTCGAGGATGACGAGCGCGACGGGCGACGGCTGCGGCGTCACCGCCGCGCCGCCTCCACGATCGCCGCGAACGACTCGGGATCGAGCGACGCGCCGCCGACCAGGAAGCCGTCGACGTCGGGCAGCGCCATCAGCTCCGCGGCGTTGTCGGGCTTCACCGACCCGCCGTAGAGGATCCGCACCTGCTCGGAAGCCGTCTTGTCGAAGTGCTCGACGAGCGCCCGCACGAACGACACCGCCTCCTGCGCCTGCTCGGGCGTGGCCACGCGGCCGGTGCCGATCGCCCAGATCGGCTCGTAGGCCACGACGACCTGCGGCAGCCGCTCCGCGCCGACCTTCTCGAGACCCTCCAGCACCTGGTGGCGCAGCTTGCGCTCCGTGTCGCCGCTCTCGCGCTCCTCCTCGGTCTCGCCGACGCACAGGATCGGCGTCAGCCCGGCGTCGAGCGCCGTCACCACCTTGGCCTGCAGCGCGTGGTCGGTCTCGTTGAAGTACTGGCGGCGCTCCGAATGCCCCAGGACCACGCCGTCGACGTCGATCTCGGAGAGCATCGGCGCCGAGACCTCGCCGGTGAAGGCGCCGGAGTCGGCCTCGTGCATGTTCTGCGCGTACACGGCGACGCGCGATCCGCGGGCCGAGTCGACCATCGCCTGCAGCGCCGTGAACGGCGGGCAGATGGCGACGTCGACGCCGTCTGCCGACGACACGCGCGGCAGCAGGGCGCCGATGAACGCCTCCGCTTCGGCGACGGACTTGTGCATCTTCCAGTTGCCGGCGACCAGCGGGGTCCGACTCACTTCAGCGCCTCCACGCCCGGGAGGGACTTGCCCTCGATGAGCTCCAGGGACGCCCCGCCGCCGGTGGAGACGTGGTCGACACGCTCCACCAGGCCGAAGTGCGCCAGCGCCGCGGCGGAGTCCCCGCCACCGACGACGGTCGTGCCCGGTGCGCTCGCGACCGCCTCGGCGACCACGCGCGTCCCGTTCGCGAACGGTTCGAGTTCGAAGGCCCCCATCGGGCCGTTCCAGAAGACCGTGCCGGCGCGGCCGACCTCGTCGGCGTAACGGCGGGCGGTCTCGGCCCCGACGTCGAGGCCCATCCAGCCGGCGGGCACGTCGACGCCCGCGCTCTCACGGCGCTCGGTCTCGGCCGAGAACTCGCGGCCGAGCACGAGGTCGGTCGGCAGCATCAGCTTGTCGCCGCCGCCTTCGAGCACGCGCCGCGCCGGTTCGAGGCCCTCGGCCTCGCACAGGCTGTCGCCGACCTCGTGACCCTGGGCCTTGAAGAACGGAAAGCACATCGCGCCACCCACCAGAACCCGGTCTGCCCGTTCCAGGAAGGCATCGAGCACGCCGATCTTGTCGCTGACCTTCGCGCCGCCGACGATCGCGACCAGCGGCCGCTGCGGCTCCTCGAGGATGCCGGTCAGCGTGCGCACCTCGCGCTCGAGCAGGCGGCCCGCCGCGGCCGGCAGCAGGTGCGCGACCGCCTCCGTGGAGGCGTGCGCGCGGTGCGCCGAGCCGAAGGCGTCGTTGACGTAGGCGTCGGCGAGGGCGGCGTAGCGCTCCGCCAGCGCCCGGTCGTTGCTCGTCTCGCCGTCGTTGAAGCGCACGTTCTCGAGCATGACGACGTCGCCGCCGGGGACCGCGTCCAGCGACCCGGCGAGCGCGACCGGCTCGCCGAGCAGCTCCGACAGTCGATCGGCGGCCGGCTCGAGCGACAGCCCCGGGTCGGGTCCCTTCGGGCGCCCGAGGTGCGACGCCAGCAGCAGCCGGGCGCCTCTCGAGCGCAGCTCGCGCAACGTCGGCAGCGCGGCGCGGATGCGCGCGTCGTCGGTGATCGTGCGGTCCTGGTCCAGCGGGACGTTGAAGTCCACCCGGACCAGGACGCGCTTGCCCTCGACGTCGAGGTCGTCCAGCGTCTTCAACTACAGGACCCTCTGGACCACGTCGACCAGCCGGTTCGAGTAGCCCCACTCGTTGTCGTACCAGGACACGACCTTGACCATCGTGCCGTCGATCACCGAGGTCAGCAGGCCGTCGACGATCGACGAGTGCGGGTTGGTGATGATGTCCGTCGAGACGATCGGGTCCTCCGTGTACTGGAGGATGCCCTCGAGCGGGCCGTCCGCGGCGGCCTTCATGGCGCCGTTGACCTCCTCGACGCTCGTCTCGCGCTCGGCCTCGAACGTCAGGTCGACGACCGAGCCGGTGGCGACGGGCGCGCGGATCGCGAAGCCGTGCAGCTTGCCGTTGAGCTCGGGGAGCACGAGCCCGACCGCCTTGGCGGCGCCGGTGGAGGTCGGGATCAGGTTCAGCGCGGCGGCGCGGGCGCGGCGCAGGTCGGAGTGCGGCAGGTCCTGCAGGCGCTGGTCGGCCGTGTAGGCGTGGATGGTGGTCATCAGGCCGTGGCGGATGCCGACGGCCTCGTGGACGACCTTCGCGAACGGCGCGAGGCAGTTGGTCGTGCACGACGCGTTGGAGATGACGTGGTGGTTGTCGCGGTCGTAGGCCTCGTCGAAGTTGACGCCGAGCACGACGGTGACGTCCTCGCCGCTGGCCGGCGCCGACACGATGACCTTCTTCGCTCCGCCGTCGAGGTGCTTGGCCGCGGCGTCGCGCTTGGTGAACAGGCCGGTCGACTCGACGACGACCTCGGCGCCGAGGTCGCCCCAGGGCAGGTCGGCCGGGTCGCGCTCGGCCAGCACCTTCAGCCGATCGCCGTCGATCAGCAGGTCGGAGCCGTCGACCTCGACCGTGCCCGGGTACGGGCCGAGGATCGAGTCGTACTTGAGCAGGTGGGCGAGCGTCTTCGCGTCCGTGAGGTCGTTGACCGCCACGAAGTCGATGTCGGCGCCCGCCGCCTTGGCGGCACGGAAGAAGTTGCGGCCGATGCGGCCGAACCCGTTGATGCCGACGCGAACGGACATGTCGGAGCTCCTTGGAGTCGTCAAGCGAGGGGAAGGCACGTCGCCCGGGCGTGGGTGCGGCGGCCCGGGCGGGAGGGCCGAAACGTAGCGGAGCGAGCCCCTCCGGCGGCGTCAGCCCTGGTGGCTGGCCACCACCTCGACCCGCAGCCCGTCGGGATCGCGCAGGTACGCCGCGTAGTAGCGCGGGCCGTACTGCGGCCGCGGCCCCGGGCGCCCGTCGTCGCTGCCGCCGGCCTGCAGCGCCGCCGCATGCGCGGCGTCCACGGCCGCCTTGCCCGCCGCGCGGAAGGCGACGTGGCCGTAAGCGGGTGCCGGCGCGCTGCGCGCCGTCAGCCAGAAGACCGGCTCGGTCACGCCCCAGCCGATCACGTGCTCGTTCTCGTGCAGGCGCCGGATGCCGAGGGCGAAGAACACGGCGTCGTAGAAGCGCCCGGAGCGGCCGAGGTCGCTCACCTCGTATCCCACGTGGTCGATCATCGACATGACCGGCGCGGACGCTACCGCGCGTCAGCCGCGCGCCGCCGCGCGCTCGACGTCGCGATGCTGCACGCCGACCAGGAACCGCTCGTCGTCGCGGAAGCGCGCCGACAGCTCCTCCGCGATCGCCACCGACCGGTGCCGCCCGCCCGTGCACCCGATGGCGACCAGCAGGTGCGACTTGCCCTCGGCCACGTACTGCGGGAGCAGGTACTCGAGCAGCGGGACGATGCGCGCGTAGAACTCGTCCAGCCGGCCGTCGCGGGCCATGTACTCGACGACGGAGGGCTCGAAGCCGGTCAGCGGTCGCAGGTCGCGCTCCCAGTGCGGGTTGGGCAGGAACCGCACGTCGAACAGCAGGTCGGCCGCCCGCGCCGGCCCGTGCTTGAAGCCGAAGGACAGGAAGGTCACCGCCAGGCGCCCGCTGCTCGGCCCGCCCAGCATCTCGGCCGTGATCTTCTGGCGCAGCGTGGCGGCGCTGAGCCCCGTCGTGTCGATGACGGCGTCGGCGCGGTCGCGGATCGGCGCGAGCATCTCCTCCTCGCGCCGCACGCCCGCCAGCACGTCGCCCTCCTGGGCCAGCGGGTGCCGGCGGCGCGTCTCCTTGAAGCGGGTCAGCAGCGTCTCCTCGTCGGCGGTGAGGAACAGCACGCGCAGGCGGACCCCGGCCGCCCGCAGGCGGTCGATCTCGGCGGCGAGGCCCTCGAAGTAGGTGCCGCCGCGCAGGTCGGAGACGACGGCGGCGTGGGCGACCTGCGAGCCGCCGTGCGTGAACAGGTCGGCCAGCGACCGGATCATCTCCGCGGGCAGGTTGTCCACGCAGAAGTAGCCCGCATCCTCGAACACGTTCATCGCCAGCGACTTCCCGGCGCCCGAGAAGCCCGAGATCACCACCAGGTCCTCGAGCCTGCGCCCGCCCGCCCCGTCGCTCACCGTCACCGTCCCGTCTTGTGCAGGTGGCCGTGCAGGGTGCGCCCGACCTTCGCGGGCAGGCCCGGCACGGCCTCGAGGTCCTCGCGCGAGGCGGCGAGCACCGCCTCCGGCGAGCCGAAGTGCTTGAGCAGGGCGCGCTTGCGCGTCGGCCCGATGCCCGGCAGGTCGTCCAGGATCGACTCCGTCATCGCCTTGTCGCGGCGCGTCCGGTGGTGGATGATCGCGAACCGGTGGGCCTCGTCGCGGATGCGCTGCAGCAGCTGCAGCTCGGGCGTGTCGTGCGCCAGGCGCAGCGGCTCGGCGACGCCGGGCAGGAACACCTCCTCGATCCGCTTGGCCAGCGAGATCACCGTGACGCCGCGCTCGCGGAACTCCTGCAGCGCCTCGACGCCGGCCGCGAGCTGGCCGCGCCCGCCGTCGATGACGATCACGTTGGGCAGCGCCGCGAAGCTGGCGTCGCGGTCGGCCTCGTAGGGCGACTTCTCGCGCTGCTTGACGAACTGCCCGACGCGGCGCGACAGGACCTCGCCCATCGCGGCGAAGTCGTCCGCCTGCCCCGGCTCGAGGTCGCGGATGCGGAAGCGGCGGTAGTCGGACTTCTTCGGCGCGCCGCCCTCGAAGACCACCATGGACGCGACGTTGTGGGTGCCCATGAGGTTCGAGATGTCGAAGCACTCGATGCGCACGGGCAGCGTCTCGAGGCCGAGCGCCGCCTGCAGCCCGTCGAGCGCCTCGACGCGCTGCTGGCG
>DATLGB010000185.1:0-3810 GCA_035540675.1 Solirubrobacteraceae bacterium | reverse complement strand
CGTTCCGCCTTCCGGCTCCCAACCGCGCACCAGAAGCGGTGAAAGACCACCTTCCGCCCGTGGCGGACGGCCGCGGATCGCCGCGGCCGCAGGCCGCGCATCCGCGACCGTCACGGACATGGCAGCGGAAGAGGCCGTCGTCCCGCCCCGGAGCGCATGCGCGCAGCGCACGCGCGGAGGGACTGGCTCACGCCCGGGTGACCCACGGAACCGCGGCCCCGGCAGTGGCTGTGGCAGGACTTGCTCCTGCCGCAGCCCAGGAAGCGGGCCCACCCACGCCACGCGAGAAGCGGAGGGGGCCCGTGGGGGAACCGCAGGTTCCCCCACGCCCTCACTCGCAGCCGATGCCGTCGCCGTCGCCGTCGAAGCGGTGCGGGTCGGCGCCGACGACGCGGAAGCGCTTGTACGGGACGTCCGCGCAGTCGAGGTCGGGCGGGGGCGGCGGGATGCAGACGTCCGGGTACGAGGGGTCGCACCGGCCGCCCGCTGCCGGCGGAGCGGAGGCCGCGCCACACGTCCACATGCTCGGCCGCACCTTGCGCCCGGTCGCTTCCGCCTGGCGGTACGGCCCGACGCGCTGGAACGGCCGGCCGCCGTAGACGTAGACCCTCGCGTGGCCGCCGGCGAGAAGCTGGAACCCGAGGTCGCGGCCGCCCGGCAGCCACGCGTAGGCGAGCAGCCGCCCGTAGCGGTCGCGGCTGTCCTGCGTCGCGTCGCCGCGGAGGGAGACGCGCTTCCCGAGCGCGAGCCCCCGCGCCGCCGCCGTCGCCTGCGCGGCGTGGCAGGTGCCGGTCTCGGGCGTGTCGATCCCGATCAGCCGCACGCGCTCGCGCTTCCCCGACGCGAGGCGGACGTCGAGGGTGTCGCCGTCGACGACGCGCACGACGGTCCCGCCGAGGGAGAAGCGCGCGTCCGCGCCGGCGACCGACGCGAGCGCGGCCAGGAGCGCGCACGCACACAGGATCCGCAGCCGCCGCACCCACGCAGCGTTGCACCCTCAGGACGTGTCTTCAAGGGCTACTCGCCACCCTCGGCGGGGTCTGACCCCTGGGGTCGGGGTCGCGGCCTAGTAGGGGTTCGCGCGCGGCTGGAAGCGCGGCGCCAGGCTCTCCGCCTTCGCGCGCGGGAACGAGATCGTGTCCGGGTTCCCGTCGGAGACGTAGCGCTTGGCCGGGTTCGCCTTCAGGTCGTCGAGCCAGTACGTCGAGCCCATCAGCGGGTCGCGAGCGCCCGGCGGAGTCGTGCGGATGCGCGGGATCGCACCGGGCTTGAACGCCTTGGTGAACGGCGAGGGCGCCGGCTCGGCGCCGACGAGCATGACACCGGCGTGGGCGTAGTCGATCCCGTTCCAGGAGCCTTTCCGCGCCAGGCCCGGCGGATCGGGCGGCACGCCGAGCGGCAGCGCCATCGTCCGCACCTTCGCGCCCGGCACGGACTCCTCGATGAACCTCTTGCCGAGCGCGAGCTGCTTCTGGATCTCGGCCGGGCCGGACAGCTGGTTGAAGGGGATGTGGTCGTACGTGTGGTTGCCGAGCTCGAAGCCGTTCTCGTGCAGCCACCGCAGCATCTCGACCCCCCGCGGGTCGCCCGCGAAGGGGTCACGGTTGACGTAGAACGTGCCCGCCGGCTTGAAGCCGGGGTTCTGCTTCGCGAACTCGAGCATGATCGCGATCGCCGTGTCCTTCTTCGGCCGCTTGCGGTCGTCCCAGGCGAGCTGCTCCTTCGTCGAGTCGTCGAAGGTCATCACGACCGGCGTCTTGCCGGCGGGCACGTCGATGCGCCCGTTGGCCAGGTCGACCGCCCGAATCGGGACGTACCCCTCGCGGTGCAGCCGCGCGAGCTCGGCGCGGAACTGCGCGGGGGTGAGGTCGTAGTCGCCGCCGCCGTCCGCGCGGATCTGGTGGTACATCAGCACTGGGATCAGGCCCAGCTCGTTCGCCCTCACCTTCGCCGCCGCGGCCGCGGCCGGCGCCGCCGCTCCCTGCCGCGCCGGCTGCGCCTGCGGCTTCTGGCCCGGTGCGGGTGCCGCCGGCTGCGGCTGGACCTTCTTCCGCACGATCGGCTTCGGCTTCGGCATCGGGTCGTACGCCTCGACCGTGTAGGTCACGAGCGGATCCCACATGATCCACTCGGGCTGCCCCGCGTCGGCCGCGGCCTTGATCTGCGCCTTCACCTCGGCGGGCCCGTACGTGTAGCCCATCGTGAAGTCCTGGAGCCACGGGACGACGCGCGCGCCGGTCCCCTTCACCTGCTCCTGGAAGTCCTTCAGCGACGCGAGCGTGATGTCGTACGGCTGCGCGTTCGGGTTCGCGACGCCGTACTCGCCGGGGCCCCAGTGCGACGGGTAGACCATCGGCGCGACGTAGTCCGCGTTGCGCGCCATCGCCGGGATGTCCTGCGCGATCTCGTGCGGCCGCGACGCCGCGACGCCGAACACCGACGCGCCCACGAAGACGTCGTACGGCTTCAGCTGCTCGCGCGCCTCGCCGAGGAACGCCGCGATCGACTCCTCGGGCTTCACCGCGAGCTGCGGGAAGCGCATGCTCGACATCGGCCCGTCCGGGCGGCGGATGTAGTCGAAGAGGATGTCGTCCACGCCGACGGCCGCCGCGGCCTTCGCGACGTCGATGTTGTACTGCCGGACGACCGGGTTGGCGAAGTTCGTGAAGCCGCCGTAGCCGCCGTACATGCCGCCCTCGGGCGTCTGGACGACCTGGTTCTTCCAGCCGCGCTTCCACGCGGCGGGGGCGTGGATCGGGTCGCGGAAGGCGACGATGCGGCCGATCACGTAGATCCCCTTCGCGTGCAGCTCCTCGACCGCGGCCTCGAGATCCATGATGTCCTGCACCGCGCCGATCTGCTTGCCCAGCGGGATGTCGGCGTCCCACCCGATGATCCCCGACTCGTCCTTCAGGTCGAGCTGGACGGAGTTGATCCGGCCCTCGTCGATCAGCTTCATGATCCCGGCCCGCAGCGTGTCGTCCTTCCAGGCGTAGAAGGTGACGTGGACGGAGCGGACGGGGTCGCGCGGCCGCCGCGGCACCAGCTCGATCGCGATCTCGGTCGTCGCGGTGTTGCCGTGGCTGTCGGTGGCGACGAAGGCGACCGGCTTCGCCGGCGGCTCCGCGAGCGCCAGCTCGAAGATCCCGCCCTCGCCCACCTGGACGTCGCTGCCGTTCGCCTTCAGCTCGGCGCCCTCCTCGACGCGGCCCTTCAGCGTCAGCGGCCGCATCGGCATCCCCTTCGCCGTCGCGGGGTCGACGACGACCTCCGGGGGCGTCCGGTCGATCGAGATCGTCCAGGTGCGGCGTGTCGACGTTCCCGGGATCCGGCCGGGGGCGTGGGCGACGATCTCGTGGACCCCCTCCGGCAGGTGGGAGCCCCGGAGCAGCGAGCGGCCCCCGACGAGGCTCGCCGTGGCCGTCACGTCCTCGCCGTCGATCGTCCAGCGGAGGCTCGCGAGCGTCGACTCGTCGCCCGAGACGGAGAAGACGAGCTGCTCCGCCGCGGCGGCGCCGATCAGCGCGCCGGCGCCGGGGCCGGCCGCGGCGAGGTCGGGAGCGAGCTGCCGCAGGCCCGCGCCGCCGCCGACGGCGACGACCGCCATCGCGGCGACGGCTGCGACGGTGCGGCGGCCGGGGCGCGACAGCCGGAAGGCGGGCGGCTTCGGCCGGCGGCGCTGCCGCGCCGGCCGCGCCGGTCGCGGGCGGCGCCGCGGCGCCGGCTCCAGCAGGTCGAGCGAGAGCGAGTCGGCGAGCGGCCGCATCGGCGCGGCGGCGGGCTCCGGCTCCGGCTCCGATTCTGGCTCCG
>DATLGB010000184.1:0-8835 GCA_035540675.1 Solirubrobacteraceae bacterium | reverse complement strand
CTGTACCGCGAGCTCACCACGGCGCTCGACGAGGGAGCGGCGGCGGCCGGGCGCGACGCCGGCGCCATCGCGCGGATGATCGAGATCAAGGTCTCCTACGACCGCGACCGGCAGTTCGCCCACGACGCCTGCGCCTGGTGGGCGGCGCTCGCCCTCACGCCGGAGGAGAAGGCGGGCATCGAGGACCCGGTCGAGATGGAGCGCGCGGCGGACGCCGCCGCCGGCCGCGCGCACACGCGCTTCATCGTCTCCGACGACCCCGACGAGGTGGTCGACCGGATCGCGCCGTACGTCCAGCTCGGCTTCATGCAGCTGGTCTTCCACTTCCCGGGCACCGAGCAGCGCCGCCAGATCGACGCCTTCGCCGCCGACGTGCTGCCGCGGCTGCGGGAGCGCTTCGGGACTTAGAGCGCCCCGCCCCCCGGATCGTCCAGGCGCTGCACGGCGGCCTGGACGGCGGGGCCGATGAGCAGCGCGAAGGCCACGGTGCCGATGCCGGCGACGCCGCCGAGCACGACGCCGCCGATCAGCGCGCTCGCCTCCACGACCGTGCGCCACAGCCGCAGCGAGCGGCCCGTGCGGCGGCTGAGGCCGGTCATCAGCCCATCGCGCGGTCCCGGTCCGAGGCGGCAGGTGAGGTAGAGGCCGGAGCCGATCGCCACCACGACGATGCCGGTGGCCAGGAGCGCCGCGCGCACCTCCAGCGCCATCGCACGCGGCTCGGGCAGCACGAGCAGCGCCGCGTCGATGGCGATGCCGATGAGGATCGCGTTCATCACGGTGCCGAGGCCGGGCCGCTGGCGCAGCGGCACCCACAGCAGCAGCACGGCGAACGAGATCGCGACGGTCGCCGCGCCGATCGCCAGCGGGGTCTGCCGCGCGACGCCCTGCGCGAGCACGGTCCACGGCGAGTTGCCGAGACCGGCGGCGATGATCAGGGCCTCCCCGGTCCCGAAGATCCACAGGCCGGTGACGAGGCGGGCGAACCGCGCCGGCGACGGGCGCCACAGCGAGAGGGCCGGAGCAGCGGCGGCGGACATGCCCGCACGAGGCTAGGCGCAGGCCGCGTAGGCTCCTTGGCGTGGCGGGATCGCGCGTTGACGACTCCGGCCGCCGGCGGCGCTTCGGCGGCGATGCCGGCCGCGCGCTCGCGCTGGTCGCGACGCTGCTCGCGGCGATGTGGGGGGTCGAGGTCGTCGACCAGATCCCGAGCGCCGACCTCGATCGCGGCGGCATCCGCCCGCGCGACCCCGACGGGCTCGACGGCGTCCTGTTCGCGCCGTTCCTGCACGCGGGCTGGGGCCACCTCGTCTCCAACACGCTTCCGTTCGCCGCGCTCGGGGCGCTCGTCGCCCTCAGCGGGCTCGCGCGGACCATCATCGTGACGGTCGTCGTGGCCGTGGTCGGCGGGCTCGGCGTCTGGCTGCTCGCGCCCGCCAACACCCTGCACGTCGGCGCCAGCGTCGTGGTCTTCGGCTACGCCGGCTACCTGATCGCGCGCGGGTTCTTCACCCGGCGCGCCGTGCAGCTCGCCGGCGGCGCGCTCGTCGCCGCCGTCTTCGGCGCCGCGCTGCTCGCCGGGCTCGCACCGCGCGAGGGCATCTCCTGGCAGGGGCACCTGTTCGGCGCCGTCGGCGGGCTCGTCGCGGCGCGGCTGCTCGACCGCCGCTCAGGGCGCCGCGGCGGCAGCGGGCGCGACGGCGGCGGCGCCCACGGCCTCCTGGATCGATGATCGCCCGGACGCCGCCACGCGCCGCGCCAGGTCGCGGTTGACGCGGCGCGGCCACAGCGGCCCGCCGTAGACGAACCCGGTGTACGCCTGGACCAGCGTGGCACCCGCCTCGATGCGCTCCCACGCGTCGTCGGCCGTCTCGATCCCGCCCACGGCCACGAGCACGAGCTGGTCGCCCACCCGCGCGCGCAGCCGCCGCAGGACCGCGAGCGCGCGGGGCTTGAGCGGCGCCCCGGAAACGCCGCCGACCGCCGGCCACGGCGTCCCGTCCCGCTGCGCGCCCGGCGCCGCGATCGTCGTGTTGACGGCGACGATGCCGTCGAGGCCGAGCCGCAGCGCGAGGTCGGCGACGGCGTCGACGTCCTCGTCGGCGAGGTCGGGCGCGATCTTCACCAGCAGCGGCACCGGGCGGCCGCTCGCCGCCAGCTCGCGCTGCACGGCGACCAGCAGCGGCTCGAGCTGCTCGACCGCCTGCATCGCGCGCAGGCCCGGCGTGTTCGGCGAGGAGACGTTGACGACCAGGAAGTCGGCGACGGGGGCCAGCGCGCGCGCCGACGCGGCGTAGTCGGCGGCGGCGTCCCCGGCCGCCTTGGTCCGGCCGATGTTGGCGCCGACCGGCGGCCCGCCCGGCCGCCGCCGCGCGAGCCGCGCCGCGATCGCTCCCGCGCCGGCGTTCGGGAAGCCCATGCGGTTGGCGAGCGCGCGGTCGGCCGGCAGCCGGTGCACGCGCGGGCGCGGGTTGCCCGGCTGGGCGAGCGCGGTGGCCGTCCCGACCTCGACGAAGCCGAAGCCGAGCGCCGCGAGCCCGTCGAACCAGGTGGCGTCCTTGTCCACGCCGGCCGGGACGCCGAGCGGGCTGGGGAACTCGAGCCCGAGCGCGCGCACGCGCAGGCGCGGGTCGCGCGGGGCGAGCAGCCGCGCCAGCAGCGCGCGCAGGGGGGCGATCCGGGTGAGCGCCGCCAGCGTGCGGGCGGCCGCGTGATGCGCGCTCTCGGCGTCCAGCCAGCGGCAGATCAGCCTGAACAGGACGCGGTAGGTCAAGGCGGCCATCGTACCCGCGCGGGCGGGCGCCACCCCGGTCGCGGACGGCCGTAGACTCCGCCGCGATGGCACAGGACACCCACTACCGGCGCGTGCTGGTCAAGCTCAGCGGACGGGCGTTCGCCGGCGTCGAGGAGTTCGGCATCCAGTCGGACGCGCTCGCCCACCTGACGCGCGAGCTGCTCAGCGTCAACGACATGGGCGTCCAGATCGGCGTCGTGGTCGGCGGCGGCAACATCTTCCGCGGCGCGCTGGCGACGGAGTGGAACATCGACCGCGCCGAGGCCGACAACATCGGCATGCTCGGCACGGTCATCAACGGCCTGATGCTGCGCGGTGCGCTCAAGGCGAAGGACGTCGAGGACGTGCGCGTGATGACGGCGATCCGGATGGAGGCGATGGCCGAGCCGTTCATCCGCCTGCGCGCGATCTCCCACCTCGAGCGCCAGACCATCGTCATCCTGGCCGGGGGCATCGGCCAGCCGTTCGTGACCACCGACTATCCCGCCGTGCAGCGCGCGATCGAGCTGCAGGCCGACGCCATCCTGTTCGGCAAGCACGGCGTCGACGGCGTCTACGACTCCGACCCGCGAACCAACCCCGAGGCCCGCCGCTACGCGACGCTCGGCTACGACGACGTGATCGACCGCAACCTGCGCGTCATGGACCAGTCGGCGCTGCTGCTCGCGCGCGACCACAGCCTCCCGGTCCACGTCTTCAACGTCGACGAGCCGGGCGTGATGGGCCGCATCTGCCGCGGCGAGCGGATCGGCACCTACATCGCGCCGGGCACGGTCCTCGAGACCGTCGAGACGGCCGCCGGCGCCGCCTGAGCGCACGCGGCGCTTGCACCGCCCGCCGCGGCGCGGGTAGGTTCGCCGCAGCGGCAAACCGAACCGAGGAGCGCGGATGACGGCGTGGAGGCGACGGATCCTGCTGGCGGGCGTGGCCGCGGCGGCGATGACGCCGGCGGCGTGCGGCGGTTCGGAAGGCGAGAGCGGCAGCCCGGAGCCGGCGACGACCCCGGCGGCCGCGGAGGAGGCGGCGGCCACCGCGACGCCCGCCGCGACCGAGGAGCCGGCGGCGGCGCTGGGCCTCGGGGACGCCACGTCACTCGAGGGCCTCGAGGACGTGCAGGTCGAGGTCGCGATCCTCGAGGTCGAGGACCCGATGACCCCCTCGTCGCGCGAGCGCGCCCGGGCCGGCCGGCGCTTCGTCGGCGTCCACGCCCGCTTCACGAACGAGGGCGCGAAGAAGTACGACGACGCCGTCCTCAACGGCTCGCACCTGGTCACCGATCCCCCCAAGGCCGCCAACCCGAGCATCGTGCTCTACGGCAGGTGCCGCTCGAAGCCGCTCGTGCCGCTGAAGATCGCGCCGGGCAAGAGCAAGAAGGTCTGCCTCCCCTTCCAGGTCAAGAAGAAGGCGGCCGTCAAGGGCTTCGAGTTCCGCACCAACTCCGGCTACGGCGACGAGACCGGCAGGTGGAGCTTCGAGTGACCGCGGGCGGGCTCAGCTGATCGCGCCGGCGCCGAGGAGCACCAGCACGAGCGTGCCGAGCGCGACACGGTAGACGACGAACAGCGTCACCGAGTGGTGCGCGAGGTAGCGCAGCAGCCAGGCGATCGCCGCGTAGCCGACGACGAACGAGATCAGCGTCGCGAGCAGCACGTAGCCGATCGGGTCGCCGTTGCCCTCCTCGCCCGCGACGATCGCCTCGAGCTGGAACAGGCCGCTGGCCACCACCGCCGGGATCGCCAGCAGGAACGAGAACCGCGCCGCGGCGGGACGCGCCAGCCCGAGCAGGAGCCCGGCGCTCATCGTGGCGCCCGAGCGCGAGACGCCCGGGATCAGCGCGAGCGACTGCGCGAGGCCGATCAGGATCCCGTCGCGCACGGAGATGCCCTCGAGCTCGCGCTCGTGCGTGCCGCGTCGGTCGGCGTAGCCGAGGACCAGCGCGAAGGCGATGAGCACCGTCGCGATCAGCCACAGGTTGCGCGCCCCGGTCTCGATCTGGTGCTCGAACGCGAGGCCGAGCACCCCGATCGGGATCGTCGCCACGATCAGGTACCAGCCCATGCGCGCGTCGTGGGCGCCCCGCAGCTCGCGGTCGCCCAGCGCCCGCACCCACGTGCGCCCGATGTTCCACAGGTCGCGGCGGAAGTACAGCAGCACCGCCGCCTCCGTCCCGAGCTGCGTCACCGCCGTGAACGCAGCGCCGGGATCGTCCCAGCCCAGGACGGCCGGGACGATGCGCTGGTGCGCGCTCGACGAGATGGGCAGGAACTCGGTCAGCCCCTGCACGAGGCCGAGCACGATGGCTTGGAGGAGGTCCACGAAGCGCGGGAGTGTCGCAGGCGCGCCCGGCCCGCCGACGGTCAGGCGGCGGCCGCGACGAACCGGCGCGCGGCGGGCCGCAGCGCGCTCCCGCGCCGCGGCGAGTGGTGGAGCATCATCCCGATGCAGTACTTGCTGCAGCGCTGCGGGCGCAGCCCGAGGCGGCGCAGCGCGAGGTCGGCGGCGCCGGGGCCGCGCAGCGTCTTCGTCTCCACGATCACCAGGCCGTCGCCGAGCCGCCAGCCGCCCATCTGCACGGCGACGTCGAGCGTCACGCGCTCCTCGGCGACGTCGGAGGCCAGCGTCATCCGCCGCACGTCGATGGCCAGCGACGGAGCGAAGGCCTCGACCGCGATTGCGCGGCCGTAGCCGCGCAGGAGCGTCTCGCGCACGAAGGCACGCTGCTCCTCGTCGAGGCCCGGCCGGCCGCGGCACTCGAGGCCGTGCTTGACCGTGCGCCCGCGCCGCCCGCGGAGCTTGAGCTCCAGAAAGGCGCCGCCGGTGTCGACGTACTCGCGGCGCCGGCACTTGAAGCGCCGGCGGCGGCCCTGCAGGTGCTCGCGCAGGCACAGCAGGTCGGGCGTGTCGTAGTAGGTGGTGCGATACGCGAACTCCCGCAGGCCGCCGATGTCCAGCGCGCGGTGGCTGTCGCCGAGCCGCTCCAGCAGCTCGGCGGCCTGCTCGGCGGAGGCGATGTACTTGCGCTCCACGCGGGCCTGCAGCGCCGTGCCGGCCGTGACCTCCTCCAGCGAGATGGGGCGGAACCGCCCAATCGCGTCGATCACGCGCCGCTCCCGGAGCGCACGAGCGCGCGCACGCGCGTGATCTCCCGGACGTAGTCGACCTCGAGCACCTCGAGCGCGACCGCCCGCCCGCCCGTGCGCTGCTCGACGAGCCGCTGCAGCGCGGCCGGATCGGCCTCCGCCAACTCGAGCGAGAAGTCGACGCGCTGGTGGTCGTGCAGCAGTCGCGGGTGGTCGACCAGTGCCGCGCTCGCCAGCACGAGCGCCGCGAGACCGGCGTTGCCGAGCGGGTTGCCGAGGTCGACGGCCGCGACGAGGCCGACGACGATGGCCGCGAAGAAGTAGGCGATGTCCACGTTGGCCAGAGTCTCCGCGCGCAGGCGGATGATGGAGAGCACCGCGAACAGGCCGAAGCCGACGGCGGCCGCGACCTCCCCGGCGGAGATGACGATCACCGCCGCGAACAGGCCGACGTTGAAGACGACCTGCAGCACGACGAGGTCGCGGCGGCCGTGGCGGCGGTAGGAAAGGCCGAAGGCCAGCGCCGCCACGACCACCAGGTCGATGGCGAGGCGAACGCTCACGGCGTCGACGTCGACCGCCAGCGCGGCGAGCTCGATCACCCGCGGCATTGAATCAGCCCCAAATGAGAGTTTTCACATCCTGGCCAGCTACGTTGCCGCCGTGCCGCGCGTTCACGTCACCTCGATCCTGGCCGTCGCCGCCGCCTGCGCCGCCGCGGCGCCGCCGCCCGCCAGCGCCGCATCCTTCCGCACGCCGCTGCCGGTGATGACGCTCAAGACCACGCAGGCGATCGGCGACGACACCAAGACCCGCGTGCGGGTGCGCGTCATCGACCACGGCGGACGCGCCAACTCTCCCTCGCGCGGGGCGAACGTCTACAACGGCTGGGGCGGCATCGAGATCCGCGGCCAGTCGTCGGCCTTCTTCGACAAGAAGTCCTACGGGCTCGAGCTGCGCAAGCGCAGCGGCGCCGACCGCAACGCCTCGCTGCTCGGGCTGCCGGCCGACGCCGACTGGGTCCTCTACGCGGCCTACAACGACAAGACGCTCATGCGCAACGTGCTCGCATACGACGCGTCGCGGCTGATGGGGCGCTGGGCGCCCCGCACCCGCTTCGTCGAGCTCGTGCACAACGGCCGCTACGAAGGCGTCTACGTGCTGATGGAGCGCATCGAGCTCAACGAGGCGCGGGTGGACGTGCCCGGCAAGGGGATCACGGGCCGCTACCTGCTCGAGTTCACCTTCGACTTCCAGGCGCGGCAGAAGGGGCCCTTCTTCCGGACCCCGATCAAGCGGCGGCCGATCGTCTTCGAGGATCCCGAGCGGGCGGACCTGTCCGCGCGCGAGGTCCGCTACATCCGCAACCACGTCGGCGGCGTCGAGCGGACGCTCTACCGCGGCAGGCGCGACGCCTGGAGGACCGTGCTCCACCCGGAGTCGACCGTCGACTACGTGCTCGTGCAGGAGCTGTTCCGCAACGTCGACGCCTTCCATGCCAGCACCTTTCTCGTCAAGCCGGCCGGCCGCCTGCTCCGGCTCGGCCCCGTGTGGGACTTCGACCGCTCCACCGGCAACTCGACGTCGCCCGGATCGGCCGCCATCGGCGGCTGGTGGACGCGCGACCGCGCGTGGGCGTCGCAGCTGCACCGCGACCCGGGATTCCGCCGGGCAATGCGTGCGCGCTGGCGCGAGCTGCGGCGGGCCGGCTTCCGCCGGCAGCTCCTCCGCCGCCTCGACCGCCACACGCGCGCGCTGCGCCCCGCGGTGGGACGCAACTTCAGCCGCTGGCCCGTGCTGGACCAGATCGTGACGCCGAACCCCGTCGCCCGCGGCAGCTTCACCGCCGAGGTGAGGTACCTGCGCTTCTGGCTGAAGCGCCGCATGGCCTGGCTGGACCGCGCGACCTACTTCCGCGCCCGCGCCTCGACCCGACCAGGAGGAAGTCCATGAGAAAGCTCGCCGTCATCGTCGCCACGCTTGCGACCGCACTCCTCGCCGGCCCGGCGGTGGCCAAGGTGATCACCGGGAACGGCGGCGCGAACGTGCTGCGGGGAACCGACGCGGCCGACACGATCCGCGGCAAGGGCGGCCGCGACCGCATCGACGGCCGGGGCGGCGCCGACCGCATCTACGGCGGCGCCAAGGACGACGTCATCGACGGCGGAGCCGGCAACGACCGCATCAGCGGCGGCACCGGCGAGGACGTCGTGCGCAGCGGCGACGGCAACGACCGCGTGAACGCCGGCTCGGGCAAGGACGTCCTCAACGGCGGGCGCGGGAACGACCGGATCACCGGCGGCACGGGCGGCGACAGCATCGCGGGCGGCGCCGGCCGCGACTCGATCGACGGCGGCAAGGACAACGACCGGATCGCCGCACGCGACGGCGAGCGCGACGTCATCGTCTGCGGCACCGGCAAGGACGACTCGGTCACCGCGGACGCCGCGGACTCCGTCGCGGGCGACTGCGAGCGGGTGCAGCGGCCCTGACGGCACGTGAGAGAACCCTCATGACCGTCTCATGGTGCTCTCAGGCGGTCCGGCGACTCTGGTGTGCATGACGACCAACCTGAACAAGACCCCCCTGGCGCTGCTGCTGGCCGCGCTGCTCGCCTTCACCGTGTTCGCGGCCGCCGCCGTGGGCACCTCCGGGACCGGCCAGCCTCTGGGCGCCGGCGTGGCCCTTGCCGACGATGACGACGACGACAGCGGCGAGCGGCGCATCAGCCGGTTCTCCGGCCGCGGCCTGCGCGCCGCCCGGGTCGCCAAGCGACGCGTGGGCGGCGGCAAGGTGCGCAAGGTGATCTACGACGCCGACGACCGCGAGCGCTACGAGGTCACGGTCCGCCGCGGCGCCTACCGCTACGAGGTCGACCTCTCGCGCAAGTTCAAGGTCCTCGACGTCGACCGCGACCGCGTCGGCGACGATGACGACGACGACGACCGCGACGACGACGAC
>DATLGB010000183.1:0-3507 GCA_035540675.1 Solirubrobacteraceae bacterium | reverse complement strand
GCGCTCGCGGTCGGTCAGCTCGTCGTAGCCGCGCGGCGGCGCGGGCTCCTGGGGCGCGGAGACCGCGAACTCCTGGATCAGCCGCTTCGTGATGGTCGGCGCGAGCAGCGCCTCCCCCTGGGCGACGACGCGGATGCCCGCGGCGAGCTGCTCGGGCGGGACGTCCTTGAGCAGGAAGCCGCTGGCGCCGGCGCGCAGCGCCTCGTAGACGTACTCGTTGACGTCGAAGGTGGTGAGCATGAGCACGCGCGTCGGGTGGTCGCCGGCGTTGGCGAGCACGCGCCGCGTCGCCTCGATGCCGTCGAGCTCCGGCATGCGGATGTCCATCAGCACGACGTCCGGCTTCAGCCGGCGCGCCTGCTCGACCGCCTGCTTGCCGTCGACGGCCTCCCCGACGACGTCGAGGTCGTCCTCGGCCTCGAGGATCATCTTGAACCCGGCGCGCACGAGCGCCTGGTCGTCGGCGATGAGGATGCGGATCATGCGGCTCCTTGGGCGGCCATCTTGCCGGGTGGGACGGACGAGTCGTCGGCGGCGTCGAACGGCAGGCGCGCGCGGACCTCGAAGCCACCGCCGCTGCGGCGCCCCGTCTGCAGCTCGCCGCCGTAGAGGCACACGCGCTCGCGCATGCCGATCAGCCCGTTGCCGTTGCCGTCGCGGCTCGGGTCCTCGGCGGGGCCGGGCCCGCGGTCGGCGACGTGCAGCTCGAGCGCGTCCGGCGTCCAGCAGACGCGAACCTCCGTCGGCGCGCCGGGGGCGTGCTGGAGCGCGTTGAGCAGTGCCTCCTGCACGACGCGGTAGGCGGCGAGGTCGACGCCGGGTGCGAGCGGGGCAGGCTCGCCCTCGATGCGCAGCTCGACCGGCAGCCCGGCGTCGCGGGCGCGGGCGACGAGCCCGGAGAGGCCGTCGAACCCCGGCGCTGGGGCGCGGGCCGCCTCCTCGTCCGGGCCGCGCAGGACGCCCAGCAGGCGCCGCATCTCCAGCAGCGCCTCGCGACCCGTGCGCTCGATCTCGGCCGCGGCCGCCTCGGCGCGCTCGGGCTCGCGCGCCAGGATGCGGCGCGCGCCGCCGGCCTGGACGACCATCACGCTGATCGAGTGCGCCACCACGTCGTGCATCTCGCGGGCGATCCGGCGCCGCTCGGCCGCCACGGCCCGGCGCGCCTCCGCCTCGCGCGCCTCCGCGGCCAGCAGCGCCGCCTCGTGCAGCTCCGCCGCCAGGCGCAGCCGGCCCTGGCCGGCGCGGCCCGTGACGAACGCCGCGACGGCCAGCGCGCCGGGAAACGCGACGTCGCCGAGGATCGGGTCGGGCAACGTCAGGGTGACGAGCGTGATGACGCCCAGGCAGGCGAGCGGCCACGCGCGCGACAGCGGGCCGGTGCCGTGCGCGCCGACGGAGTAGCCGAACAGCAGCAGGCCGAACAGCGGCATCGACAGCATCGCCGGCGACGTGAGGCCGGCGGCCATGACCACCAGCAGCGCCAGGAACCCGTAGCCCGCGCTCAGCGCCCAGCGGCGCCGGACGAGCACCAGGCCGGCCAGCGCGAGCGCGGCGGCCGCGTTGAGCTGCGGCGGGCCGACGCGCTCGGCGGCGTCGGCGGCGTCGAGCAGCCCCACGACCGCGAAGATGGCGGCGACGATCGCGTCCGGCACGTACGACTCGCGGCTGAACACGCGCTTCACGACGACGCCTCCACCGGAAGCCGCGCCCGGACCTCGTGGCCGCCCTCGCGCCGCGGCCCCGCTTCGAGCTGGCCGCCGTAGACCCGCACGCGCTCGTGCATCCCGAGCAGGCGGCGCCCGCCGCCGTGCACGCCGTCGTCGACGACCTCGATCTCGACGCCGTCGTCCCGGTAGCGCACGCGGACGTCGGCATGGCCCGCGCCGCCGGTCTCGAGTGCCTCGCGCAGCGCCTCCTGGACCACGCGGTAGGCCGTCAGGTCGATGCCGCGCGGCAGCTCCGCGTGCGCGCCCTCGACCGCGAGCTCCACCGGCAGTCCCGCGGCGCGGACGCGGCGGACCAGCTCGTCGACCGACGCCAGCCGCGGCTGCGGGGCCAGCGCCTCCTCGTCGTCCTCACGGCGCAGCACCCCCAGCACGCGGCGCAGCTCGCGCAGCGCCTCGCGGCCGGTGGCCTCGACCGCCTCGAAGGCGCCGGCCGCGCGCTCGGTGTCCTTGGCGGCGAGGCGCCGCGCGGCCGCGGCCTGCACGGTCATCGCGCCGAGCGCGTGCGCGACCACGTCGTGCAGCTCCCCGGCGATCCGGGCGCGCTCCTCCGCCACGGCCTCCTCCGCGCGGGCGGCGCGGTCGCGCTCGATGCGCTCGGCCTTCTCGCGCAGCGCGCGGTTGAGGCGCACGCGGCTCTGCAGCAGCTGCCCGGCCACGATCGGCGCCGCGACGACGACCAGCCCGGCGAAGGCGAAGCCGGACAGCTCCGGCCCGCGCAGCAGCTCGACCGCGACGGCCGCGACCGTTGTCAGCAGGATGCCGGCCGTGAGGCGGCGCCCCTCCGTCCGCCAGGCCATGGAGTAGACGACGAACAGCAGGCCGAAGAACGGCCCGGCGGCGAGGTTGTTCAGGCCGCCCGGCAGGAGGTCGTAGCCGGCGATGCCGCCGAAGGCGACCGCGACGGCGGCGACGGGGTGGCGGCGGCGGACCAGGACGGCGGCGCCGACGACGGCGGCGAGGGCGACCGCGCTGACGCGCCGGCCCGTGGCGGCGTCGACGGCCGCGAGTTCGAGCGCGGCCTCCACCACGACCGCGGCCGCGAGCGCGAGGTCCACGCGACGCCGGGGCCACGCGCGCAGCCGCGCGGGCAGGTCTGAGAGCGGCTGGATCACCTGAACTCCAAGGTAACGGCGTGCCTGCCGACCAACGTCGTCCGGCCTGACGATCCCGGCGTCATCCTCGGGGACGAGGCCGCGTCGCCCTCGGGAGGCGCGCGAATCGCTCCGGGGGGCGATGACGCCGCGGGCGCCGGCGGTGAGGCTGCCGCACATGAGGACCTGGACGGCCCGCACGATCACCGACGCCCGCCCCGAGCACGTGCTCGCGGCGCTCACCGACCCGGAGCGCTGCCGTGACTGGTCGCCGGTCGACTTCGACCTCGACGACCACTGCTGCCACCGCCTGCGCGCCGGCACCCGGACGCGCGTCACCGGCCGGCTGGCCGGCGTGCGGGTGGGCTTCGACGTCGAGGTGCACCGCGCCGACGGCCGGCGGCTCGCGCTGTCGGCGCACGGCCCGGTGCGCATGGACGTCGCCTACGACGTCGGCCCGGCGGGCGACGGCGCGGAGGTGCGCGCGTCGGTCTCGCTCGAGCCCGGCCGCGGCGTGCTCGGCACGGTGCTGGCCGAGGCCACCGCCGGGCTGCTGCGCGCCGGGGCGCTCGAGAACGCCGTCGACCGCCTCTCCCGCACCGCCGCCGCCACCCACTGATCCCGCAGCTCAAGCAACCACGAGGACGCTCCCATGACCGAAGCGATCATCGCCGCCGACGCCGCTCCCG
>DATLGB010000182.1:0-3765 GCA_035540675.1 Solirubrobacteraceae bacterium | reverse complement strand
TCGAGCTCTTCGCCCTGAACCGCGAGCGGCGGGACGTCGGTACGGTCCGGCGCCGCGAAGAGCAGCGTGTCGCGGTGCGGCTCGCTCGTGCCCACCGTCCGCAGGGTCCGCCGCAGCGTCTCGAACCCCGTGCCGGCGGTCTGGAGGTCGTCGAGCAGCGTCCCGGCGATGTCGCGCTTGGCCTTCTCCTCGCCGGCGGCGGCGCCCTTGGCCGTGCCGCTCTCCTCTCCGCTGGCCTTGCCCGCGTTGTAGGCGACGCTGACGCCGAACACGGCGGCGCCGACGCTGGCGAAGACGGGGACGATGACGCCGAGCACCCCTGTGGCGCTGTCGGCCTGGTTCTCGACGTTGCCGAGCACCAGCGCCGTGATCGCCACCAGCGCCAGCGCGAGGATGAGGATCGTCGCCGCGTGCCAGGGCCCCAGGCTCGGCGTCTTCGTCTCGGTGGCGGGCGTTGGCGCTGGCGCCTTCGCGCCCGGGGCGCCCGTCTCGCTCGTCTCGCTCATGCCGCTCCTCCCGTCCGCTCTACGTCCGCGGAGCATAAAACCGGAGCGACGCGCTCTGCAACCTCAGAGGCCGGCCGTCTCCAGCAACCGCAGCCACAGCTCGCTGCGGGTGGGGAAGGGCGGCACCGCGTGCCACAGCCGCTCGAGCGGCACCTCCGCGACGACGGCGATCGTGAACGCGTGCAGGAAGTCGGCGACGTCGGCGCCCGTGACCGTTGCGCCGGCGATGACGCCGCGCGCGTCGTCGATCACGATCCGCGCGGTGCCGGGCGCGCCGCGGCCGTAGAACGACCCGCCGGCGTTGGTGGACGTGCCGACGTCCACCGCGCGCGCGGCGATCCCCGCGTCGCGCGCCGACTGCAGGGTGTGGCCGACCGCCGCGACCTGCGGGTCGGTGAAGATCACGCGCGGGGACAGGGCACCGTTGGCGAGCTGCTGCGCGGGGTCGTCGCGACGGCCGCTGATCGCGTCGGCGACCAGCCGCGCCTGGTACTTGCCCATGTGCGTGAGCGGGGCGATGCCGTTGACGTCGCCGACCGCCCACAGCCAGTCGTGGCGGGCGCTGCGGCCCTGGTGGTCGACGTCGACCGGCTTCCCGGGCTCGTAGCCGAGCGCCTCGACCGCCGCCGTCGACGGGCGCCGCCCGATCGCGACGAGCAGCTCCTCGCCGGTGGCGATCGTCCCGTCCTCGAGCGTCACGGCCACGGCGCCCGCCGCGCGCTCCACCCGCGTCGCCCTGCGGCCCACCTGCACGGTGACGCCGCGCTCGCGCAGCGCGTCCGCGACCTGCTCGGAGGCGAACGGCTCCTCGCGCGCGATCAGGCGGTCCAGCGCCTCGACCACCGTCACGTGGGTCCCGAAGGAGGCGTAGGCCTGCGCCATCTCCACGCCGACGACGCCGCCGCCGAGGACGACGAGGCTGTCCGGCGCGCGCTTGGCGGTGGTGGCCTCGACGTTGGTCCACGGCTCCGCCTCGCGCAGGCCCTCGATCGGCGGCACCAGCGCCCGCGAGCCGCTGGCCAGCACGACGGCGCGCCGCGCCTCGAGCGTCTCGCCGCCCTCGACCTGCACCGTGCGCTCGGCGGTGACCGTCCCGCGCCCGCGGAACAGGACGACGCCCGCCTCCTCGAGCCACGGCAGCTGGGTGGCGTCGTCGAGGTCGTGGATGACCTCGTCGCGCCGGCGCAGGACGGCCGCGACGTCGAGCGAGCCGGTGACCGCCTCCGCCGCGCCCGGGATCCGGCGGACCTCGGCGAGCACCTCGGCCGGGCGCAGCAGCGCCTTCGACGGCATGCAGGCCCAGTACGCGCACTCGCCGCCGACCAGCCGGTCCTCGATCAGCGCGACCTCGAGCCCCGCCCCGCCGAGGCGGCCGGCGACCACCTCGCCCGCCGGACCCGACCCGATGACGACGACGTCGAAGCTGCGCATGCGTTCCCCTGAGTCCGATTCACCGATGCGTGACGTTACGCACACGACCGCGGCGATGCGCGTGTACGATCGCGCCAGAAAGGAGGTTGCAATGAGCAACGAGGTGCGCGAGACGGTGCAGGGCGACGGCTGGGCGGTCGGCAGCCTCGACGGGATCGGCGACGGCTACGGCTTCCGCAAGATCCGCCGCGAGCTCGGCGTCACGGCCTACGGCATCAACGCGATCGTGATGCCCGCGGGCATCTCCACCGGGTCGCACTGGCACGAGCGCCAGGAGGAGACCTACTTCGTCCACCGCGGCACGATCGAGATCGAGTTCGGTGACGGCAGCCGCCATCGCCTCGGCCCGGGCGGGATGGCGCACGTGATGCCGTCCACGCCGCGCAAGATCCACAACGTCGGCGACGAGGACGCCGTCTACGTGATCGTCGGCGGCGCCGACGGCTACGTCGGCCGCGACGGCGTCGCCGCGGAGGGCGAGTCGCGCGTCGACGGCCCGCCCGGGGCGCCCGTGGGTTCCTAGCGGCGGAACCTCTGGTGCCCCTCCGGACGTATGAGGGGCATGAGACGCACGATCCTCGCGGCGGCCGTCGCCGCCTCCCTTGCCGCCGGCGGCGCCGAGGCGGGCGCCGCGGGCGGCGGCCCCGGCACCGACGTCGGCCGGATCGGCATCGAGCCGGCCGGCGGCGGCGACCGCTGGGTCACGCTGCCGATCCAGGGCGAGACGGTTCTCGCCCGGCTGGACCGCAACGGCCGCGGCGTGCTCTGGCACCGCCCGCTGCGCGGGTTCCACGCGATCACGGGCGTATCGCTCGACGGGACGCCGACCGGCCTGTCCGCCGACGGCGGCACGCTCGTCCTGCAGCGCGGGTCGTCGAGCCGCCCGCGACGCAGCCTCTTCACGGTCGTCGACGCCCGCCGGATGCGCGTCACCGGCGCGATCCGGCTGCGCGGCAACTTCACGCTCGACGCCGTCTCTCCCGACGGGCGGCTCGTCTACTTCATCGAGTACACGTCGCGGACCGACGTCACGCGTTACAACGTCCGCGTCTACGACCGCCGGCGCGGCCGGCTGCGCCCTGAGCCGATCGTCGACCGCTACGAGCCCGACGAGGTCATGCGCGGGTTGGCGCTCACGCGCGCGACGAGCGCCGACGGGCGCTGGGAGTACACGCTGTACTCGGGCACGGGCAAGCACCCCGAGCCGTTCGTGCACGCGCTCGACACGGTGCGGGCCCAGGCGCGGTGCATCGACCTGCACGGCGTCGAGGCGGTGACCGATCCGGGCACGATGCGGCTCCGCCTCGACGCCGGCGGCCGCGAGCTGGCGGTCCTGCGCACGAACGAGCCGGTCGCCGTGGTCGACACGCGCAGCTTCGAGGTCCACGCGCCCGGGCACGCCGACGGCGCCGCCGCGCCGGCGGCACCGCGGCCGCGGCGCCAGGGCCTCGACGGCGGGTCGCCGTGGCCGGCGGCCGCCGTCGCCGGGATCGTCGCGCTGCTCGCGGCCGGGGCGCTGCGCGTCCGCGGGAGACGCCCGCGCCGCCCCAGGGCTTCCCAGACGCCCTAGAATGTGACGTGTACGAAATCCATGGGGACGACAGGCTTCGACGTGGCCGGTTCCATGGAGTTGGTTGCGAGCCGAGGACCCCGGTTGGCCTCGTTAAACGACCCGGGAAAAAACAAGTGCGAAGTCTCACGACTTCAAGCTCGCCGTCTAGTTAGAAGCTAGCTGCGAGTCCTCGGCCCCCGCAGCCTGCGGCGGGGATGTCCGGGGTCAGATAGCAGGATCCACCCGGCGAGGAACGCCTCCGCCGACCCGGGGACA
>DATLGB010000181.1:0-22116 GCA_035540675.1 Solirubrobacteraceae bacterium | reverse complement strand
GCTCAGAGCAACTTCATGAAGTGGGACAGAGCAAGTTCATGAAGCGGGACAGAGCAAGTTCATGAAGCGGGACAGAGCAAGTTCATGAAGCGGGACAGAGCAAGTTCATGAAGCGGGACAGAGCAATGGTGGCGGCGGGCGCGGCGGCGCACCAGTTATCGGTGGTGTGGTCCGTTGTTCGGGCATGCGCCTGATCCTCGCCGCCGCGGTTGCGGCCACCCTCGCTGTTCCCGCCGTCGCCTCGGCGGCCGTCCCGTCCGGCTCCTACAGCGGGACGACGTCCGGCAAGCACCAGGAGTACGGCAAGCTCGAGATGAGCACCGACAAGGGCAAGGTCACCTTCACCGTTCGCTCCGGCAACGTCGTCAAGTTCAAGGTCACCGGCCAGCTGTTCCAGTGCGGCTCAGCCGGCCACCCGATCACGATCTCGGTGGCGAAGATCAAGCTCGACGGCAGCGGACGCGGCAAGGCGACCTACACGAACCCCGACGTCGGGAAGTTCGTGATCTCGATCAAGGTCACCAGCCGCGGCACCGCCTCGGGCACGATCGTCCCGAAGGGGCTGTGCAGCGAGACGGTGAAGTTCTCGGCCAAGCGCCGCTGACCGACGCCGGCGCGCGCGGCGCGGGCGCTACGCCCGCGCCGCCGCCCGCACCAGGCTGATCAGCTCGTCGATCCGGTCGGCGTGCGTCCGGAAGGAGAGGATGCACGCCCGCAGCGTGAAGCGCCCGTCGACGACGGCGCTCGAGAGCAGCACCCGCCGCGACGCGTTCACCGCGTCCTGCAAGGCACGGTTGGCCGCGTCGTCGCCGTCGCGCAGGCGCCAGCCGACGATCGACAGCTCGGGCGGGCCCGGGACGATCTCGAGCCGGTCGTCCGCCGCGAGCCCGTCGTGCAGGCGCAGCGCGAGGTCGAGCTTCTCGTCGAGCGCCGCGCGGAACGCGCGCACGCCGTGGACGTGCAGCGGCAGCCACACGCGCAGGCCGCGGAAGCCGCGCGACAGCTCGGGCGAGTAGGCCGAGAAGTCGGGGATCCCGGCGTGCTCGCCGGCGAGGTCCTGCAGGTAGCCGGCGTCGACGGAGTGCGCGGCGCCGAGCGCGGCGAAGTCGCGCACCAGCAGCACGCCGTTGCCGTAGGGCATGAACAGCCCCTTGTGCGGGTCGAGCGTGATCGAGTCGGCGCGCTCGATGCCGGCGAAGCGCTCGCGGCCGCGCGCGGTGAGCCCGAAGAAGCCGCCGTACGCCGCGTCGACGTGGAACCAGGCGCCGGCCGCCGCCGCGGCGTCGGCGATCTCCGGCAGCGGGTCGACGGCGCCGGTGCTCGTGGTGCCGGCGCTCGCGACCACGTAGAACGGCCGCGGGTCGGCGTCGAGCATCGCGCGCAGCGCCGCGACGTCCATCCGCAGCCCCCCGTCCGTGGGGACGACGCGGACCGCGCGCGCCGGCAGGCCCGCGAGCCGCGCCGCCTTGGCGGTCGAGTGGTGCGCCTGGTCGGACACGTACAGCGTCGCATCGCGCAGGTCCTCGCTGAGCCTGGCGTGGCGCGCGGCGACGAGCGCCGAGAAGTTCGCCATCGAGCCACCGGTCGTGAAGATGCCGAGCGCGCCGTCCGGCAAGCCGAACTCGCGGCACAGCCAGCGCAGCAGCCCGACCTCGATCGCCGCGAACGCCGGGGCCGGGGCGGCCATCGACGGGAAGCGGTTGGTCACGCAGGAGATCAGCTCGGCCAGCGCCGCCGTGTAGACCCCGCCGCCCGGGATGTAGGCCAGAAAGCCGGGGCCGGCGTTGTCGAAGCCCATCGCGGCGGCCCGGTCGATGCGCGCGATCGCCTCCTGCACCGGCACGGGGTCCTCGGGCGGCGGGCTCGCGGCGAGCTCGCGCGCGAGCTCGAGGGCGCCGTCGTCGTTCCACGCCGGCGCATCCCCGCGCCCGGCCACGAAGCGCTCGACGTACTCGAGCGCCGCGGCTCCCAGCGCGTGCAGCTCCCGGTCCGACGGCTCCAGCGCGGTCAGCGGACTTCCTGCACTTGGAACAGCGACGTCGTTCCCGGCTTCCCGCTCGGGAGCCCGGCGGTGATCCCGACCCGCTCCCCGGGCTTCACCCAGCCGAGCTCGACGACCCGGCGGCCCGCGGCGCCGATCAGCTCCTCCGTGATCTCCCAGCGCGGCAGGGACGCGGCCTGCACGCCCCACATGAGGCCGCAGCGCCGCACCGTCTCGCGCCCCGGCGACAGCGCGTAGATCGGGACGTTCGGGCGGTGGGCGGAGATGAGCCGCGCGGACCGGCCGGACAGGGTGGGGCAGACCAGCGCGGCCAGGCCGAGCTCCTCAGCGGCCCGGCAGGCCATGAAGGCCACCGTGTACGCCGGGTCGCGGCGGTCGCGGCGCACCCGCTGCTCGTGCCAGCGGTCGTACGGCAGCACCTGCTCGGTCCGCTCGGCGATCGCGGCCATCATCTGGATCGCCTCGACCGGGTAGTGGCCGACGGCCGTCTCCTGGGAGAGCATCACCGCGTCGGTGCCGTCGAGGATGGCGTTGGCCACGTCGGCCACCTCGGCGCGGGTCGGCCGCGAGGACGACACCATCGAGTCGAGCATCTGCGTGGCGGTGATCGACGGGCGGGCCATCGAGCCGGCCAGCGCGATGATCTTCTTCTGGACGATCGGCACCTCCTCGATGCGCAGCTCGATGCCGAGGTCGCCGCGCGCGACCATCACGCAGTCGGCCGCCCGCACGATCTCCTCGGCCCGTTCGACCGCCTGCGGCTTCTCGATCTTGGCGATCAGCGGCAGGCGCGTGTGCTTGCGCATCTCCGTGATCTCCTCGGGCCGGCGCACGAAGGACAGCGCGATCAGGTCGACGCCGATCTGCTCGCCCATCCGCAGGTGCTCGAAGTCCTCCTCGGGCACCGACGGGAGGTTCGTCACCTCGCCGGGGATGTTGAGCCCCTGGCGTGACGCCACGGTTCCGCCCACCTCCACCGTCGCGTCGAACTCGGCGGCCTCGGCGCGGGTCCGCGACACGCGCAGGCGCACCGAGCCGTCGGCCAGGTAGAGCACCTCCTCGGGCTGCATGGCATGAGCGAGCTTCTCCCAGGAGACGTGCATCCGTCCCGCGTCGCCCTCCGCGCCGTCCTGGCCGCAGACGAAGGTGACGCTGTCGCCCGGCTTGAGCTCGGCGATCCCGTCGCGGAGCCTGCCGATGCGCAGCTTCGGCCCCGGGAGGTCCTGCAGGATCGCCACCTGCCGGCCCGCCCGGCCGGCCGCGTCGCGGATGCGCGTGACGGTCTCGGCGTGCTCCTCGGCGGTGCCGTGGGAGAAGTTCAGCCGCGCGACGTCCATGCCCGCCTCGATCATGCGGACCAGCGTCTCGGGGTCCCGCGACGCCGGGCCGATGGTGGCGACGATCTTGGTCCGGCGCACGCGGCTGAACCTACCCTCCGTCAGAAGCGGTAGACGCGGAAGACCTCCTTGACCGTGCCGCCCGCGGTCGTCTTGCTGCCCTTGAAGTGGAAGCGCACGGTGTAGATGCCGACGCGCGCCGCCCTGAACCGCAGCGAGATCTTGCCGCCGCGGCGGATCCGCGGCGAGCCGAGGCGCTTGAAGCGCTTGCCCTTCCTGCCGCGGGCGATCGACACCTGCACCCGTCCGCGGGCGGACTTCTCGCGCACCACGGCCGCGAGCTTGTAGCTCGGCCCGCTGCTGTCGGGCAGCGTGATCGACGAGAAGTCGAACGGCGCGACGGCGTCGACGACCACGGGGGAGCTCCACGCCGTCGCGCGCTCGCCGTCGGCCGTGGTGACCTTCGCCCGGACGACCAGCGTGTAGCGGCCCGGCCGGTTGAAGCTCACGTCCGCGAGGCCGGTGCTCGAGTTGACGAACGCCTGCTGGGAGGTGCCGCTGATGCCGCCGTCGGGCCCGAGCGTCGCGTTGCGCGCGAAGCGCAGCTCGTGGCTGTCGGCGCCGGGGTTGAGCTGCACCGGGACCTCGTAGGAGATCGTGCTCAGCGAGCCGGGCCGGCGGGTCAGCAGGCGGTTCGAGTCGGGTGCGCCGATGCCGGTGCGGGCGTCGATGGTGAACGCGGCGCGCTGCTCCGTCGCCTCGGCGCAGGTGGCGTCCTCCTCGTTGGTGGTCACGCGGATCACGACCGTGTAGGCCCCGTTGCCGCGATAGCGCACGCGCTCGGCACTCGGGGATGCCGTGCTCGAGCAGGTGGTGCCGCTCGAGGCGGGCGCACCGTCCGGGCCCAGCACCTGGGCGCTGTAGCGGCGCTCGTCCGGCGCGAAGGCGAAGCGCACCTCCGGGCTCATGTGGCGGATCGAGACGGCGCCGCCGAGCGCGATCTGGTTGCCGTCGTCGCCGGTGACGCTCGCCGACGCCGCGAGCGCGGACGGCGCCGCCGACAGCAGCAGGACGACGGGCAGGATCAGGGCGCCGATGCGCCGAGCAGGTCGTGACATGGTCGCATTCTGCCTGTGGGCGCGGGCGATTGCACGCGCCGCGGCAGGCGACATCCCCTCAGGACGCCGTGAAGACGCCGTCCCGCACCACCACCGCGCCGTCGGCGGTCAGCCGCCCGTCCTCGCGCAGGTCGCAGATCAGGTCCCAGTGCACGGCGCTGGCGTTGACGCCGCCGGTCTCGGGATAGGAGCGGCCGAGCGCGAGGTGCACGGTGCCGCCGATCTTCTCGTCGAGCAGGATCATCCCGGTCGCGCGGCGGATGCCGTCGTTGGTCCCGATGCCGATCTCGCCGAGCCGCGCGGCGCCGTCGTCGGTGGCCAGCGTCTCGCGCAGGTACTCCTGCCCGCGCTCGGCGCGCGCGTCGACCACCCGCCCGTCCTCGAAGCGCAGCTCCACGCCGGCGACGTCGACCCCGCCGGGGCTCGACGGGACCGTGAAGCGGACCGTGCCGCGCGCGGAGTCCTCGCGTGGGCCGGTGAAGACCTCGCCCGAGGGCATGTTGCGCCGGCCGTCGGAGTTGACCCACGTGCGGCCCTCCACCGACAGCGTCAGGTCGGTGCCGGGCGCCTCGATCCGCAGCTCCCGCGCGCCCGCCAGCCGGTCGATCAGGCGCGCCTGGCGCTCCGACAGCTCGCGCCACGCCGCCACCGGGTCGGGCCGGTCGAGGAACAGCGCCCGCCGCACGAGCTCGGCGAACGCGGCCGTCCCGAGGCCCGCCTGCTGCGCGAGCGCCGGCACCGGCCACACCGTGACGCACCAGCGGCGGCGCATCGCGGCCTCGCGCAGCGCGGTGCGGGCGCGGGCCGCGCGCGCCATCCGCGCCGGGTCGACGGCGGCCAGCGCGGTGGCGTTGTCGGGCGAGTGGACGCTGATCGCCGCGTCGGTGCCCTCCGTCTCGGCCCACTCGGCGGGCGCGACCGCGTCGAGGTGCTCGTCGCGCGCCGCCGCCCACCAGCCCTCGTCCTGCCCGGGCAGCGCGACCCGCAGCAGCGGCCAGCCGCCCCGCTCGAGGATCTCCCGCTGGAGCGCGAGCACGAGCGGTGCCGCACCGGCGCCGGCCCGCACCACCACCTGCTCGCCCGGCTGGACGTCGATGCAGTAGCCCGCCAGCAGCCGGGCGTGGGCGGCCGCGTCGATCACGGCGCCGGCAGCTCCGGGAAGTGCTCGGCCAGGTGCGCGCGCAGGACGTCGCGGATCCACCCGCGCTCGGCCGCCGTGGCGAAGCGGAAGCGCGCGAGCAGTTCCTTCTGGGTGGTCAGCGGTTCGGTTCCCGCGATCTCCCAGCGCACCGCGAGCCGCTCGAACAGATACTCCACGGCGCGCTGCCAGGTGTCGTCGCGGCTGGCGGCGGCCGCGGCGCCCTCGCCGCTCGCGACGCGCCGGTACTGCTCGCGCGTCTTGGGCGTCATCGCGCCGCGCAGCACGAGCACCGCTCCGTCGCCCTCGTAGGGCACTTCGGGCGCCTTCGGCTGCTCGGCCTTGCGCTGGCGGCGGCGGGCCATCGCCGGGGAATCTACGCGCCGCCGTATGGTGAGCGCCCGCATGAGCAAGCCGACCCGCCGCGTGGTCGGGCGGGGCGAGCGCGTGCTGCCGGGCGTCTGGCGCCTGCGGCTCCCGCTCCCCTGGCCCGGCGTGCCCCACTGCAACGCCTGGGCGATCGCGGCGGGCGACGGCGTCGTGCTCGTCGACACCGGGATGCACGAGCCGGGCTCGATGGGCCACCTGGAACGCGCGCTCGACCACGTCGGCCTGCGCGTCGAGCACGTCCGCCTCGTCGTCTGCACCCACGCCCACGCCGACCACTGCGGGGAGGCGGCCACCATCGCCGCCCGTGCCGGCTGCGAGGTCTGGATGCACCCGCGCTCGGAGCACCTGTTCCGCTCCGTGGCCGACGCCGACGCGATCCTCGCCCGGCGGCTGGAGGTCGCGCGCCAGAGCGGGGTTCCGGAGGAGCCGCTCAAGCGCTTCGCCGAGCGGCGCGGCGGCGGCCCCGCGGTCGCGATGCCGCTGCCGGTGGCGCGCGACCTCGTGCCCGGAGTCGTCGTCGAGACCGACCTCGGCCCGTGGCAGGTGATCGAGACCCCGGGCCACGCGCCGTCGCACGTGTGCCTGCACCAGCCCGACCGGCGGCTGCTGCTGTCCGGCGACCACCTGCTCGGGCGCGTGTCGCTGTACTTCGACTTCGGCTGGACCCCCGACCCGGTGGCCGAGTTCCTCGAGTCGCTCGACCGCGTCGACGCGCTCGACGCCCGGCTCGCGCTCGCCGGCCACGGCCGTCCCTTCACCGACGTGGGGGGCCACGTCGCCGCCAACCGCGCGCTGATCGCCGAGCGGCTCGACGCCGTGCGCGAGGCGCTGCGGGCATCGGGCGGGGCGACCGCCTTCGAGCTCGCGCCCGGGATCTACGGCGACCTGCTGAGCGAGGCCACAGCGCCGTGGCTGCTCACGAAGCTGCTCGCGTACCTCAACCACCTCGAGCGCCGCGGCGAGGTGCGGCGGCTCGAGCCCGCCGCCGCCGACGACCCGCAGCGCTGGAAGCCTGCGGCCTAGACTGCTGCCCGTGCGGATCGACGAGCTCATCGAGGCCGCCGACGGTCCCCTCTTCTCCTTCGAGTTCTTCCCGCCGAAGACGCCGAAGGGCGAGCGCAACCTCGCCGAGGCGCTCGAGGCGCTGCGGCCGCTCGAGCCGGCGTTCGTGTCGGTCACGTACGGCGCCGCCGGGTCGACCGAGCAAAAGCAGAAGACGATCGACATCGTGTCGTCGATCAAGCGCGAGTACGGCCTCGAGGCGATGGCGCACTTCACCTGCGTCGGCGCCACCGTCGAGGAGCTGCGCAGCACGCTGGACCGCATGCGCGACGAGGGCGTCGACAACGTGCTCGCGCTGCGCGGCGACCCGCCGGCCGGCGAGACCGAGTGGACGGCGACCGAGGGCGGGCTGAGCTACTCGCGCGAGCTGATCGAGCTGATCCGCGCCGACTACCAGTTCGCGATCGGGGCGGCGTGCTTCCCGGAGACGCACATCCACGCGGCCACGCCGGAAGACGACCTGCGCTACCTCAAGGAGAAGGTCGACGCGGGCGCGCGCTTCCTGATCACGCAGCTGTTCTTCGACAACGCCTTCTACTGGGACTTCGTCCGCCGGGCCCGCGACGCGGGCATCGACGTGCCGATCATCCCGGGGATCATGCCGATCACCAACGCGGGCCAGATCAGGCGCATCACCGAGCTGTGCGGGTCGCACCTGCCGCCCCGGCTGGTCGCCGAGCTCGACGTGCGGGCCGAGGACCCGGAGGCGGTCGCCGAGTTCGGCGTCGCCTACGCGACGCTGCAGTGCGCGGACCTGCTCGAGCACGGCGCGCCCGGCATCCACTTCTACACGCTCAACAAGTCGCCCGCGACGCGGGCGATCCTGTCCGCGCTGAAGGTCTTCGAGCCCTGGCGCGCGGTGGCGCCGGCCTAGTACCCGCTTCCACAGGTACGTCCGGTTCTCGCCGCCGCCGATCACCGGCTGGCGGCGTTCTCGGCGCGCCCTTTACCACCAGTAAAGGGCTCGCCTGCGTCCTGGCCAGCCGGCGCCGGCGACGCCGATCGACCGCCCGTGCTTGCGTCAGCCGGTACTAGCCGTCGTCGATCTCGATCTCGATGTCGAGCGCGTGCGCCACGCGGGGGCGCCCGTCGGCCTCCCACGTGACGTCGACCTGGTCGTTGCGGCCGTAGGTGCCGATGCCCCAGGCGCCGAGGAACCAGCGCCAGAAGCCGAGCCGGCCCTCCTTGGCCAGCGGCCGGTCGAACTCCAGCGCGCCGTTGCGCACCTGGAAGTCGCGGCCCGGCTCCTGCCGGACCCCGTTGACGAAGACCTCGAAGGGCCCGCGCACGCCCGGCGGCAGTCTCACGGTCGATCGCCCCATCCCGCTCAAGCTTTAGCGCATCGCGCCGATAGCCACGACGTGATCTCTGCGACCCCGGCCACCGCCATGGCCGGCGCAGGCGCCGCCGCCGGGCCGGATTCGGCCGGCGCCGCCGTCCGATGCGCCGTTCAGCAGCTGGACGCGCGACCGTCCGCCGTCGTGCTGTTCGCGTCGTCGGACCTGGGCCCGGCGCGCGCCGCCGCGCAGGCGCAGGCCGCGGCGGGCGACGTGCCCGTGGTCGGCCTGACCTCCGACGCCTGCCTCGGCGCGCCCGGCGTGGTGCGCGGCGGCTGCACCGCGCTCGCGCTCGGCAGCGACATCCGCACGGGCGTCGCCGTCGCCGAGCAGGCCGATCGCGACCCGCGCGGCGCCGGCCGTGCCGCCGCGGCGGAGGCGCTGGCCGCCCTCGGCGAGGCAACGGACCACACCGTCCTGCTGCTGCTCCTCGACACGCGCTCCGGCGACCAGGCCGAGGCCGTCGCCGGCGCGTACGCCGTCGCGGGCGCCGCGGTGCCGCTGGCGGGCGGGGCGGCCGCCGGCGATCCGGTCGCCCAGCTCGCCCACGGGCGCGCGTACGAGCGCTCGGTCGTCGCGCTGGCGCTGGGCTCCGACCGGCCGATCGGCCTCGGCACCGCCCACGGCTGCCGGCCGCTCGCCGCCGCGCCGTGCATCGTGACCGCCGCCGACGGCCCGCTGATCCGCGAGCTCGACGGCCGGCCGGCCGAGAGCGTCTACCTCGAGAAGCTCGGGGCCGCCGGCGCGGCCGGCGAGCGCAGCTTCGGCGTCCTGGCCGCCGCCCACCCGCTCGCGCAGCCCGAGCTGTCGGGGGACGTGCGGCTGCGGCACGTCGTCGGCCGCGACGGGCGCGGCGGCCTGCTCTGCGCGACGCGGGTGCCGGCCAACGCCGCCGTCCACATCGCCGAGCAGTCGCCGGAGACGATCGTCGCCTCCGGTCCGGCCGCGGGGCGGGCGGCGCTGCGCGCGCTCGACGGCGCGCCCGCGCAGGCGGCGCTGGTGTTCGACTGCGCCGGGCGCAAGCACGTGGTCGGCCAGGGGCTCGACGCCGAGGCGGCGGCCGTGCTGCGAGGCCTGGACGACGGAAACGGCCCGCCGCCGCTGGCCGGCATCTACACCCGCGGCGAGATCGGCCGCCTGAGAGGCGCGAAGGGGGATCGCAACCATGCAGTCGTGGTCGTCGCCTTTGCTTGAAGACGCCATGGCGTCGACGCGCGACGAGGGCGCGCAGATGCTGCGGCGGTTCGCCGAGGCGTCGCGCCGGGCCGAGATCCTCACCCTGGTCAACTCCGCCCGCTCGGAGGCCGAGGTCGGCGACGCCGTCACCGGCGAGCTGTGCGAGGCGTTCGAGGCGGAGGTCGCGTTCCTGGTCGTCCAGCGCAGCCACGGCGCGCCGCCGGACGTGATCGCCACCAGCGGCCTCGTCGGCGACCAGGCGCGGGCGCTGCTGCGCGACCCGCTGGTGGTGACGGCGCTGCGCGGCGAGACCGCCGCGACGCTCGAAGGCGAGGACTGGCTCGGCGCCGACCTGCGCTGGCTCATGGTGGAGGCATGCGCCGCTCACGGCGGCGGCCGCGCCGCGGTCGGCGTGGGACGTCTCTACGACGAGCCGTTCGACCCCGCCGAGATGGCCCTCCTGCGCGCCGTGACCGAATCGACGACGCACGCGCTCGAGCGCTTCTGGCTCGCCGCCGAGCGCGCGCGCAGCGCGGCCGGCCAGGCGGCGCTGGCTCGCGCGGCGCGGTCGCTCGGCGCGTCGCTGGATCGGGAGGACGTGCTCGAGGCGCTGTGCCGCGAGGTGGCGGGCGCGATGGCCGCCGACGTCGTCAGCGTGTACTTCGGCGACGCCGCGAGCGGCCTCGTCGCCGTCGCCTCGCACGGCGCGGGGCCCGACTTCACCGGCTTCCGCCGCGCGCCGGGCGAGGGCCTGTGCGGCCAGGCCGTGCGGACCGGGCGCCCGCAGCTGTCGACGGCGTACGCCGACGAGGGCCACGCGCCGACCACGACCGCGGCGCTGCGGGGCGTGGTGGCCGGCATCTCCGTCCCGCTGCACCGGCACGACACGGTCGACGGCGCGCTGTCCATCGGCTGGAACGCCGAGCGGTGGATCGAGCGCTCCGACGTCGAGATCGTCGAGGCCTTCGCCGAGCTGGCGTCGATCGCCTGCCGCAACGCCGAGGTCCACGCCGACGCGCGCCGCGCCGCGATGGTCGACCCGCTGACCGGGTGCTTCAACCACGGGGCGTTCCAGACGCTGCTGCGCGAGGAGATCGCCCGCGCGGAGAGCGACGCCACGCGCGACCTCTCGCTCGTGCTGCTCGACCTGCACGACTTCAAGTCCGTCAACGAGGACCACGGCCATCCGGCCGGCGACGAGCTGCTGCGCACGGTCGGCGACCTGCTGCGCGGGGCGATGCGGCCGAGCGACCAGGTCGCCCGCTACGGCGGCGACGAGTTCGCGCTGCTGCTGCCGGCGACCGACCTCGAGGCGGCGCAGGTCGTCGCCGATCGCGCCCGCGCTGCCCTGCAGAGCGCGCGGCGTCCCGACGGCAAGCCGCTGGGCTGCTCGCTGGGCCTCGTGCACTGGCGCCGCGGCGACCATGCGACCGAACTGCTCGAGCGCGTCGACCGCGGGCTGCGGCAGTCCAAGCGCGACCTGCGCAGCGCCGCAGGCGCCCCCGCCCCGCGGGCCGGCGTCGGCCGGCGCCACGCCGACCGCCGGGCGCGGCGGTTGGCGCAGGCGGGCCGCATCGGCGGCCGGCTCGCGCGCGAGCTCAACGCCGCGGCCATCGCCGACGTCGCGGTGACGGAGCTCCAGGCCGCGCTGGGCGGCGAGTACTGCCGGCTCGTGCGGCTGCACGACGACGGCTTCGTCTCGGCGGTCGCCACCTCAGGGCGCGCGCCCGACGGCGAGCGCGGCTGGAGCCGGCCGCAGGACGAGGGCACGATCGGGCGCTGCCTGCGCGAGCGGCGGCCGGTCCTGCGCCCGACGCCGGCGGCCGTCGAGCTGGCGGTGCCGGTCACCAGCGGCGGCCAGCTGTGGGGCGCCGTCCACGTCGGAGCGGTGGGCGAGGAATCCCTCCGCGGCGAGGAGGCCGACTTCGTCGCGGCCGTCGGCGAGCACCTGGGGGCCGCGCTGCACACGGCCGACCTCTACCGCCGGCTGGACCAGGCCTACCTCGGGACGGCCGAGGCGCTGGCCGCGGCGCTCGAGGCCAAGGACGACTACACCGCCGACCACGCGCGCTCGATCGCCGACCTGGCCGTCGCCGTCGGCCGCGAGCTCGACCTCGACGAGGAGCACCTGCGCGACCTGCGCTACGGGGCGATCTTCCACGACATCGGCAAGATCGCGATCCCGGACGCGATCCTCAACAAGGCGGGGCCGCTGAGCCCCGAGGAGCGGCGGGTGATCGAGACGCACCCGCTCGCGGGCGAGCAGATCCTGGCCCCGGTGCCGTTCCTGGCCCGCGTGCGCCGGATCGTCCGCCACGACCACGAGCGCTGGGACGGCACGGGCTATCCGGACGGGCTGCGCGGCCTGCAGATCCCGGTCGGCGCCCGGATCGTGTTCGTCGTGGACTCCTTCCACGCGATGGTCAGCGACCGTCCCTACCGCCGCGCGATGCCGGAGCGCGCGGCACGCGACGAGCTGCTGCGCTGCGCGGGCACCCAGTTCGACCCGGCAGTGGTGGACGCGTTCCTGCGCGTGCTCGACGAGGTCGGGATCGGCGCGCTCGGCGTGCGTCCGGTCGCCTAGCCGCGCGCGCCCTCGACGAACGCCCGCAGCGCCGCCTTGCCGCCGCTCGGCAGCGGGTCGCCATGGGCGAACAGCAGGGCGTCGAAGTCCAGCTCGAGCAGCGGCTCGAGCCGGTCGAGCGTCGCCCGCTTGACGGTCTCGGGGTCGTCGCCGATCAGGTGGTCGGGGACGAAGCCGATCTCGCCGTAGCGGATGATCGCGTCGCCGAAGGCGAGGGCGCCCGGGCCGACGTCGATGTGCAGCGCGAAGTCGTCCGGCGCGATCGTGCCGAGCGCGATCGCGCGGACGCCCGGGGCGACCTCGTCGCCGTCGTCGTAGGGCTCCGCCTCGAGGTCGCGGCCCTCCCAGCGGTGCAGTCCGGGCCGCGGCGCCCGGACCGGCCGGCCGAACGTCCCCGCGCTGCGCGTGTGCAGGCAGATCGTGACGACCACGTGCTCGACGGCGTGGCCGAGCCACTCCGGCCCCTCGCCCTCCGGCAGCAGCGGGTCGATCGCCACCCCGCGATCGGGCAGCAGGTACGAGTCGACGGCGATCGGGATGTCGGGGTGCGGCGTCTTCCAGTGCAGCAGCCCGGGGAGGATCTCGTCCATGCGGCCGCACCCTACCCGCCCGGAGGTGCCTCCGCCGGGTGCGCGGCTAGGGTCGGGACCGCCGTGTCCGCGCCCCTGCGCAGCTCGATCCCGTACTCGATCCGCCGCTCCTCGCGGGCGCGGCGGGTGCGGGTGACGGTGCATCCCGACGCGTCGGTGGAGGTCGTCCTGCCGCCGCGGGCCGCCGAGCGCGAGGCCGCGCGCGCCGTCGACGAGCTGCGCCCGTGGATCGAGCGGCGCCGCCGCGCGCTCGCCGCCGCCGCGGACGACCTGCGCCGGCCGGCCGGCACCGTGCCGTACCTCGGGCAGGACCTGCGGCTGGTGGCGCAGCCCGGGCGGACGCGCGTCCACCGGCGCGGCGACGAGCTGCTCGTCCCCGAGGGCGACCCGGTGCCGGCGCTCGAGCGCTGGTACCGCGCGCAGGCCCGGCGCGAGGTGGCGCCGCGGCTCGACGCCGCCTGCGCGCGCGCCGGAACGAGCTACACGCGCCTGACCATCCGCGGCCAGCGCACCCGCTGGGCGTCCTGCTCGGCCGCCGGCGCGATGTCGTTCAACTGGCGGCTGCTGCTGGCGCCGCCCGCGGTGCTCGACTACGTCGTCGAGCACGAGGTCTGCCACCTCGAGGTGATGGATCACTCGCGTCGCTTCTGGGCGCTGCTGGAATCGCGCGTGCCGGACTGGCGCGTCGCCGCCCGCTGGCTGCGGCGCTACGGCTCGACCCTCAACCTCGACAGCGTCTCGGCGACCGCGCGCCGCAACGCCGCGTAGGCGTCCTCGCCCGGCTGCTGAGCGATCACGTCACGGCTCGCGCGCCCCTGCCACGCCTCCACCGAGCCGTCGCCGCGCACGTCGAGCCCCGCCCGCACGCGCGCCCGCCAGCGCCCCGGCCCGGCGAGCTCCGCTCGCGCCGCCACGCGCTGCACCGGCTCGAACGTGCGCCGCGCGACCTTGATCGGCGCGAGGCGCTGGCCCGACGCCAGCTCGCGGCAACGCCCTACGACGGCATCGAGCGCCTCCGGCACGGAGTCGAAGCGCGAGCGCTCGACCTGTGGCCCGGTACGGATGGTCACGCGCCACGGCACGCGCGGCAGCGTACCTGCCGCGTCGCGCCGTCACGTGGTCAGGCGGCGACGCTCTCGGCGGGCCCGGGGTCGGGCTCGCCGGCGTCGAGCAGCGTTTCGACGCCGTCGGGCGGCAGCGGGCGCCCGAGCAGGAAGCCCTGGGCGAGCCGGCAGCCCTCCGCGACGAGGAAGCTGCGCTGCGCCTCGGTCTCGACGCCTTCGGCGACCGCGCTGCGGCCGAGCGCCTTCGACAGCCGCAGGATGGCGGTGACGATGGCGGCCGCCTCGCGGTTCTCCGGCACCTCGCGCAGGAAGGCGCGGTCGATCTTGAGCGTCTCGACCGGCATCTCGAGCAGCCGCGACAGCGACGAGTAGCCCGATCCGAAGTCGTCGAGCGCCAGCCGCAGCCCGAGGTCGTGCAGCGCGCGCAGGATGGGCTCGGCGCTGGCCGGGTCCTCCATGGTCGCCGACTCGGTCAGCTCGACCGTCAGCCGCGACGGGTCGGCGCCGGTCGCGCGCAGGTGGTGCGCGACGCGGTCGACGAAGTCGAGCCGGCGCAGCTGGCGGGGCGAGACGTTGAACGAGATCTGCGGCGTCAGCCCGCGCGCCGCCCAGGCGACCTGCTGGCGGCAGACGGCGCCGATCACCCAGTCGCCGACGGCCTCGATCATGCCGGTCTCCTCGGCGAGCGGGATGAACTCGGCCGGCGGGATCGTGCCGCGCTGCGGGTCGTCCCAGCGCAGCAGCGCCTCGACGCCGATCAGATCGCCGCCCGGCAGCTCGAAGATCGGCTGGTAGTGCAGCAGCAGCTCGTCGTCGGCCAGCGCGCGGCGCAGCCGCGTCGACAGCGACAGCCGCTCCATCGCGCCCGGTCGCTCCTGTGCGTAGACAGCCCAGCCGCCGCGGGCGACCGACTTGGCGCGGTACATCGCCGAATCCGCGTGCGCGAGCAGGTCGTCGGGCTCGCGCGCGTCGCGCGGGTACACCGAGATGCCGATCGAGCAGCCGACCTGGAACTGCGCGCCGGAGACCTCGAAGGGATCCTGCAGCGCGGCGACGATCCGCTCGGCGGCGCGCTCGGCGGCCCGCACGGGGTCGCCGTCGATGTCGGCCAGCAGCAGCAGGAACTCGTCGCCGCCGGGGCGCGCGAGCAGGTCAGCGGCGCGGCTCTCTTCCTGAAGGCGCGCGGCCACGCGGTGGAGCAGCTCATCGCCGCCGGCGTGGCCGAGCGAGTCGTTGACCAGCTTGAACGAGTCCACGTCGACGTGCAGGAGCGCGACCGAGGCGCCGGTGCGCCGCGCCCGTGCGAGGGCCAGCGCGAGGTGCTCCTGCAGCCGGACGCGGTTCGCCAGCCCGGTGAGGGCGTCGTGGTAGGCGAGGTAGCTCATCTGGCGCTCGCGGCGGTGGCGGTCGGTGACGTCCTCGCCGGAGATGAGCATCCCGACGGGCCGGCCCTCGTCGCGCAGCGGCATGAGGTGCCAGGAGATGGTGCGCAGGTCGGCGTCGGCGCCGCGGACGCCGGTCTCCAGCGGCTCGCCCGGCTCGGTGGCGCCCGTGGCGAGCTCGAGCAGGCGGCGGCGTGCGCTCGGGCGGTCGGCGAGCCCCACGACCGCTTCGGTCCAGTCGCGGCCGAGCAGGTCGGCCTCGAGGACGCCCAGGACGCTGCAGCCCTTGCGGTTGATCGCGACGACGCGGTGGTCGACGTCGAGCGCGACGATCATCGTCCCGGAGAGGTCGAGGTAGCGGCGCGCGCGCTCCTGCTCGTGCTGCAGCGCACGCTGCGCTTCCCGCAGCGCGTCGCGCGCGGCGGCGACCTCGGTGTGAAGGCGACCCGTATCCATCTACGGGGATCATCGGCGCGGCTGACGCCGGGTTGACTTGCCTTTTCGTCTAGTCGCCCGTCAGGCGGCGAGCGCCACGACGACCTCGCGCAGGCCGCCGTGGACCTCCTCGCGCTCCAGCACGGCGCCCGCGTGGGAGAGCAGGCGCCGGGCGGGCAGGTTGTCGCCGAGCATCGTGGCGGTGAAGTGGCGGATGCCGTTGGCGCGCGCGCGGTCGGCGAGCAGCTGGATCAGCTTGGTGCCGAGGCCCAGGCCCTGCAGCTCGTCGGCCACGACGATCGCCCACTCCGCCGTGTCGGCGTCGTCCGGCAGGCGCACGCAGCGTGCAACGCCCGCGATCCGGCCCGTGAGGACCGACACGGCGACGAGCGCGATGTGGTTGACGCCGTCGACCTCGGTCAGGTAGCGCAGCTCGGCCGAGCTCAGGCGCGGCTTCGCGGACAGGAAGCGCTTGTGGATCGTGTCCATCGACAGCCGCTTGAGGCCGTACTGGAGCTCGGCCTTGTCGTCGGGCCGGATCGGCCGGATCCACACCTGGGTGCCGTCGCTGAGGCGATACAACATGGTCGTTTCAAACTACAACGACCCCGGCGGATCTTGCGTGACGTCCCGCACGCAGCCGTCTTAACAATCGTGCTCAGAGCAACTTCATAAAGCAGCACAGAGCAACTTCATAAAGCAGCACAGAGCAACTTCATGAAGCGGGACAGAGCAACTTCATGAAGCTGCACAGAGCAAAGGGGTGGGGCGGCGGTGGGGGTGGTGCCCCGCCGAGCGGCGTTCAGCGCTGCTCGGCGGCCACGTAGTCGCGCCCGCGCGCGCCGGTGTAGATCTGGCGCGGCCGGGCGATCTTCTGCTCGGAGTCGTCGATCATCTCGAGCCACTGGGCGAGCCAGCCGCTCGTGCGCGGGATCGCGAACAGCACGGGGAACATCGCGACCGGCATCCCGAGCGCCTCGTAGATGAGGCCGGAGTAAAAGTCCACGTTCGGGTACAGCTTGCGCTTGACGAAGTAGTCGTCCTCGAGCGCGATCTTCTCGAGCTCGAGCGCGATGTCCAGCAGCGGGTTGGTGCCGGTGACCTCGAACACGTCGTCGGCAGCCGCCTTGATGATCTTGGCGCGCGGGTCGTAGTTCTTGTAGACGCGGTGGCCGAAGCCCATCAGGCGCTCGTCGCCCGCCTTCACGCCCTCGATGAAGTCCGGGATGTTCTCCGTGCGCTCGATCCGGCGCAGCATCCGCAGCACCGCCTCGTTGGCGCCGCCGTGCAGCGGCCCGTAGAGCGCGGCGACGCCGGCGGCGACGGCGGAGTAGGGGTCCACCTGCGACGACCCGACGGCGCGCACCGCGTTGGTCGAGCAGTTCTGCTCGTGGTCGGCGTGCAGGATGAACAGGATGTCGAGCGCGCGCTCCAGCCGCGGGTCCGGCTGGTACTTGAGCTCTGTCATCTTGTAGAGCATCCCGAGGAAGTTGCCGGGGTACGCGAGGTCGTTGTCGGGATACACGTACGGCTGGCCCTTGGCGTGCCGGAAGGCGAACGCCGCGAGCGTCGGCATCTTGGCGATCAGCCGGATGACGTGGCTGTAGCGGATCGCCTCGTCCTTGATCTGGTTGGCGTCCGGATAGAACGTCGACAGCGCGCCGACCGACGCGACGAGCATCCCCATCGGGTGCGCGTCGTAGCGGAAGCCCTGCATGAACGACTTGACGTTCTCGTGCACGAAGGTGTGGATCGTGATCTCGTGGATCCACTCGTCGAGCTGGGGCTGCGTCGGCAGCTCGCCGTGGATGAGCAGGTACGCGACCTCGAGGTAGGTCGACTGCTCCGCGAGCTGCTCGATGGGGTAGCCGCGGTACTCGAGGATCCCCTTGTCGCCGTCGATGAAGGTGATCGCCGACCGGCACGACGCCGTGTTGGTGAACGCCGGGTCGTAGGTCATGAGGCCGAAGTCGTCCTCGGAGACCTTGATCTGGCGGAAGTCCATCGCCTTGACGGTTCCGTCGGTGATCGGGACCTCGTACGACTGCCCCGTCCGGTTGTCGGTGACGGTCAGTGAACCGTTGGTCTCTTCTGCGCCGCCGGCGTTCGCGGCCTGCACCTCGGTCGACATGCCTCTCCCTCGGGTATCCGTGTCCTGGTCTCTCTTGCCCGCATTATCGGGCCTGCGAACCCGAGGGGGCCGCCCGGTGACCGGTCCCGGCCGGCCGCCGCGTCAGCCCGAGAGGACCGAGCCGGCCATCGCGCCGACGACGACCAGCGCGGAGACCGCCATGATCGGCTTGGCGGCGCGGGGGCCGGGGAAGTTCCCGCCGCGCATCGTCCCGTAGATGCCGATCAGGAAGCCCCAGATCGCGGCGATGGTGCCCGCGACGTAGAAGATCATCCGCTTGCCTTCCGAGGCATGTCCGGCGGTCTCGGCGGCGAGGAGGGCGAGCTGGTCGAGCATGGGACGAAAACCTACTCCTTCCCGGGGCCGCCTTCGTAGCGGCTCTCGGTGGCGGCGACCTGACCCTGGTAGTGCGACCCGAGCCCGGGCGACCCGTACGGCCGCTCGGCCGGCGCGTCGAGGGCCATGAACGACAGCTGCGCGATCGGCAGCCCGGGGTAGAGCTTGATCGGGACGCGCGTGAGGTTGTTGAGCTCGAGGGTGAGCGTGCCCCGCCACCCCGGGTCGACGAAGCCGGCGGTCGCGTGGACGATCAGGCCCATGCGCCCCAGGCTGGACTTGCCCTCCACGCGCGCGACGACGTCGTCGGGCAGCTCGACCCACTCGAGCGTCCGCCCGAGGCAGAACTCGCCCGGGTGGATGACGAACGACTCGCCGTCGTCGACGACGACCTCCTCGGTGAGGTTCTGGGGCGGGTCGCGCAGGTCGATCGCGGTCACGCGGTGGTTGTGGAAGACGCGGAAGGAGTCGCCGAGCCGCAGGTCGATCGACGACGGCTGCACCATCGTCTCCTCGAACGGGTCGACGACGATCCGGCCGTCGGCGACCAGGCGGCGGATGGTCCCGTCGGAGAGCGCGGAGTGCACGGCCACGGCGCGCATGCTTTCAGAGCCGCCGGATCAGCCGCTGCGCGGGACCTTCCGGCCCCTGGCCACCGTCCGCACGCGCGGGGGCGACGGCGGCACGGCGTCGCCGTGCGGGCCGCGCGGCCGCCGGGGCGGGCGCCGCCGCGGCGGGTGCGGGCGGCGGGGGACCTTCTCGGCCGGCGCGTCGTCGGCCGCATCGTCGTCGACGCACTTCACGGCGTACCAGACGAGCCCGAGCAGCATGAGGATGGGGATCTTCAGGACGACCATCAGCCAGATGAATCCCCAGGTCATTGGCGGAGGGTACCCCCGAGCGGCGGTTCCGCACAGGGGAGGTTCCGACGCTTACGCGCGCAGGGGGATGGGGGCGTCCTCGAAGCGCGTGATGTGCGCCAGCTCGGCCACCCGCGCCGACACCTCGTCAGCACCCAGGTCCTGCATGCGCTCGGCGCCGAACGCCTCGACGTTGAACGACGCCAGCGCGGTCCCGTAGGCCAGCGCGCGGCGCAGCAGCGCGTCGTCGAGCGGCTGGTCGACGTGCGCCGCCACGTAGCCCACGACCCCGCCCGCGAAGGTGTCGCCGGCGCCCGTCGGGTCGACCACGTCCGGGGTGGGGTAGGCGGGCAGCGCGAAGTAGCCCTCGCGCGTGAACATCGCGGAGCCGTACTCGCCCTGCTTGGCGATCACGATCCGCGGCCCCAGCTCGAGCACCGCCTGCGCGGCCCGCACGAGGTTCGGCTCGCCCGTGAGCTGCTTGATCTCGCCGTCGTTGAGCAGCACGCAGTCGACCAGCCCGATCGCGCGCACGAGCGGCTCGCGCGCGATGTCGATCCACAGGTTCATCGAGTCGAGCGCCGTGAAGCGCGGCCGGCACTGCTCGCGCACCGCGATCTGCAGCTCGGGCTGGATGTTGGCCAGGAACAGGACGTCGCACGCGCGCGACGCGTCGGAGAGCTTGGGCTCGAAGTCCTCGAAGACGTTGAGGTCGGTCTGCAGCGTGTGGCGGACGTTGACGTCGCGCTCGTAGCGGCCGGCCCAGAAGAACGTCTTGCCGCCGGCGACGCGCTCGATGTCGTCCGTGTCGACGCCGCGCGCGTGCAGCACGGCGAACTCGTCGTCGCCGAAGTCGTCGCCGACCGGCCCGACCACGTGCGTGTCCGCGAAGAACGACGACGCCAGCGCGAAGTGGACCGCCGAGCCGCCGAGCAGCCGGTCGCGGCGGCCCGCGTGGGTCTCGACGGCGTCGAAGGCGATGGATCCGACGACGGTGACTCTGGCCATGGGTCGGCGCAGGCTAGCGTCCCGCCCCATGCGCGCGATCCAGATCGACGAATGGGGCGGCCCCGAGGTCCTGCGGCTGGTGGAGGACGCCCCGAAGCCCGAGCCGCGCGACGGCGAGGTCCTGATCCGCGTCTCGCGCGCGGGCATGAACTTCGCCGACACGCACGCGCGGGAGAACTCCTACCTCGCCCGCTACGAGCTGCCGCTGATCCCGGGCGCCGAGGTGGCCGGGGTGATCGAGGGCACCGACCGCCGCGTGGCCGCGCTCTGCGGCACGGGCGGCTACGCCGAGTACGTCGCGGTGCCCGAGGCGATGACGGTCCCGATCCCGGAGGGGGTCAGCGACGGGACCGCGCTGGCGCTGCTGCTGCAGGGGCTGACCGCCTGGCACCTGTACCGGACGGTCGGGCGCGTCGCCGAGGGCGAGACCGTGGTCGTCGTCGCCGCCGCGGGCGGCGTCGGCTCGCTGGCCACGCAGCTCGGCAAGCCGATGGGAGCCGGGCGCGTGATCGCGCTCGCCTCGACCGAGGACAAGCGCGAGCTGGCGCTGTCGCTCGGCGCCGACGTGGCGCTCGACGGCGAGCGCGAGGACCTGGCGGCCGCCCTCAAGGAGGCCAACGGCGGCCGGCGCGTCGACGTCGTCTTCGAGATGGCCGGCGGCCGCGTGTTCGACGAGTGCCTGAAGGCGCTCGCCCCGTTCGGGCGGATGGTCACGTACGGGATCGCATCGCGCCAGCCGAACGAGGTCCGCACGGGCGCGCTCATGCGCGGCAGCCAGGCCGTGATCGGCTACTGGCTGATGCACTCGCTGCGCGACCCGCAGCAGTTCGGCCCGCCGCTGGCTGACCTCTTCGCGCGCGTCGCGCGCGGCGAGCTTCGGGTGGTCGAGGGCGAGACCTACCCGCTGTCGGAGATCCGCCGCGCGCACGAGGACCTCCAGGGCCGGCGGACGACCGGCAAGCTGCTGCTGGACCCGTCGGCATGACGATCGACCTGCGCTCGGACACGGTCACGCGGCCGTCGGACGCGATGCGCCGGGCGATCGCCGGCGCGCCGGTGGGCGACGACCAGTACGGCGAGGACCCGACCGTCCAGCGCCTGCAGGAGATGGTCGCGGCGCTGCTGGGCAAGGAGGCGGCGCTGTTCGTCCCGACGGGGACGATGGCCAACCAGCTCGCGCTCAAGCTCTACACGCAGCCCGGCGACGACGTGATCGTCGGCGCCGAGAGCCACGCCGTCTGGCACGAGACGGGCGCGGGCGCCGCCAACGCCGGCGTCCAGTTCACCGAGATCGGCACGGACGGGACCTTCACCACCGGCGAGTTCCTCGCGGCGCGCAAGCCGCGCGACCACCTGCTCTACCCGCCGACCACGCTCGTGCAGGTCGAGGACACCCACAACCGCAAGGGCGGCCTCGTCTGGGACCGCGGCGAGCTCGAGCGCGTCGGCGCCGCCGCGCGCGAGCACGGCGTGGCGTCCTACCTCGACGGCGCGCGGCTCCTCAACGCCGCCGTCGCCCGCGGCGACGCCCCGGCCGCGCGCTGCGCGCCGTTCGACCTGGTCTCGATCGCGCTTTCGAAGGGCCTCGGCTGCCCCGCCGGCTCGGTGATGGCCGGCAGCGCCGCCGACGTCGCGCGCCTCACCCGGTACCGGCGGATGCTCGGCGGCGCCCTGCGCCAGAGCGGCGTGCTGGCGGCGGCCGGCGTGTTCGCGCTCGAGCGCAACGTCGAGCGGCTCGCCGACGACCACGCGAACGCCCGGCGCATCGGCGAGGCGGTCGCGGCGTGCGACGCGGTGACGGTCGACCTCGAGCGCCTGGAGACCAACATCGTCGTCTTCCACCTGCGCGAGGACGCGCAGGCCGTGGTCGCCGCGGCCCGCGAAGCGGGCGTGCTGGTGATGGCGTTCGGGCCGCGGACGGTCCGCGCCGTCACGCACCTCGACGTGTCGCGCCCGGACTGCGAGCGCGCCGGTGCGGTGCTGGCCGCGGCGGCGGCCGTCTGATATGGAGCGGCGCGTGTCAAGCGGGCAGGCGGGTTTGGCGCGCTGGCGCTGAGGGTGTCGCTGGTCGCCGGGGTTCCCGGGGCGGCACGAGCCGAGGGCTCAGCTGTCGACGGCGGTGTCAGGCTGATATTCGAGGGCTGGCTACCTCATGACCCGGTGTTC
>DATLGB010000180.1:0-7469 GCA_035540675.1 Solirubrobacteraceae bacterium | reverse complement strand
GGCCCGCCCCGGTCGCCCCGCCGCCGCCTGCGGGCGCCACGGTCGCTTCGGGCGCTGTGTCGCCGCCGCCGGCCGCGCCGGCTGCGGGCGCTCCGTCCGCCGGCGGGCCGCCGCCGTCGGCGCCGCCGCCCGGCTTCTAGCCGCCGCCGCGCTTCGCGTTCGCCCGGGCGCCGCCCCGGCAGGCCCCCCTGATGGCGCTTTACCGCCTCATACGGGCGGCTGGGCCGTCACTCCCGCGCGTCGCCAGCCAGGGCGTGATGGCGCTTTTGTGACGTATGCCGTGCTTTCGGCGCCATCACTCGGGCGCGACGCACTCGCGGGCGCCGGCGGGGCCCGTTGCTCGCGCAGGGGTCAGACCCCTCGCGCATTGGCGCCTTCTTCGGCACATGGCCGAAGAACGCGCCAGCACGCCCTCGCGGGCGCGGGCGTGGGCTCGGGGCGCGGACGCCGGCGCGTGCGGCGGGCCGCGACGCGCCGGCACACCGCCGACGGCGCCCGGGCGGGGGCTGCCGTCCTGCCGCGCGGGCGCAACCCGCGCCGGCAGAAACCGCAATCGCGCCTGCGGCACGAGCCGTCCGAGCACCAGCGCCTTGACGGGGGCGGGCGCGGCGGCGAAGGTTCGGGTCCCCCGACGAAAGGAGACCCGCTCCCGTGCAGACCACGCTCGGCCAGTTCAACGAGGTGGAGTCGACGCAGGCGTTCCACCTGCAGAACTCGAAGCTGCTCAAGATCGAGCTCAACCAGGTCACGGTCCAGGCGAAGCTCGGATCGATGGTCGCCTACCAGGGTGACGTGACGTTCGAGCATGCCGGCGCCGGCGGCATGGGCCGGATGCTCAAGAAGGCCATGACCGGCGAGGGCACGCAGCTGATGAAGATCAGCGGCACCGGCGAGGTGTTCGTCGCCGACAACGCCCAGGACATCCACCTGATCTACCTGGAGAACGACACGGTCACGGTCAACGGGCCGAACCTGCTCGCGTTCGACGCCGGCATCGACTGGGACATCCGGCGCCTGCAGGGCGGCGGGGCGGGGGCGCTCGCCGGCGGCCTGTTCAACATGGAGCTGCGGGGGACGGGGTGGGTGGCGATCCTGTCCGACGGCCCGCCGGTCCTGCTCAACGTGGCCTCGGCGCCGACCTTCGCCGACGCGCAGGCGGCGATCACCTGGTCGTCGGGCGTGTCGGTCGGGCTGAAGACCGACTTCAAGATGAAGAACCTCATCGGCCGCGGGTCGGGCGAGACGATCCAGCTCGCCTTCGGCGGCCAGGGCTGGGTGCTCGTGCAGCCGTCGGAGGGCCGGCTCGGCGCTCCGACGCCGCAGGCCGGCGGCGGCGGGCTCGGCGGCCTGCTCAACAGCTAGTCAGACGTACTCGAGGGGCTCGTCGGCGTCCGGATCGCCGACGGGCTCCTCGCACGTCGGGCACCACCAGCGCGCCTGCAGCGCGGCGCCGCAGCGCGCGTGGCGCAGCGGCTCGCCGCCCGCGGCGCGGGCGCCCCAGTCGGCCAGCAGGCGCAGCGCGCCGCCGAGCTCGCGGCCGGACTCCGACAGCTCGTAGACGAAGCGCGGTGGGCGCTCCGAGTACGGCCGCTGGACGACGAGCGCGTGCTCGGCGAGCGCCTTCAGCCGGCCCGAGAGGATGTTGGGCGCGATCCCGCCGAGCGCCTCCTGCAGCTCGTTGAAGCGCCGCGGCCCCTCGAGCAGCTCCGCGACGACGAGCAGCGTCCAGCGGTCGCCGACCTGCGCCACCGCGTCGGCGAGGGGAGAGCGGGCGCACCGATGGGATCTGCGGCCGTGCATGCGACTTGCACGATGCTAGTCGCTCCCGCGGCATGTGCTACGGTGCGACTTGCATGTTGCAAGTCTCCCATCCAGTCCGGTGACCGGCCTGCTGTCCGAGCTGCAGTCGGCGGTCCGCGGCGTGGCCGAGCGGGTCGGGCCGTCCGTCGCCGGGCTCGGCCGCGGCTGGGGCCGGGGCTCCGGCGTGATCGTCGCGCCCGGGCGCCTGCTGACCAATGCCCACGTGCTGCGCGGCGACGAGGTGGCCGTCTCCTTCGGCGGCGGCGACGCCGTGCACGGCCGCGTGACCGGGGTCGACGCGGACCTCGACCTGGCGGTGATCGCCGCGGACACCGGCGACCGGCCCGCCGTTGCGTGGGCGCCCGAGGCGGCCGCCGCCGCCGACGTCGGCACCCCCGTCTTCGCGGTCGCCGACCCGGGCGGGCGCGGCCTGCGCGTCACGTTCGGCCTCGTCTCGGCCGCGGGGCGCGCGTTCCGCGGCCCGCGCGGGCGCCGCATCGGCGGGGCGATCGAGCATTCCGCGCCGCTGCCGCGCGGCTCGAGCGGCAGCGCTCTGGTCGACGCCGACGGGCGCCTGCTCGGCATCAACACCGTCCGGCTGGAGGGAGGCCTGATCCTCGCCGTGCCCGCCGACGCGGCGCTGCGGGCGCGCGTGGAGGCGCTCGGCCGCGGCGAGGCGCCGGCGCGCCCGCGCCTCGGGATCGCCCTGGCGCCGCCGGCGGCCGCCCGCCGCCTGCGCACCGCCGTCGGCCTGCCCGAACGCGACGGGCTGCTCGTGCGCGCGGTGCAGCCGGGCAGCCCGGCCGCCGCCGCGGGAATCCAGCGCGGCGACCTGCTCGTCTCCGCGGGCGGGAGCCCGCTGGCGAGCGTCGACGACCTCTTCGACGCGCTCGAGACGGCGTCTGGGACGCTCGACCTCGGCGTCGTCCGCGGGACCGAGGAACTCGCGGTGGCTGCGCCGCTGAGTCCATAACTTCACTTCGTGAAGTCTTGGCTATACTTCGGTCGGATGCCGAACTCGGACTGTCCCGTCTGCCGTACCGCCGACGTCGTGTGCGGCAAGTGGACGCTGCTCGTCATCCGCGACCTCGCCGACGGTCGCTCGCGCTTCTGCGAGCTCGAGCGCTCGCTCGCGGGCATCTCGCCCCGGACGCTGTCGCTGCGCCTGCGCGCGCTCGAGGAGGAGGGCATCGTCGCCCGCCAGACCTTCCCGGAGGTGCCGCCGCGGGTCGAGTACGCGCTGACGGAGAAGGGCCGCGCGCTGATCCCGATCATCGAGTCGATGCGCGCGTACGGCAGCGAATGGCTCGGCGCCGAGGGCGCCTGCGCCGAAGCGGCCGAGCCCGTCGCCGCCTGACGCGCCGCTGCAAGGAACCGCCCCGGCGGCAGGTACGCCCCGCGCGACGGCGAACGAGCGCCGCATGCACAACCGCGCGCTCCACGACTCGCTGGCGGCATTCGTCGAGGAGGCCGCCTGGCAGCTCGCCGCCGAGGTCTCCGGCGGAGCCGAGATCCCGTTCGAGCTCATCGAGCAGGGCCGCTCGTCGGCCCCGCTGTACTGCTACCGGCCGCAGACGGAGGCGTTCATCGCCCAGCGCGCGGGCGAGCTGGCGAAGCTGCCGACCTACCCCGCCGCGCGGCAGGGGCTCGAAGCGCTCGCGGGGCTGGAGGGCTACCTGCGCGGGCGCGGCGTGCGGGCGCTGCCGCCCGATCAGCGCACCCGCGGCGACCTCGCGCTGCAGGTGTTCCTCACCGCGGTCTGGGCCGACGCCACCGACTTCGTCTTCGAGCGCGCGCGCTTCGACGCCGCCTTCGCCGACCTCGAGCGCGCCGCGTACTCCGGCGCCGCGCTGACCCAGGTGCTGGCGCCGGTCGACGGCCTGGTGATCGAGTCCGAGCGCGTGGAGCTCGGCGGCGGCCTCGCGCTCGTGCGGGCGTCGACGCTGCGCGACGCGCCGGCCGAGCTGCACGTGGACGCGTGGGCGACCGTCGCCGCGGTCAGCGTCGAGGCCGGCCCGGGCGAGGCGCCGGCGCTCGAAGGCGCCGGCCGGCGGCTGCGCCGGCTGCAGACGTCGCTGCGGCTCTGGGACGACGCCGAGCCGGCGGTCGGGCCGAGCGCGTGGGCGCGCACCGGTACCGGGCCGTGGCTGCACGTCCCGCTCGCGACCGGCCTGCGCCGCAGCGGGCCCGCCGTGGCCGACTGCCTGCTCGCCGCCGAGGAGGAGGACCCGCTGCGCGCGTTCTGCGCGCTCGTCGACCGCCGCACCCCGCGCGGAGGTGAGCTGGCGTGGTCGCTGCGGCGGTTCGAGCTGGGCTGCGAGCGGCCGACCGCGCTCGAAGCGCTGACGGACTGGCTGCTGGCCGCGCGCGCGCTGCTGGCCGAGCCGGGGCAGGCCGGCTACGAGCGCGTCCCGGACCGGCTCGCCGCGATCTGCGCGCACCCGGGCGACCGCCCGGCGCTGGTCGAGCGCCTTACGCGGGCGATCGCGCTCGAGCGGGCGGCGATCGCCGGGCTCGTCCGGCCCGAGCCCGAGATCGAGGACCTCGTCGCGTCGCTGGGCGGCTGCATGCGGGCCGTGCTGCGCGACGTCCTCTGCGGGCACCTCGACCCGGACCTGCGGCGCGTCGCCGACGGCCTGCTCGACGAGCCCGCGCTGGCCTGAGCCGCGCTCAGACGGCAGCCTGCGCGCCGCCGAAGAGGTGCTCGCACACGTGCGCGAGCCCCTCGACGTCGTGCACGTCGCCCGGGAGCTGGGGGACCGTGACGACCGGCGGGTCGTCGAGCTCGTCGCGCAGGCGCGCGACGTTGACCCGGTCGCGCGCCGCCAGCGCCCCCACGTCGGCGGCGGCCGCCGCGACCCGCCGTGCGAGGTCGTCGCCCAGCTCGTCGGCGAAGTCGCCGGCGTCGGCCTCCGCCGGCTCGGGCCGCAGCCGGTTGACGATCAGGCCGCCGAACGGAAGCTGCTGCTCGTGCAGGCGGCGGTGGAAGTAGATCGTCTCCTGCACGGGGTCGCGCTCGGGTGACGTGATGAGCAGGAACGTGGTCGCCGGATCCGCCAGCAGCGCCTTGACGTGCCGCGCGCGCCGCGCGATGTCGTCGATCATCCCGCCCATCGCGCGGAAGAACGTCGAGATGTCCTCGAGCAGGTCGACGCCGGTCACGCGGCGCAAGAGCCCGAACACGACGCCCGTGCCCGCGCCCAGCACACGGCCGCCGATGCCGGCCGGCCGCAGGAACATCCGGATCGCGCGGCCCTGCAGGAAGCCGGTCAGGCGGTCGGGCGCGTCGATGAAGTCCAGCGCGTTGCGTGAGGGCGGCGTGTCGAGGACCAGCAGGTCCCAGTGGTCGTCCTGCGTGAGGTCGTAGAGCCTGGCGATGGCCGTGAACTCCTGCGAGCCGGCCACCGCGTTCGAGAGCTCGCGGTAGATGCGGTTGTTCAGGACCTCGTCGCGAGCCTGCGGCGTCGGCGCCACGCGCTCGATCAGCGAGTCGAACGTCCGCTTGGAGTCGAGCATCAGCGCCCACAGCTCGCCCTGCATGTCGATCCCCTGGCCGGCGAAGCGCTCGGGATCCACGAGCTTGGGCTCGTTGCCGAGCTGCTCGAGCCCGAGTGCGTCGGCCAGGCGCTTGGCCGGATCGATCGTCACCACCGCGACGCGCAGGCCCAGCGACGCCATCCCGGCGGCGATCGCCGCGGAGGCGGTCGTCTTGCCGACGCCGCCGGGCCCGCCGCAGATCACGACCCGCGTGCCCTCGAGCAGCCGGTCGACCGTCACCGGCTCGCCGGTCAGATCAGTCCCTCGCGCACGGCGAACGCCACGGCCTGCGAGCGGCTGCGGGCGTTCAGCTTCGTGACCACGTCGTGCAGCACGTTCTTCACGGTGCGCTCGGAATAGCACAGACGCTCCGCCACCTCACGCGTGGGGTGTCCGGCGGCGATCAGCGCCAGCACCTGCTGCTCGCGCTCGGTCAGCCGCGGCTGCGCCGTCCGGCTGTCGGCGCCGTCGGCCGGCAGCGAGCGCAGGAGGCTGCCGAGCAGGTCGGCGGCCACCACACCGGTGCCGCTGACCGCGGCGCGCACGGCGGCGCCCAGGCTGTTCGGGGTCAGCGTGTCCTTGCGCAGGAACCCGACGGCACCCGCCTGGATCGCCGTCAGCACCTCGTCCTCGCTCGCGTTGGAGGTGCAGACGACGACGCGCGCGCCGCTGGCCTCGACGACGGCGGCGACGAAGTCGCGCCCGCCCTCCATCCCGGTGTCGGTGATCACGACGTCGGCGCCCAGCAGCTCCGGCGCCTCCCAGGCGTCGCGCACGCCGCCGGCATGGCCGACGGACTCGACGTCCTCGAGCAGCTCCAGCGACGCGGCGAGGCCGCGGCGGTAGATGGCGTGGGGATCGCAGACGAAGATCTTCACGGCGTACCGCTTACCGAGCCAGGGCCGGCGGACGTTGACGTTGCCAAGCGCCTTGGAGGTAGTCGATACTACGCCCGACCACTCCGCAAGGAAAGCCCGCATTTGACCCGTCCGCTCTCCCCGTCGCCGAAGCCGTCCGCTGTCCGTTCGCGGGGGTGAGCCGCCGATGCCGGATGTCCTGAAGACCGTCGGTCGGTACGAGATCCTGCGCGAGCTAGGGCGCGGCGGCATGGCGCTCGTCTACCTCGCGCGCCAGACCGACCTCGACCGCTTCGTCGCGCTGAAGGAGCTCGGCGCGTTCCACGCGTCGGACCCGTCGTTCGCGCAGCGCTTCATCCGCGAATCGCGCGTCGCGGGGTCGCTCAGCCACCCGAACATCGTCACCGTCCACGACTACTTCGAGCACGACGGGACGCCCTACATCGCGATGGAGTACGTGGAGCGCGGCTCGCTGCGCCCGTACATCGGCAAGATGGAGCTCGCGCAGATCGCCGGCGTGCTCGAGGGGCTCCTGGCCGGGCTCGCCGCGGGCGAGCAGCACGGCATCGTCCACCGCGATCTCAAGCCCGAGAACCTGATGGTGACCGCCGACGGCCGCATCAAGATCGCCGACTTCGGCATCGCGAAGGCCACCACGCGGATGCAGACGGGCGCGTTCCTGACCGCGACCGGCACGACCGTCGGGACGCCGACGTACATGGCGCCGGAGCAGGCGATGGCGCAGGAGGTCGGGCCGTGGACGGACCTCTACTCCGTCGGCTGCATGGCCTACGAGATGTTCACGGGGCGCGTCCCGTTCCACGACTCCGAGGCACCGATGGCGATCCTGCTCCGCCACGTCAACGAGCAGATCCCGCCGGCCTCCGAGGTGTCGGACACCGATCCCGAGATCTCGGACTGGATCGGCCGGATGCTGGTCAAGGACGCGAAGGAGCGCACGCAGTCGGCGACCGAGGCGTGGGAGGACTTCGAGGAGATCATCATCGGCCGGCTCGGGCCGCGCTGGCGGCGCTCGGCGCGGTTGCTGGCGATGCCCGGCGATGCGGCCGCGACCGGTGCCGGCGGCACGCCCAAGCCGCTCACGCCGGCACCGTTCGAGGGCGCGCACGAGGCGGGGCCGTCGAGCCAGTTCGAGAGCTTCGCGTGGGACAGCTCGGCGCTCGCGCCGCCGGAGCCGGCGGCGCCCGCGCCGACGGAGCCGCCACCGCCCGCGCCGGACGTGGCTCCGCCCGCCGCCGCCGACCCGCCCGCGCC
>DATLGB010000179.1:0-7719 GCA_035540675.1 Solirubrobacteraceae bacterium | reverse complement strand
GGCCGCGCCGAAGCGCGCCCCGGGCCCGCCGCCCGGCGCCGCCGCCGCGGCCAGCGCGGCCACCGCCCGCGCCACCGCGCCGAAGCCCGCGCGAGCTGCCCCCGCCGCCGGCCGCGCCTCCGGCCGCCGCCGCGCCGGCGCCGTGGCCGCCGCGATCGCCGGGCTCGCCCTCGTCGTCACCTCGGCGGCCGCGCTGTTCGGCGGCGGCGGCCCGGAGTCGACGAACGTCGAGCCGGCCGCCACCGCGCCCGCCCGTTCCGAGGCGACCGCGACGCCCGAGCCGACCGCCACCCGCGCCGCGCGCCGCAAGCGCCCGCGGACGCAGCGCCGCCGCCGTCCCGCCGCGGCGGCGACGCCCACGCCGACCCCGCGCGCCGCGCCGACCGCGGCCGCGACCGCCGTGCCGACCCCGGCGGCCACCCGCACGCCGCAGCGCGAGCAGCGCCGCCGGCCGGCCGCCCCCCGCCGCGACACCGGCGGCGCCGGCGGCCCGCAGGGCAAGGTCGAGGCGCGCGACGACGCGGGCCTGCCGGCGCCGACGCCGGCGGGGCCCGAGGACGACGTGGTGCCGCCGCCCGGCGAGCGGTTCTGCCACAAGAACGACCCAGACTGCTGATGAGCGCGCTCGTCCTGCGCGCGGGCGAGCGGGAGCTGCGCTGCGAGCCGGGCCGCCCGCTGATCATGGGCGTCCTCAACGCGACGCCCGACTCGTTCTCCGACGAGCGCGGCGCGAACACCCTCGCCGAGCGCCTGCGCCGCGCCGAGCGGCTGCTGGCCGACGGCGCCGACGTGCTCGACATCGGCGGCGAGTCCAACGTGACCAACCGCCCGGCGGTGGCGGTCCAGGAGGAGATCGAGCGCGTCGCGCCGCTGGTCGAGCGGGTCGTACGCGACTTCGGCGCCGTGGTGTCGGTCGACACCTACAAGCCGGCGGTGGCCGAGGCCGCCGTCGCCGCGGGCGCGAGCATCGTCAACGACATCTCCGGCCTCGCCGACGCCGCGCTCGCCGACGTCTGTGCTGCCACGGGCACCGCGCTGGTGATCATGCACACGCCGGTCCGCCCGAAGCAGCAGTCGCTCGACGACGACCGCTTCGGCGACGTGGCGGCGGAGGTCGCGGGCTGGCTGCGCGAGCGCCATCCGCTCGCGCGCGACCGCGGGGTCGCCGACGAGCAGATCGTCCTCGACCCCGGGCCCGACTTCGGCAAGACGCCGGCGCAGACGGTCGCCGTGCTGCGCGGGCTCGACGCGCTGCACGCGCTCGGCCGCCCGCTGCTGATGGCCGTCTCGCGCAAGGACTTCGTCGGCGCGATCGTCCAGCGCCGCCCGCGCGAGCGCCTGGCCGGGACCCTCGCGGCGGTCGCCCACGTCGCCGACGCCGGCGGGCACCTGCTGCGCGTGCACGACGTGCGCGAGGTCGCCGACTTCCTCGCGGTGCGCGCCGTCCTGCGCGGCGAGGCGCCGCTCGCCGCGGGCGCCCGCGTCCCCGAGCACCTGCGCCGCGAGCCGGTCGACCGCGCGGCTCGCTAGCCTTCGCGCCAGAGGTTGCCGGCCGCTGAACCCAACGCGGCCGGATGCCCACCGACCCGATACCTCCGAAGGGAGACCAGTATGACCCCCGTCCTCGATCGCTCCGCGCTCGAAGCCAGCCCGCTCGCCGACCTGCACCTGCTGGCCAACGAGATCGGCGTCGACGGCTTCCGCCGTCTGCGCAAGGCCGACCTGATCGACGCGATCGTCGCCAAGCAGTCCGGCGACGAGAGCGCCGCCGTCGCCGGCGCCGACGACGACGCGCCCGCCGCCCCCAAGCGCACCCGAGCCCGTCGCAGCCGGCGCAAGACGACCGACGAGGACGGCGGCGATGCGCCCACCGCCGAGGACGAGACCGCCGCCGCCGAGGAGGCCGCCGCCGCCGCGGGCGCCGAGGTCGACGACGAGCCCGAGAGCGGCCGCCGCCGCCGCGGAGGCCGCCGCAGCCGCCGTGAGGAGGACGCCGCCGAGGACCGCGTGGTCGAGGGCGTCGTCGAGCTGCAGGGCAACGGCTCCGGGTTCCTGCGCCTCGCGCCGGGCGAGAACTCCGACGAGGACGTCTACATCTCCGGCGCGCAGGTCAAGCGCTGCGAGCTCGTCACGGGCGACCGCGTCGCCGGGCCCGTGCGCGCGCCGCGCCGCAGCGAGCGCTTCCCGTCGCTGATCCGCGTCGACACGATCAACGGCAAGCCGGCCGACGAGGTCGCGGAGGGCACGCGCTTCGACGACCTGCCCGCCACGTTCCCGACGGAGCGGCTCGAGTTCGGCGGCGACGACCCGACGGTCACCGCGGTCGAGTGGCTGGCGCCGATCGGCAAGGGCTCGCGCGTGGCCGTCTGCGGCGGCGCGCTCGCCGGCAAGAGCGACCTGCTGCGCCGCCTCGCCGGCGCGCTGTCCGGCCGCGACGGCATCGAGCTGTCGATCGTGCTCGCCGGCGTGCGCCCGGAGGAGCTCGGCGAGTGGGGCGAGGGCATCCAGCCGAGCGCCGCCGTCGCCCTCGGCGGCTCGCCGGACGCGCAGGGCCAGGCCGTCGAGCAGGTCATCGAGCAGGGCCGCCGCGTCGCCGCCCGCGGTGGCGACGCCGTCGTCATCGTCGACTCGCTCGACCAGGTCCCGCAGCCGGTCGCGCGGCGCGCGCTGGCCGCGGCGCGCAACATCGCCGACGGCGGGTCGCTGACGGTGATCGCCGCGACGAGCGCGCCGCTCGGCGGCGAGACCACGGTCGTCACGCTCGACGCGACGCTGACGGCGCTGCGGCGCTTCCCGGCGCTCGACCTGGCGACCAGCGGCACGATGCGCCCGGAGCTGCTCGTCGGCGAGGCCGGCGCGCAGAAGATCGCCGAGGCGCGCGCCGAGGCGCTCGCCACCACCTCCGTCTAGGTCCTGCGGGCGGCCCCGCGTCCGCGCGGGGCCGTCAGCGCGGCGTGTACGCGACGCGAGCCCAGTTGGGCTCGGGCGAGAGCTCGATCGGCTCGGCGTCGCGCTCGGGCTGCACGTAGCCGAAGGTGTGCGTCTCGTCGCAGAACACCACGTCGAGCTCGCCCTCCTTGACGCGCTGGTCGAGCCACGCCGAACGGAACACGAGCCGGCGCAGCCAGTGCACGAGCGAGCGATCCGCGGGGCCGACGATCTCCGGCCAGCAGTCGTTGACGTGCTCGCCCAGCGCCGACGCCGGGTCGGAGACCTCGCCGTTGACCGTGAGGTTGACCAGGTCCTCGAGCTCGGGCGATTCGAGCCGCGTGTGCACGAAGCCGAGCTTGAGCGCCGCCTGCTCCACGCGCTCGGCGAAGTCACGCTCGTTGAACGTGAAGCGAAGCTCCCCGTACTCCAGGACGTAGTCCTGGCCCGAGTCGTAGTTGCCGCGGCGAAGCTGGTCCATGGTGGGAGGGCCGGGGCGTCCCCGGGCGTCGGCATCATAGGTGGGGGTCCTGCGCCGCCCAAGGGTCTGGCAGGGATCTTTCACTTCGCGTCGACGGACTGACACGCACCGGCTGCGCAACCGGCGCCGCTCCCGTCGTCAGGCGTCCTGAACGATGCTCGACGCGACGTAGTCGGTGCCACACCGCCGACCGCGCACAGCAGGGTGTATCCCTTCACCAAGTAACGGCAGCCCCGCTCGGCACAAGGACGCTCGACCGACTCAGCGCCACCGCTGTGCGCGCGCTCCAGCCGCGAGGGGGGCGAATTTCGCCGGCGTGCCGTCTAGGAGGGGCGATGACCCACACGCCCCCGACCCTGCTGGTCGTCGAGGACGACGCCGCGATCCGGACGTTCCTCGCCGACAACCTGAGCGCCGACGGCTTCGACGTCCTCGCCGCCGACTGCGTCCGCGACGCGCTGCGCCTGCTGGAGACGCGGGCGCCCGACCTGACGATCGTCGACGTCGGCCTGCCCGACGGGTCGGGCCTGGAGCTGATCGCGCGCGTCCGCAGCGCCGACCGCACGGTCTCGCGCGTCGACCCCGACCAGCCGGTGCTGGTCGTCAGTGGCCGCGCCGGGGAGGTCGACCGCGTGCGCGGCTTCGAGCGCGGCTGCGACGACTACGTGGTCAAGCCGTTCAGCTACCCGGAGCTGCTGGCCCGCGTGCGAGCGCTGCTGCGCCGCTCGCGGCCGCGGCCGCGGCTCGGGCGCCTGCGCGTGGGCGAGCTCGAGATCGACCCGGTCACGCGTGACGTCCACCTGCGCGGCCGGCGCATCGAGCTCTCGCAGAAGGAGTTCGCGCTGCTGCGGGCGCTGGCCGCCGAGCCGACGCGGGTGTGGACGAAGGACGAGCTGCTGCGCGACGTCTGGGGCTTCCGCAGCCGCGGGACGACGCGGACGCTCGACTCGCACGCGTGCCGCCTGCGGCGCAAGCTCGGCGACGACGGCGACCGGTTCGTGGTCAACGTCTGGGGCGTCGGCTACCGCCTGCTCGACCCGGTGGCGGTGGCTGCATGACCGCGCTGCTGGCCCTTCTGGCCGGGTTCGGCTGGGCGGCGGCGGCGCTGCTCGTGCGCCGGGACGGCGCGCGTCTGGAGCTGGTCGCGCGCGCGTCGCACGAGCTGCGAGGCCCCCTGACGGCGGCGCAGCTCGCGCTCGACGCGCTCGCAGTGCGCGGCGAGATCGACGACCACGCGGCGCTGGCGCTCGACGCGCAGCTGCGGCGGGCCCGCCTGGCGCTCGAGGACCTGACCGCCGCGCCGGCCGGAGAGCGCGCGACCGACCGTCACGACGACGTCCCGGTCGCGGCGCTGCTGGCGCAGCTCGCCCTGGCCTGGCGGCCGGTGCTCGCGGCCCGCGGCCGGCGACTGACCGTCACCGGTGCTGGCGGAGGTGTGGTGGTGCGCGCCGACCGCGCGCGCATCGCGCAGGCGCTGTCGAACCTCCTCGCCAACGCGCTCGAGCACGGTGCGGGCGATGTCGAAATGCGCGCCCGCGCGACCGGCGGCCGCGTGCGGCTCGAGGTCCGCGACGGCGGCGGCGGGCTGCGCGCGCCGCTGGACGACCTCGTCCGCCGCCCGCGCAAGGGACGGGGTGCGCGCGGCCGTGGCCTGGCGATCGCGGCGGGCATCGCCGAGCGCCACGGCGGCCGCCTGTGCGCTGGCCCGTCGCCGCGCGGCGCGGCGCTGGCGCTCGAGCTGCCCATCGCCGCGGAGCCGATCGCGTGGGAGGCGCGGTCGTGACGCGCCGGCGGCGCGGGCTGCTGCTCGTCGCGCTCGCGCTCGTGCTCGGCGGGCTCGCCGCGTCCGACGTCGCCCGCCGCGAGGCGGCGCTCGAGCGCCGGCTGGCGCCGCTGGTGGACGTCGTCGTCGCGCGCAGCGACCTCGTGCCCGACCGGCCGATCCGCCTGCGCGACCTCGCCGTGCGGCGCATGCCCGCGCGCTGGGCGCCGCCCGCCGCCGCGTCGGCGCCGGCGGAGGTCGCCGGCGGCGTCCCGGCGGTGGAGCTTCCGCGCGGCTCGTACGTCAGCCTGACCGATCTGGCCGCCGCCGGCCCCGGCTCCGGCGGCGTCGCGGTGCGGCGCGGCGAGCGCGCCGTCGAGGTCGTCGCCGCCGGCTCGCCCGAGCTCGTGGTCGCCGGCGCTCGCGTGGACGTACTGGTCACCCGCGAGGGCGCCGGGACCGAGCTGGCGCTCCAGGACGTCGAGGTGCTGGCGGCGGGCGCCGCCGCCGCCGAACCCGAGGCGGCGGCCGGTGCCCGCGTCGCCGCCACGCTGCGGGTCACGCTGCGCCAGGCGGTCTACCTCACCGCAGCGCAGTCGTTCGCCCGTGAGCTGCGCCTGCTGCCGCGCGCCGCCGGCGACGATCGCCGCGCCGGCGCGGTCGCGGTGGGGGAGGGGCTGCGGTGAGCGGTGACGCCGTCGATCGCCTCGCCGCGTCGCTGCGCGACCGGCTCCTGGCCGACGCCGACGCGACGGCGGCGCCCGCCGAGCGGATCGCCGCCCTCGTCGAGCGCGAGGCGGCGCTGCTGGACGCGCCGACGCGCGCCGAGTTGCTGCGGCGCGTGACCGAGCGGGCGCTCGGGCTCGGGCCGCTGCAGCCGCTGCTCGAGGACCCGGAGGTGGACGAGGTCATGGTCAGCGGCCTGCGGCCGGTATGGGTGGAGCGGGCCGGGCGGCTCGAGGTGACCGACGTCGCCTTCGCGAGCGAAGCGCAGCTGCGCGACGTCATCGAGCGCGTGCTGGCGCCGCTCGGCCGGCGGGTGGACGAGGCGTCGCCGCTGGTCGACGCGCGCCTGCCCGACGGCTCGCGCGTCAACGTCGTGATCCCGCCGCTGGCGGTCGACGGGCCGGCACTGACCATCCGCCGCTTTCGCGCCCGCGGCCTGGGCGCCGGCGACCTCGTCGAGCGCGGGACGGTCGGACGCCCGCTGCTCGACTTCCTGGCCGCGGCGGTCCGCGCGCGCTGCAACCTGCTGGTCTGCGGCGGGACCGGGTCAGGCAAGACGACGACGCTCAACGCGCTGTCGGAGTTCATCGGGGCGTCGGAGCGCGTCGTCACGATCGAGGACGCGGCCGAGCTGCGCCTGCGCCAGCCGCACGTCGTCCGGCTCGAGGCGCGGCCGCCCGGCCTCGACGGGCGTGGCGAGGTCACGATCCGCTCGCTCGTGCGCAACGCGCTGCGCATGCGCCCGGACCGCATCGTCGTCGGCGAGGTGCGCGGGCCGGAGGCGCTGGACATGCTCGGCGCGCTCTCCTGCGGTCACGACGGCTCGCTCTCGACGATCCATGCCGGCTCGGCCGTCGAGGCGCTGCGCCGGCTCGAGACGCTCGCGCTGATGGCCGGCGTCGGGCTGCCGCACGCCGCGATCCGCGAGCAGGTGGCCGACGCCGTGCACCTGGTGGTCTGCCAGAGCCGCAGCAGCGACGGCGGCCGGGCGGTGACGGAGGTGGCGGAGGTCGTCCGCGTGGCCGGCGGTGCCGGCGTGCGGACGCTGTACGCGCTTCGCGACGGGCGGCCGACGTGGCGGGCGGCGCTGTCGGAGCGGCTGGGCGCGCGGATCGCGGCGGGCAGCGAGGCGGCGGCGTGAGCGCCGCCGGGCTGATGGCGCTCGCCGCCGGCGCCGCCGCCGTGGGCGGGGCCTGGGAGCTGCTGGCGGCCGTCGAGCGCGCCCGCGCCTGGGCCTGGATCGACGCCGCGCTGCGCGCCCTGCGGCGGGCGCACGGCGAGGGACGGCCGCCGACGGCGCCCGAGCGGCGGCGCCTGGCGGTGCTCGCCACCGGCTGCCTGCTCGGCGCCGGCTGGATCGTGGGCGGCCCTGCGCTGGCGGTACCCGCCGCCGTCGCCGGGCCGGCGCTGGCGGCGGCGCTCCTGCGCGCCGGCCGGCGCCGCTACCGCGCGCGGCTGGCGGCGGGCGCCGCGGGCGCCGCCCGCGCGCTGGCCGCCTCGCTAGCCGCCGGGCGCTCCGTGCGCAGCGCCATCGGCGAGGCCGCGGCGGCCCTGGAGGGGCCGGTCGCGCACGAGCTGGGGCGCGCGGCGGCGGCGCTCGCCGCCGGCGAGCCGACCGAGGCGGCGCTCGAGGCGCTGCGGCGGCGCGCCGCGAGCCCGCCGTGGGACGCGCTCATCTCCGGCGTCGCGCTGGAGGAGCACGCCGGAGATGAGCGCGTCCCACGGCGGGCTCGCGGCGCGCCGCCGCCGCGCGCCCCAGCTCGTGCGCGACCGGCCCCTCCAGGGCCGCCGCGGCCTCGCCGATGGCGCTGCGCACGGAGCG